>JANQLF010000014.1 GCA_028280785.1 Planctomycetota bacterium
CCTAAGCGAAAGCTAACGGCTCCGCATGCGGTTTATAAGCCTCGCTGGCTCAATGATTTATAGTTCTCACGGAGAGACAGAGTCACGGAGATCTGTTTGAAGACCCTCCGTGTCTCCGTGTCTCTGTGAGATTTTACCGTTAGACAAAACACTTACATAAAGAGTTATATATACTACATTTATGATTTATTTGTGTGTTTTTACCTTGCTATGCGAAACGATTCGCGTATAACGTTTCGCATATGAGGGGAAATCGATGCCCGTAACGCTCAGAGATGTAGCTAAACAAGCCGGCTGTGCCCTATCCACCGCATCGAATGTGCTGAATAAGAAAGAGCGCATGTTTCCGATCAGTGAGCGCACCAAACAAAAGGTCATGCAAGCTGCGCAGGAATTGGGTTATCATGCCAATGCGGCTGCCAAGTCATTGCGTAAACAAAAAAGTAACACCATCGGTTTAATTTATTCGGCCAATTTAGCTGGAATGCGCGATGATTTGGCCAGAGACGTCATGGGTGGCGTCGGTAAAACACTAGATGCCTCTGATTATAACTTACTCGTTTACGGTGGTTTTGAAGATATTAAGCAACGGATTATTAGTGCAGCCGCAAGTAAAAGCATTGATGGCTTGCTGTATTTTATTCATACATCGACCTATGATTTATTTCATAGCGAAATAGTCGAAGACTTAAATAAATTGTCGATACCGGTTATGGGTATTCAATTATTTGAACGTCATGAACAAACGCGCAGTGTTGGTTTACGTTCCAAAAATTCTTCTGCTATAGCCGTAAAGCATCTGCATGGTTTAGGTCACAAACGTATTGGTTTTATTAGTTCATCACCTGCACGATTAATTGGACATCAGGAACTCTTGTCAGGTTTTCAACAAACGTGCACAGAATTAAAGATTAATGCTGAGCATAGTTATGCGATCGAATCAATTGGTGGTAATCAGAAAAATCGTTACCGTGAAGGGCGTTTATTTGCTAAACACATTATTGAAGCAGATGAATTACAAGATGCATACTTTATCGCCTCAGATGTGTTAGCAGCCGGATTTAAAGATGAACTCAATGATCGTGGTTATTCAGTGCCAGGTGACGTTGCCATTGTAGCCTCGGGTAATGTTCTCGATGAATACAACGGATCGGACTTTTTTACCACGATAGACACAAAGCGACAAGGTGTTGCTGAGTTAGCAGCCAAACGATTGTTAGAATTAATTGAACATAAGGATAAATATCAAGAAGAATTTATCTGCTTAGAACCAGGATTAATTATAAAGAAAAGCTGTGGTAGTTTATCAGCACAGCGGGAGTAATACAATGAATACCAACGAAATTCATGTCGGTCCACAAAGCACTGACTTGCGCGGTAATACCAGTCGCATCATACAAATGGCTATCGACACCTTAGTGCGTCGTGGCGGTGGTGTTGTTCAGCTCGATACAGGTGAATACATTTTGAGCGACAGCTTGCGCATGGGATCAAATATCACACTACGTGGGGCGGGTAAAGAAACTTTATTGAAACGTGTTCCGGTAGTTAATTGCGGACTCGTTTGTGATGCCGACAAAGCGCAAACTCAAATTTCACCCATACAGCCTGAATTATTTGAGGCCGGTATGGGTGTATCGTTGTGGTTTAACGGTCAGAGTAACCGATATATGCCGCGCTACATTACGCATATAGAAGATGGTATTTTATATCTCGACGATTTCCTCGATACCGATTATCGCGCTGTAGAAGGCGGTATTGTTACCAATGAATTTCCCATGATTCACGGTGAACGCGCCGATGATGTTGTTATTGAAAATTTGTCGATTGATGGCGGCGGCCCCAATGACGATGGTTACGGTAGTCCTGGTATTTATGCGCGACGCAGTAAGCGTTGGTTGGTAAAAAATGTTCAAGTCACTAATTGTGTTGGTGATGGATTAATCTTTAGCCAGCAAAGTACCCATGGTCGGGTAGAAGATTGTGAATTTTCACATTGTACGAATTACGGTGCACATCCCGGTAGCCACAGTGCCCACACCACATTTACCCGTAATGACATTCATCATAACGGCAGTGATGGTTTGTATATTTGCTGGGGTATCTCGCATTCGACTTTTACCCACAATACTATCCATCATAACGGTTGGAAGAATTTCCGTCATGGCATTTCCATTGGTCATAAAGACACCGATAATCTGATTGCCGATAATCATGTCTATGAAAATTGGAAACATGGCATTCACTTTCGTGAGAAAACACCAGCGAATAGTGCCCATCGCTGTATCGTCCGTGACAATCTGATCGAAAACAACGGAACGCTTCCAGATAATGTGCCCGAACAATGGCGTTATTTACCCGCTGATGAATTACGGGGTTATGGTGTTTCATTGTATGGTAGCACTGAAGATTTATTATTTGAGCGTAATACCATTCGTGAAACGCGCGCTGATACTGAGAAAGCGCAGATGCATGCCTTCTACGTCGGTGAAAACATCATTAATTTGCAATTAAAGGATAATGTGATTGAGGGTCACCCTAGTGAAGCGATTGATGATCGCAGTGGCAAGGTGCAAGAGGCCGTTCATTCATCATGAAGCCAATTATTGGTATTTCCTGTGCAAGACCAGAACAGGGTGGTATGTATTTGCGTGACGAATATGCACACGCAATTTCACAAGCTGGCGGTATTCCGTATTTAATTCCACACCTTGCTGACCAATATATACATGATCAATTAGTTGCTCTTGATGGTATCATCTTTTCAGGTGGCAATGATTATGACGCCGGCTTATTTAATCAGGCAATGCATCCGTTGTCCAATGCGATGGACAAGCAACGTGAGCACCATGATTTTCAGTTATTTGCCGCATCGCGAGAACAAAAATTGCCGATATTATGCATTTGTGCAGGCGCTCAATTAGCGGCGATTCATTTTGGTGCATCAATTATTCAAGATATTAATGATTATAGGCCATATGCGCATCAACATAAAAGGCGATTCAAAGAGCATGCCCACGTTTTGGAAATTCAAAAGGGCACGATGCTGCGTACTATGTTTAAGACTGTGCATCCAATTGTTAATAGTGTTCATCATCAAGCGATTGATGATCGTACATTACCAGAGGGCATACGCATAGCAGCGCGCAGTGATGATGGAATCATTGAGGCATTTGAAATTGAGCCTGGCAGTGTCAATGATAATGGTGCGTGGTTTATGGCAGTCCAATGGCATCCAGAGCACTTATCATCAGACAGCGATCAACGAAATATATTTAAACACTTAGTGAGTGCGGCGGATCAATCTCATTTAAGCTATGTTGAAAAAAAGGTAATTTAAGTTATGCGAATATTCATTTTATTAGGATTATGTGCTATGCTTTCGTCTGCTGAATATTATGTCGATTATGAAAATGGTGATGATAGCAATATTGGAACAAGCGCAGATGCGGCATGGAAGCATTGTCCGGGCGATCTCAATGCCATTGATCGCGCAAAAAGCGCTACTTTAAAAGCAGGGGACACCGTTTATTTCAAAGGTGGCGTGCGTTATCGCGGCGGTATAGAGGTTAAATGGTCAGGATCACAAGGTGCGCCGATACGCTTTGACGGTAATACGTCAGGAAATTTTGGTAAGGGACCTGCTATTATTGATGGTTCTGCCTCGATAAAAAACTGGAAGCTCTGCTCTGAGGAAAAAATGGCAGGTGCTAATACATTGTGGAATAAGATCTATTATGCAGATATCAAACGTGATGCGAATTGGAGGGCATTTTTGCTGTGCGATAATGATTTGCCGTTACCGGTGGCGCAATGGCCCAATCCAAAAGATCCGATGTTTCAAGATCGTGTCCATGAATTTCATGAGGTCAAAACTAAGTTAAAATCGAGCGATAATGTGACGGTTTATCTCGGTCCCGGTACCTGGCCGAATAAATCACGACCGGCATCTCTCGTTGTAGAGAAAAAAGGATCAGCAGTAGTCAGTCCGATTGGTGAAGCTGCCATTCATGTCGCGACTAATGTCGAACATACGATTACAGCCTTTGGTATTAGTATGGTGCCACAGCATACCCAGGTAAAAGATTTATGGTTTTATGCTGATAAAAAATTAGTGAAAAAAGTGCAGTTGAAAAAAGGTGACGGTGGTCTGCAGCGTTTTACGCTTGATAAGCCGATCAAAGTGAGTGACTTTGGCTTTAAACTGGCGAGTTCGCATGACAAGAAACCAAAGAATAACTACACCGCTGTGAAGCAGGTCGCTGCGTGGAACAGCGATGATGTCAATGTACTCGAGAAGAAGGCTAGTGAGTTTGCGGGCATGTCCTTTAGTGATCCGCAACGCTTAACTGCACAAACAGCTGATTATTATAATGGTATGACCATGGCTGTGCATGGCGGTCATAACTTCACCAAGTATTTACAAGTAACCGGTTTTGACCCTAAAACGCACACACTCAGAGTGACTGCATTAAAGGATACCGTGTACAAGACTACCAAGTATTCTTTACTGAATTCAGTAAAATTAATTGATATACCTGGCGAATATGCCATTGAAGACATCGGTAACGGTATGGCACGGGTCTTCGTGTATCCACGCAATGGTAGCAATGTAGATGAGATTTCTTACTCGGTAAAAGAGCAGGCATTCAATATTCAAAAACAATCACATATCGTAATTGATGGATTTAAAATTGAACGACAATCAGGTCATAAGACCAGCCCTATCGATATTTGGGATAGCAAACACGTAACCGTACAAAATACCGAGGTGACTATGGCTAGTGGCACAGCTGGGATCCATGGTGTGCGCAGTCAAGATGTCCAATTAAAAAATTGTAATTTCCATCACTTGCCAGTGAAAACTCGCGGGTTGCGCTTTGAAGCAGGCAAGCGCTGTGATGCTATTAATTGCACCATTGTAAAACCAACTGGTACGGCTTTATCTTATGTCAGGACAAATGGTGGTTTGATTTCTGGCAACTCGGTTTCTGAATTCCATGGCATGCACTCCAATGGATTAACCTTTTATGTGAAGTGCACGGATTTAATCGTTGAACGCAATCATGTGTTTAAGGGCAACGGCAATGTTGCATTAACGATTCAAGATGCAGTCAACGTAGTGATTAAAAATAATGTGATTGATGCCGATGGTGGCATGGGCATGGGCTTATGGGTTGCCACACCGTTTCGTGATATTCGTATCATTCATAATACGGTGATTAATAGTAATCCGAAGTCCGATTGGCAAACAGCTATTTTCAGCAATAATAAAAATCCTGAGCAAATAGTGGTTAAGAATAATATTTTAGATGGGGTAGCCGGAAATTTACCAGGAGAATATAGTCACAATATTTTTCTCAGACTCTGTGATAAAGATAAGTCTACTAGTTCTTTGCAGAATGTGAGCGCAGCGAAAGTTCTCCATCTTTCAGGAGACAAGCAATTTCAGTTGAAAGCTAATAGCCCTGCTATTGACGCAGCGGCAGACTTAGACGTAGTCGGTGATTACAGCGGATCCAAGCGTCAAGGCAAACCGGATATTGGTGCCTACGAATTTGCCAACTAAGTACTTTCGCGTTTAATTAATTCATTTTCGAAGACATAGGTCTTAATCGCTTGATTGTCTTTCTTCGATAATCGCTCGACCGCATGCTTGACCATTTCTTCAATCGGCATGTTCACTGCGGTTATCTGTGGATAGAGTTGGGTGCAAATCGGTTCGTTGCCATAACCGACAATGGCAATGTCACGTGGTACTTTTAATCCAGCTTCTTGTAATGCACCCATGACGTGGCCGACTAAGCCATCATTTGGTAGGACTATGGCCGATACCGGCATGTGCTGGCTACGCAGACGAATAATCTCATCCACTAAGTGATTGCGTAATAAATCTGCAATGGCCTTACCACCGCCACCGCTACTCATGATTAACTCTTCTAAGTTCGGTATGTTATTATCGGTCAGAGCGTCCTGGTACCCTTTTAGACGATCTGCAGCGAGAGGGTTTTTTCCTCGGCCAAAATTTAAAAAAGCGATGTAGCGATGCCCTTGTTGAATAAGGTGCTCGGTTGCTCGATAAATAGCTGCATGGTCATCATCACAAACACTTAAGACGCCATTAATGTTGCATTGTCTGCGAATGACTGCGACAGGAATATCCATATCGACGAGTTTACGCGCGAGTGCGTTCCACTTCTTAATTTTTGGTGCGAAAAAGATCAGGCTATCTGCTTGAATCGTCTGTGTGCACTCTGGATCGTTTAGCATCTCATCGATTTCATTTTCTGAATAGACGACTAATTCGAGTCGCGTGCCAATGGTCGCTGCTTTAGCGCTGGAAAGCGCACGAAAATAAAAGCTCGAACTTGGCGCATCGCCGAAGGGCATCACCAAACCAATGCAGTGGGTGAGTCGACGACGATGCGGGGCGTTACGATTCGCATCATAGCCCATGTCTTGTATAATGGACAAGACGCGTTGGCGCGTCGCGTCAGATATACGACCTTTATCGTTGATGACAGATGACACCGTGTAGGTAGAAACTCCACATGCTTTAGCTACATCGCGAATCGAAACACCCATAATGAATTCCTCGTTTAATGTTCTTCAAATTTATCTTTAGCAGAAATACTTATGATTTCTTTACCACCACGCTTACACACGATCTGTGAAGGTGTCTTCATGTCTGCATTTGCTTGCCAAGTCCAGACATCGTCGATGCCATCACCTTGTACATGTACGACTGAAATACTGCCGTCATTTTTATAAGAAATCTTTAATCCAGCTTTTTTCCACGGATTGAGTACGCAGGCATATTGAATGGCATCGGAATCTGCACTGAATGAAACTTTTTGAACCTGTTTATTACCCTTTGGGCTTTTAATAATGTGTCCAGATACCTTGCCAGTAATAGGTTGATTGGCGATGACTTGGAAAGGCATTTGTGCACCAGCTTCGCCTTCGAATATACCGAGACCAGACGCAGCGTCAGTAAGCTGTGCTTTTGGTGAGTGATTATTCCAAGCAATGTTTTGTTGACCATTAGCGGTAATGTCGTCTAAGATCAAAATGTATTCATTAGGTAGCCAGGCGACACTGCGACGAAAGGTTTTTAAATCTGGATAGGCATTACCAGCCTCGCCTTCGACAAAGGTACGACCAGTTTCTTTATCATGCTTCCATGTAGTCACATAGCTCAGCGTGCGCATGTCCTTATTTTTAATCGGCTGGGTCCAACCCGATCCTTCACCTAATTGGCCTTTACCATTAACTAAAATAGTATTGTGATTAGCGGTTAATTTCGGTGCATCATAAACACTTGGGTGAGCAACGTGCTGGCCGTCTAGATGCATCGCAAAGGTATTGGCATCTGGATCGTCATGTGCAACACTAATATAATTTGGTTTGTTTGGATTCATGTGGCGATATTCATTGAGTTTAAAGCCACCATAGGGACCACATTTGAACATAAATAATGGTGATGAATCGGTCCAATCTTTGCGCATCCACGCTACCCCGAGATCACCAAATAAACGACTTTTCGGTAATGAATCTAGTGAACCTGTTTTAACTTTGGGATTATAATAAAGTATGGTTGACCACGTTGAATTGCTTTCACTTATGCATGCATTGTGCATTGCGACCATAGCTGCCTGCGCAGTTTCATCGCCTGATAATGCAGGGCCGATAAAGAAAGCGCCTGTTTTATTCCATTTACGATTAGGTCCATTTTTTGAATCACCATAACTTAAATGACCGCGACGTTTAAAATCAAATGAATACACTTGCGAAGACCACGCCTCGTGCAGTCCTTCATGCTTGCGGTAAGCAGTTCCCAGACAGCGATCCATCATAGTAATAGCGTAGGCAAGGTGGGCGAAACCAAATTGAGAATAGGTGACGCTTTCATGACAATCACCTTCGTCAGGAAACCATTTCATCACGTAGTCTATTTCTTTTTTAGTTTGTTCGAGCATCCAGCTAGCTTCGATGCCTTCTTTATCGGCTACGGCTAATAAGCATGAAACTAAACCTTTATTGCGAAACCAACGATGATTATTGGCTGGGTCTTGTTGCCAGTATTTAACTTTATGTAAGCCTTTTTTCATATGACCGAGGTGGTACATGCGGCGTGCATGAGTAAATAATTTTTGCGTCGCTTGATCACGAAATTCAGGATCTAAATCATTGTAGACGGCGTCGTAACACATGGCTGCGAGTAACATCACACAGGAGCCGCCCATACCGCTATCGGCTTCAGCGCCAGTATCCCAATGTGCTTGGCTGACAATTTCTTTAAGGAGCGCGATGGTGTTATCACGGAGCTTTTCATCACCGGTAAGACAATAAGCCAACGGTAAATTCGGTAGGCGCCCTAATGCATGCACAACACCAGCGTTGGCATTTGCATACATTCTTGCCAGTCCCTTGGGATTTACACGAATGCCTGACGCCGTTGTTATAATAGAATTAATGTGATGTTTAAGAATAGGATCACTATCTTTTTGTTTATAGAGCGCCTGAAACTCTTCCTTGCTGAGGAACAGTCGTGGATGAACGCCACGGAGTTCTTTAACGATTCCCAAAGACGTATCGATTGTTGGATCGGCGTCAGGCACATGAACCATGTGCTTTTCAGCTGGGATGACTTTGTGTTTTTTCTTTTTCTTTGCTGCAGCGCTAAGATCGGCGCTGGTACTGCCGAGTACGAGCAAACTAAGAGTGATGAGCATACTTAAACGAATCACGGTTATCTTCCTTTCTGTCGGCAATATGCCAAACATGTTAGTCAAATAACTGAGATTTCAAGAAATTGTGACTGCCTAAACAAATAAGACTAACAGGGGCTATAGTAGCATAAAACCGGTGAAAAATGGCATTTAAGACGATATTTGTAGAAAATCCTAGCAAAAAGGGCAAAACTCGATACCATTCCGTTTGCCTAACACTAGGAGAATCTTGTTATGCGCCTGTTTGCGATTTGCCTAATCTGTTTGCCAATGCTCCTACCAGGAGCGGACCTGCTCAGTGATTTGAGCAGCAAGGGTTTCTCAGAAACAAACAAAGCCATCGGTTTGATCAAAACATCAAAGGAAGCGATAACGCGACGTACTGCCTTCGGATTTCTGGCTCAAGCAAGCCATGCGCAGATTGATAAATCGTTAATAGAGGCCGCTTTAAAACAAAGCAAATACCCCAATGAATTTGACAAGACGGCGAGCTTGATCGCCTTATCGCCCAATCGTGATCAATGGTGCGAGGCCTTATTTAAAATAAAAGCAGGCCAAGAATTGGCTGCGGCCGTTCAAGCGGCATCTGCTATTATGCAATTGATTGGTCAAGAAAAAGCGGCGCGGATGCCAGCACCAAAAGCACCTGAAGGTGATGATGGAGCCAAGAAGAAAAAAAAGAAAAACAAAAAAGGTAAATCATTTTCTGGGAAAATAAATGCAGCCTTGGTGCTACGGATGCTCGAATCCAAATCGAGCGCTGTTCGTGAATATGCAGCCATTGCTGCAGCTTATCAACCAGACGCCAGTCTCGATGCAGCGGTCGCTGCTTTAGAAAATAAAAGTGGCGTTATCGCTGGCGCACAACTACTGTATCAGGCAAACAATGGTAAGGCATTGGACGCGGCCTTATTAGAGAAAGCATTAGGTAAAGTCGGCAAGCAACCGAAGTCCATGCGTACACCAAATGCAGATGTGATGTATAATGTCATTCGCACCCCAGTATTGGCACTCGCCTGTGAAGCACTTGGTGTGCAAGGCAAGGCCGTACAGATGGAAGCATTGCATGAAGCACTGTATCATGGTGATGTTCGTGTGGAAATAGAAGCAGCAAAAGCTATGGGTCGCATTGCTGATCCAAGCAGTGTCGATGTTTTATTAGATAAAGTCGAAGAACGTAAAGGCCGTACCTGGCCGGTCATGATTCAAGCTTTTGATTCGCTGGGTTTAATTCCGGATAAAAAATCAGTTCAACCACTGATCCATTTACTAGGAAAAGAAACCGGTCGTTTACGTATGGATATCACCTACGCATTGAATTCGATCAAAGGGGAGAAGGCTCATTATCAAAATGCCAAGCAATGGCAGAACTGGTGGAATGAGGCAGAGAAAGATTTCCAGGTTGATTTAGAAAAGACCAAAGCATTTCGATCAGCCTATTTACCAATTGATATGTTCGTGCCAGTTAATGGTGAATTCTACGGCTTACCGATTTTTTCAGATCGACTGTGCTTTGTTGTTGATACATCGAATAGTATGCGCGGTCAAAAAATAGAAAATTTACGCGAGCAAGCCACGATGTCGATCGAAGGTTTAAATAAAGTTGTGTATTTTAACATGGTAGATTTTGGTGGTAAAGTTGAAATTTATTATGGCGGTGAACTGTGTCAGGATAAAAAAGGACTGATTAAATATGTATCAGAAATGGATTTAAGTTGGGCAACGCGTTCGATCGATTCAATGGAAGCCGGTATGGAAATAGGCCCTGTTGACACCATTTACTTTTTATCTGATGGGGCTCCTTACGAAACGCAGATAAAAGATTGGGGTGATATTCACGCCTCTATCGACTTTATTAATCGCTACCGACCAATTGCGATGTTTACCGTGAGCTTTTCTGCGGGTAAGGCTAATGCTGTACAAATGGAACGCTTAGCCCGTTGGAATAGCGGACGTAGTCACGAAATCGAATAGCAAGCAAATAGAATAACTAGGAAGGAACGATAGGTAGGTCCATGAGGATACAGCCTGCCTTGCGTTTCCAGCGCTCCGACATCAGGGTGAGTTCGCTAAACCACGCCTCTGCAGTTTCGCAACAAGCAATTTTTCCAAGTGCCTTGTCACGTTCGAGTAGTTTATCCCAGTACGTGTCATCATGTAAATGATGTTGGTGTGCGTAGCATTGTTGTTTTTTGTGCTCAATAACTGCGCTGGTGTTAACGAAAATATTTGGGTTAAAAGCGTTGTGCGATTCACCGATGGTAATATTGGTGTAAAATTCAGTCTCCCAAAAGCGCTTTGCCAGATACAGCGCATGGCGAGCAATTTGAAAGCAAGCGGCGTGGTCTGGTTTTTCGTACGGACCCATGGTAAAGACGGCGACAGGTTCCATTTCTTTAATTAAATCACTGATTTTTTCGATAATATCTTTGTTGGCAAAAATATGCCCATCCGGTTGATGGAAAAATGTTAATTCAGCATCAATTAATGCAGCGGAGGCAACTTCTTCGGCTTCGCGTTGATCACCGAGCTCTTTGCTCGGAAGTGGAGGACTGGGATCCTTGCCATTATAGCCGCGCTCACCACTCGATAGGCAGTAGCTATGTATTTTATAATTCTCCATCAGTAAACGCGCTGTGCCGCCCATGTTAAAGGCAACATCATCAGGGTGAGCCGTGATAAATAAGACAGGTGGCTTGCTCATTGGGGATCGCCTTCTTGTGACCAAATATAGATGAGTAACTGAAGCAACATATCAAGCGAATGACGAACGGGCCACAGTTTTATTTGTGGATAGGATGTTATAAACTTATCGGGATCTTTATGCGCCGACCAATTCTCCAAGCGCTCTTGCCAGATGTCGGGATACACATTGGCCATTTCACGTAAGACATCATCGACGCCTTCACCATCACCCTCATTTTCAAGCTGTAAGAACATCGCCATGCTTTGTTGGCGATTCAAGGTATCAGCCCATTGCAGTGATAAGGTAGTGAGCCAGCGTCTATCTGTTTCGCCTTGACCCTCTTCGATAAGTATTGTTTTTAAGAGTTCTTGCTGTTTGTTCTCTGACAGGCCGATAACTATTTCATGTCGCTGACGATAATCGTCGGTTTTTTTGTAATGTTCTAAAACCTTATCGTAGTCGATTGGTGCATTAAGACGTAATAATGATTTTATAGCTGAGCTGACCAGGCGTTCGTTTTCTTCTTCTAATAGTTGATTGAGGGTCTCTATGTTTTCTTCATCCTGGGAAAGACCAAGTGCAGTAATGGCCTCATGGCGAATAGGTGAAAACGGATCAAGTGCTTCTTTGCGTACAATGGGATAGGCTTTTTTATAGGGACGTTCAAATAAACTATAATACGCAGCGAGGCGGTCGGTCATATGATTTGACTGCAAAAATTTTAATAAACTTTCTCGTGTAGCTGGTGTGTCGGTTAAGAGTGCATTTTCTATTTGCCTTACACGGTGTCGTGAATACTCGGCTTTTTCTTGGCTCACTCGTTGGGTGACGTACATTGATTGGATATTACTTGGTTTGAGCTGTAAAAGCTCCGATAAGATTTCTGGATCACTGTTGCTACGGCGTACAACGGCCCAGATACAAATGCCAATGCACAATAAGACCCAGGGAATATAGGCAAAGGTGTAGGGATTAGTGAAGTAATCTCCACACAACCAGCGCAGTAAAGCAATGAGGCCAAGGGCACAAACAGCCGAGAGTGTTACGTTTAATAAAAAGATAATATTAACTTCCAAGCGTAAATTATCTGGCAAACGTGCGTTGGACATCGCAGAGAGAACAGTAGCTGATAATGCCAACATGGTGGTGGCACCGATATAGAGTAGAGAAGCTAAAATGTCTTGGGTATCAGTTGGTAAGTATTGAATAAGCAACCAGCCTAAACCGCAGACGGCTAATAATGCGTGTGTAATAAATAATAAAGCACGGAACGATACACGGTCGCCAAGCAAGGAAACTAAACTGGCCATGGCAAAGGCACCGACGACTCCAGCCAGAGTGAGAGCAAACACAGAACCAGGGCTAAATTCAAGCGGTCCCTTTATATGGGAAAGTTGATAAGCCGCAGCAATAGCTAAAGCAACTTGTAAAAAGCCAACGTAGATGACATCACGATTATCAGCACGACTGCGCACATAATGAAAGGCACGAGCCAAAGAAACGATGCCACGACCATCGAGTGTACCAGTTTTTGGAATTTTAAGATATTTAAGCGATGTGATAACATTAAATATAAGGGCAATAAATAATAAAAACATGTAAGCATATTCTTCATTACCAAAAAGGTCTTTGTTCTCTAAAACTATATATGAAACAATAGTCGTAATAAGAACTCCAAAGTACCAGCGACTCCATATTTTTGCAATGAAACTTGTTAATTCATTGCTGCGATTAAGTGTTTTGAAAATTGGAGATGCGGCAGCCGCACCGGTTGATCGAAGAATCATAAACCCATACAATAAAATAATTAAAACAGTTACTTTAGTTTGATTGTCATCGATAAATGGAAGGAGCAGTAGTCCGCCGCCACAGAACGATCGCAGTAACCATGCATAACCAAGAATATTGGTAAAGTCGACACGGTTTAAAAATAAAGGAGGAATGAGTGCGCCGATACTGGTTATATAAATAGCGGCATAGATCAGCCCCATGGAAAAGTCACTCGCCCCATAAAAGAGGGCTAAAAGACTGACCAAGGGTCCCATGATAAGACCACCACCAATCGGGTTGATGGTGGCCGTAGTAATCACTTGTTTTTGTCCGCGAATTTGTTGTTCGCGGGTGATGGCGGTCATGCTTAAAATACTGAGCCCACGGACATGCTGGCAAGGCCGCCGTCTATATAATTATCAATCAGTGCTGTTTAAAAGCGGTGTATATTATTCGATTTTGACAGGTTGGCCTGATGCAACGCTGTCGAGTGTACGCTCGATAATCAACGTGATATCGCGGCCCCATTTGGCATCGGTTTCTGCTGCTGCTTTGCCTTCGATGGCATCGAGCCAGTTACCGAAATTGTCAAAGTCAGCAACTTTTTCGAGTTCTTCATGACCTTCTGGGCTTTCCCAATGCGCTTCGCCGCCCCAGTTACGGTCACTGACCGATGCTTTGGTACCGACGATGCCTTTACTGTAATTACCGATCGGTGCGCATTGTGAGCCTTCGATAGTACCAGTAGCACCATTAGCGAATGTGTAGGTGATCCATAGGTGATCGTTGTCGCGTGGATCTTGGCGTTTAACAGCGTAGCTTTTTGCGTAAACTTCAGTTGGCATGCCCGCAATATTACACATCCAATCAATTTCATGAGTTAATAGTTCTGCAATGACACCACCGCTTTTCTGAAAATCACCACGCCAACTACGTTGATCAGTCATGTTGGCATAGAGATTACACAGACGACGTGACCAGATGCTAATTAAATCACCAGTGTCGCGTTCTTCAAAAACAGTTTTGAGCGTGCGTGGGGTGGTGGCAAAGCGTACTTGAAAGCCGACGTAGGATTGAACACCTGCTTTAGTAATAGCATCGACAATAGCATCGGCTTCTGCTAAATTCATAGCCATTGGTTTTTCAATAAATACATGTTTACCAGCTTCAGCAGAAGCGATGGCCTGTTCAGCATGTAAAAAATTTGGTGAGGCAATCATGATGGCATCACTGTGCTCAAATAAATCTTTAAAATCACTAACAATATGATCAACGCCGCCGAGTTCTTCAGCAGCTTTTTCTGCATTTTCAGTCATTGGGTCTGCAATGCCGCTACAAACACAACGCCCTTCATGTGCTAATAATTTTTTCATGTTGCCGAGACCGCGAGGTCCTGCGCCGATGAGTCCGATGCGAATCATATTGTTCCCCTTAAGTGGATAGGTATTTAAGGGATATATTTAATGTCGTCAACGAACTGCTGGTGATAACCGCTGTTATTCACTTCATTACAACGAATTATTTGAACCATATGTTTGTGGAAATCTGGCTTAATTGTTAATAAATTTCTATCGTTGGTGTAAAAGCCAGCTAAGGAGCCATCAGATGTCATTAAAAAATCACCAAATCGAATCGGTTGATTCGCCGGTGTTTTCATATCAACAGCAATGCCACCTTTAGAAACTATATAATCCTTTGCACTAAAGCCTTTTATATGATCGTGGCCTTGCATAAAATACAGCGGTGGTTTTTCTTTGAATGCATCAAGTGAAAGTGGTGCTTTCGCTTCCTGATGTTGAATAACATCATTAAGTGGGATGGCACAAAGAAGTGGATACGGTTTATATACATGTATGCGATCTGGTGTTGGTGCACTAGCAGGATTATCGCCGCGCTTGCTGATTATATAACTGACTTTGCTGATCTCACCGTCCTGTATTTCAGGCCAATCAAAACCAATATCCTTGCGGGCGCAAAAAATCCATTGGCTGCCATCGGATGAACGAATAATTGGGGCAATGCTTTGTCGCCTGAAATGATCGTTTGGATCAACCGTATCATCTTCTTGTAAATGCGTACGTATTTCGCGAATATAGTCACGTGCTTGGGCATAGGCATTTTTAGCTTGTGGATTATTAAATAATACCGTAATCGGATCGTAAAAGAGAGTTAGCAGTGCGGCAATTAAACAGCAGACCAAGAAAATAACAGGCAGCATAATGACGCGTCTGACGCCAGCGCCGATTAATAAGGGCAGACGTAAGAGTCTAAAAAATGGCGTGCAAGCAATAATAAGTCCAATACACACAACGATGATAATATTTCTGACCCAAATGACTTTACGACCATAGGTAGCCAACGCTTCGTTATAACCCCACTTGGTATTCTTGTATCCGATTTTAGTTAGCCGCGTTAATAATTTAGGATTCTTTGCTAACCATTTAATCCCCGGTGGGCCTTTGCGGATAACGGTATAAATGGCATCACAACCTTTTTGACCACCTTTATTGAGTAGCTTAAATAAATTTTTAAATTGCTTGCCGGTATGTGAGCACACGGCAAACATCCTATTCATTTGTTTAGCGGTCTGTGGACCATGATCCATAATTTTATTTAAGGTGCGTAATTGATCGATGCTGTCACTATGTTTGAGCATCAATTTGAATTGCGACCAACTTTTACATTTACCGCCTAAATCCCAAATGGGTTTCATGGTGTCAATCAATGCTTGTTGGGTTTTTGGTCCAGGTGCGTTTTTATAATTGGACGCGGCATTGCTAAGTTGTTTAACGATCGGCTCTGAGATGCTTTGTGATTTGCGTGCTGCTTTAATCATAGACACCGCTGGATCGGCGGGGGGCCATGCGGTTGTGGCAATACCAACAGCACTCAGCGTCAATATCAGTTCATCACCATCATCTTTAACCAAGCCGTGAACGATTAAATCGCGAACATCACCAACGACAAAAAAATCGGCGACGGTCGAGCCAGCCATCGATTCCCAGGAATCAATTTCACCGGTGACCACACCACGTCCGACGTTCCACAAACGCCCGTCAATGGAGGCCTCATCATTTAAGGTCGTTGTATATTCTTTTAGAAGTTGTTTATGCAGTGGTCGACTGTCAGCCATGCTTGGACTGCGTTGTTCTTGTTCGTCATGTTCACCTGTTTCAACAGCAAAATGTAAGACGCTTATGGCACTTTCACGATTACCGTCTTCCCACAATTTTTCAGCAATACGTGACATATCAGCATCAGGAAGCGCATTAAATTCATCATCGATTGGCGGGACATAATCAGTGGGTAAGGCGAGCATGTAAATGAGCACCACGCTGCTGAAAAGGATTATCAAGGAACGAATAGTTAAGCCAATCATTGTTGTATTGAGTGAGTTTAGCGAATTTCGTCGATTAGGCTAGCCTAGTCCAAGAAAAAACCCGCTTGCAGTACAAGCGGGTGATTGATGAAAAAAGTGAAAGACTTTATTCCGGGACGATAAAGCGGAAACCAATGGTTGGCCGACGTGCATCTGGTTTTACCGGTAGACGGAAGGCGCTGCGACATTTTTCAGCAGGTGATTGCCACGAGCCACCGCGCACAGCGACATAAGGCTTGGTTGCGGCGAATGCAGTACTTTGGTCATAGGTGCCAACACCATCCCAGCGGGTTAATGCGTTGGTGCTGTTTCCCGGTATGCACCATTCAGCAATATTTCCGTGCATGTTGGCAATGCCGAGGCGATTGCGTAACGCATAGGTGCCTTGTTTATCAACTAAATTCGCTGCATAATCAATTTCAATTTTATAAGTAAATTTACTCAGGTTCCAATTAACATAGGCATAATTAGCATTGCTTTTCGCGCGTTCGACGCACGCAGCTAATTGCTCATCAGCATCCTGTCTAAACGTGGTGCGTGGTGAATTCGGATCACCGGGGTTCGCTCGCAATGGTAAATTGGCAATGGTATCGGCTAGCTGTTGATCGGCGTCTTGGAAAAACTTTTGCTCATCAGGTAATGGTGACTGAATGTAAATACCGCGCTGATCAAATTCGACCAACTTATGGTAAACAATACCGCCACCTGGTTCGGTGACGCCGTCGGGCATGGTGCCGTCGGTAATACGGCGAAATGTATCAATGGCGTCTGGATCGTGTGAATAAACACCATTCGCATCAACACCTACATAGAGACCTTTGACTAAATGCGCTAAATGATCGGCGTCACTAGCAAATTCATGGGCTGGACCGACATCGCGATTATGTTGATCAGCTTCTTGTAAAATAGTTGGCGTTACATTATTAATGGTTGTCGGCATAACGGTGAAATATCCTGATACGCCATCACTGTGGGTAACGTTGGCAATATACATAACGGGTTTGTACCATAATTTATAACGGCTATCAAAATTAGCTTCAACTTGGGCTATGCCTTTAAATGGTTGCGTAGCTATGATGGCTGGATCAGAAGGGTCATTAAGTGGATTACCACCAGACATAATAAATTCGACAGTGTAAATTTCACTTTGCCAGTTGCCGGCAACAAAGACATTTTTATTAGTTAATGTATAAGGTGGCGCAGTGCCGTTGGTGCGACCATTAACATCATCATTTCGTTTCTGGAAATAACTATCTAAGTCAGCATCATCAACTGGGGTAGGTGGCGTTGTGTTCGTGCCGACCATCCATTCAGGACCGCCAAGACTGTAGCCCGTTTCCGTATTAAAAGCGGTATCGCGACTGCCACGGCATGCGTATTCCCATTCTGCTTCATTAGGTAAGCGTGCGGTCGTGCCAATGGCTCCTGTTAAATTGGTGCAAAATTGAAGGGCATCGGCATAGGTGGCATACATCAACGGTTGTCCAAAGCCGGTAAAATCAACATTATTCACCGCATGTTCATCGTCGGTTAAATACGCATTAATGTCAGCATTTAAGGAACCTGCTGCTTTACTGCCAATGCTATCCGTGACTAAGGCTTTCCACATTTCTTGATTACATTCATCGGCTGCAATCCAATAATTACCAGCTAAAGTGACGGTGTCCTTCTTTTCATTTTTATGTCGGTGTGCCTCATATTTTGGACTGCCAATATCAACCGTCGCTGGCATGACACCACTGCCAGGTCGTACATAGACCATGCGCATAATTGCATAGCCATCAGCTTCGGTAAGTACGGCACCATTTCTAACGATTTCCAGTTCTGCAGGATTATCTACTTTAGGACGTAAGTGAATGGTTGCGCTCGCACCATTCCAAATGGCAGGATCATTATTATTGGTTATTAAAGTACCATTAAAGAAAACAATGTGGGTAAACCAAGAGCCACCAACTACTGCTGGTGTATTGTCAGATTTTTCATACCAGTGACATTTTTTAGTCGCATCAGTAATACCTGCATTGTCATTGGCATCAGCTGGAATATAGACACCCCAACTTGGTCCAGGGAGAGGCTCCGCGTAATTAACCGCAGCTGCATGAGCATAAACAGCGAAGCAGCTGAGAAAAATCAAAGAAATGAGGCGCATGGTGTGCTCCTTACTCCGCATTCTTATTAATGTGATAACGTTTGTATAAAATATGTGAGTCGTCCATATTACCCGAATTATCTTTAATAACAGCGAAGGTGCTTTCGAAATTGATTTCTGCCGCATGTTCAGCAGTAATATTATCGTAGATTTGTCCACGGACTAAAATGCGGAACAGATTACTGTGGCCAACGAAAAATCGTCCGGTTGCTGACCACGGTTTAATTGGTGGATTGCTTGCTGACCATGGATTGCCGTCAGGGTCATTGATGAATGGCTTATTAATTTCTAAAAAATCATCAAACTCAGTGTCACCGGCGATGTATTCAACCCACTCTGTTCCGGTCCAACGAGCTATACGATTATGTGCACCAGGTGAATACGGTGTGTTCATTTGAGAATCACCATACCACATCCGATACCACGTTGGATTGGTCATCCATTCATTGTTGGAATCACTGGTGCGCGGAACGCCGTCCCACCACCAGCTCCACATACGTGTGCCGTTGTGCCACCAACCAGCGCGTGTGCTTTCAGCATCTTGAACATTAACGACACCATCATCATTAGCATCATCACCATTGAAATTAAGTGCGCTGCTACCGAAGAAACTCATGCGCAAATCATTGAGTAAAAATTCCATGCCGCGGGTATTGCTACCTGGTTCTAAACGACAGCTCATTTTGCTAGCCGTGTCACCATAACCAACGTCTCTTTTATTGCCGTGCTCTAAGCTAGCTAATAAACCTGCACTGGGGTTATCATAGTCTTCGCCTAAAATACGCAGCCAATCTTTTTCGACCAATTGAAGAATAACCGCAGGATCTGTTTCATTGATATCTAATAAGCAATCAGGATCGTAAATACTACCTTGTGCAACCGTATCGTCGACAGGGCTCCAACGATAATTATAGACCTTTTGAGCGACCTCGATGCTCAGACCAAGTGCTGCAACGGTATCCCACCAATAACTATTACGAGATGGTCTAAAAATCGTACCGTTGGCATCAGTGCTGGTATTTAAGCTGAAACCGAAGTCAATGCGTTCAGCACCATTTCTATCTCCACCAATAAATCGCACATGACGACCGTCATCTAAGCTGAGCGGAAAGGCATCAGGATAATGATGGCCGAATAAATCATAAGGAGAAGAACGACCGCCATTTAAATTTTCTTCGAACATGAGATGCGAAGAAAGGCCGAGTAGCATATGTGAACGGACATGTAGTGGTGCTGTTAATAAATTAATGCGCCATGGTACATTTGGGTTATTGGCGCTGCTGCCATTTAACCACGAGTTAGCATTATTTTCATCCCAGCTGTGATCACGCATCCCAGCACCATAGGGTGTTAATAATTGGGCGAGGGTGTGCGTTGAATAACTGGCCGACATAGTGCCAGCACCATCAAAGACAGAGGGGATCGTCCATGGGCTGTGCACATTACCTGCATAAATAAATGTTTGTTGTTTATTGTCTTCACTATTGGCCCAGGTATCCCAACGAGTGACATCACCGCGAAAAAAGTTTTCACTGGCGTGGCGATGGCTAGCAATGAGATGGTCAGCCTTCGAATTACCTCGGGTACCACCGTCAGAGGCAATTTCAACACGTTCGGTGTCGGTGTGGCTATAGCCATAAAGATACTGGTGTAAATTAGAAGCACGGGCATCGCGTGTTGAATGCATACTCTTAATGGAGCGAGCGAAGCGATTGATGTAAGATTGCCGTTTCAGATAAAGCGTATTATCTGGATCCGCTACATCGTAATGCATCGGATAATTAGGTAGATTTGAATCGTAGTTTGGCTCACTTGGAATATTTAAAAATTGTGGGTAATCAGGATTGATATTTATATGACTATCGGCATCTAAGACTTCAACTGAATAACGCATGATAAATTGCGCATCATTGAGCGCAGTTGCTTCATCTGGACTGCTATCAAAAATACTGAGTAAATTTTTATCTAGATAATCTAAATTGTGCCAACGCGAAACTGGATTACCGGCGCGTGTTGATGTCGAATAATCATTCGGTGCACCAAGTATACGATGGAAGGCGCCTGACGAGTAAACCGGAACAGCGTCCAAGGCCCATAAGGACATCATGTAGGTAATACGGTTTTCAGGTAAAACATTTAAATCGTCGTCGTAGGCTGGTGTGCGCACTGCTGCGGTTGCACCTTCAAACTCCCATGGCTGAACCAGTGTATTATCAGCAGCAACGGGGAAGAAATCTTGGCGCCAACGACCCTGATCGGAAGTGTAGCTTAAATTATTATGATCATCAAGTATAGCAGCAATGGCATGGGCTTGCGCACTATTCGCAGCATTGTTAGCCATGCGTTGCATGACTTGGCGTTTGCCAGCACCGCGCTGTGGTGAAACCGCTTTTAAATAGGCCGTTGCGAGAGAAACAATTAATACAATCACCGCAACACTCATAATGAGGACGGTACCGCGTTTATTATGCAGATGATTGTTTTGGATATTCATCAGTGCGGCAACTTTATACTTTTACTGATAATGAGTGCGTTAAAGCCATTGAACTCAATTAAGCCGTAGAGGGCCTGACGTCGGTTGTTCAAATCCACAACAATATCCGAATGGGTTAAGCTGCTATCAGCGATAACCTGATCGCGTAATTCTTGTAATAAATTATCGGTGGTGACGCCAGGAATGTCATTGGGCATGTCATGTAATAAATAATAGATATTCACAAAGGCTGGTCGTTTAGCCAATTGATTGGCTGGATTACGCATGTTGAGCTCAATACCTTTGATATCGATGGTTGGATTGGATGCACCGTTATCATTGATGGTGTCATCGTCATCTGCACTTGCGATAGGAGTAATGCCATCGCGTTTCAGTAATTCAATGTGAAAAAATTCAGTGTCTTCTGATAATGGTGCTATTTGATTTGGATAGTATTTATCATCCGAATCACCAATTAAGTTAGCATAGTCTTTATTATAGGTGCGACCATCGGGGTTGCGCACAGCATACACATTGTCGACCGGATCAGCATCACCGAGAACACCAAGCGTACGAACGTTCTCAAAGGCATCTTCTAAGCGGAATCGAATGTCAGCATGTCCTGAGCCTGGTTGATTAGCACTCACCGCGGTAAAGTTTTCAAATATTTGTTGTTTGCTGGCATAAGGGCCATTAAAGGTGGTGCCGGTGTAAACATTGCCTCGACCAACAAAATACAAATAGTCACGTTGAGGAATCGCACGTCGATTATTTTCATGAATTTTTCGACTCGAAATATCGCGATTCACAATCAATTGTACTTTTTTAATGGTAGAGGTGCGAGAGTTGCCTCGGTCAACGACGCCAGTTGTCGGATTCCAGCGCCAGCGTATCCATTCTAAATCATTACCATGCCATTTCTCTTGTGTAAAAAAATCACCATCTTGAGCAGGATCATGTGGTTTTGCTGCCATAAAGGTTAATGCACGATTGGTTTCATCGTAATGGAGCGCACAGGTTTGCTGTAAGCTCAAAAAATCATATTCGAGATGCTTGTTAATAGATTCGGCTTTTTGAAAGAGTTCTAACATGGCAAGAGATTGATTAGTGATGCGTGAGGTACGGAAAAACACATTGCCAATCATACCCATCAGCGTCAAAAAAATCGCTAATGAAATCATAATTTCGATAAGGGTGAAGCCGCTACGTTTCATGGTGCCACATAAACCCTAGAATAAAAATCGACGACTTTTTCACCATCTTGATCATCACCACCGTGATAAGCTTCGATGCGTACACGTGCGTAATAACCGCCGTTGTTGGCGATGGTCACTTTGCTGCTGGTATCAACCGTGCGTACAATGTAATAACCGTTGAGGTAGCCACTGATAACATCGTCATCGAAATCAGGGCTAGCTGGTGTTGGTTCAGCAGGCCGACTAACGCGATTTAAAATACGCGGATTGGTGAGAACGGTTTCGACTGCGTCCGTTGCTGAAAAATTAATCTTAGCTTCTGTCGCCCAATTCATGCCAGTAATTAATAAGGACATCGCCGCCGTGATACCAATCACTAGAATAGCAATCGACACAGCAATTTCGATAAAGGTAAATGCGCTGCGAGTGTTCATGGCGTGAGTGGGTAAGGATCCTTAGAGGACATGGTCGTTTCATTTATTTGACAATGCGGATGTGACTCGTCTTTAATAGATACCGCACCAGTTTTACGGTTAACAAAGACACGTAAAAATGGACGGATAGACTGGTAGGCATCTTCAGCAGAATCAAATAAATGATATTCAGGTTGATTGGTGCTTGTATTATGTTGAGTGTAAATGGGATCTTCAGGGTCAACATCACGTGCTAAGGTGATGTGATAACCACCGGTATTATTGTCTTCATGACTAATACGCATGCCGCCACGCGAAATAATGCGATTATTATTCCATTGTGCTTTTTCAAACATGCGGATGCGAGTATGACATGTCGTAAAATAAGCATGACCATCAGGCATAAATAAGATCATGACATCACCCCAATAGCCATTAACGACAGCGCGTGGTTGACCATCACGAGAATTAGTGGGGGTTTGAGAGTCAGTATTGTTTTTGGGTAGATCAAATTGATCAAAGCGTCCATAGGTTCTATTGCCATCTAAAATAGTATCTGCGTCTAAATTATATGCAAAATTACCAGCATCATGACCTTCAAAACATAAACCACTAATTGGATAATCGGAGTTATGAGCGTCATCAAGAGCGGGATCATATCCGCCCCAGGCATGTAAGCGTCCATTGTCGTAATAACCATACCATGGGCGTGGGAATGTTGGGCCACAACCTTTAGCTGGCCACCACGCTGCTTCGTAATCTAATATATAACGATGACCTTCATCTAAGTCAGATAATGCTAAAAAGCGCACGCCCGGTGGTAAAAAATGTTTTTGTCCTACTTGGCTAGCTTGCATGCCTTCAATAAAATCATCGAGCGTTCGATATAATTTTGCACGATTCGTTTCATTATAATCGCGATCAAGCATCGGTATGTATGATTTTGAATTGGTGTTACCGGTTTTATCAGGTCCTATAATTGCGTACCAGTGACCACCAGTGGCATCATTAAGGCCTTCATTAGTCATAATGGTGCGATTTTTAAAGACGTGTCCTTCATTGGCATTTTGGATATGAAAGGTAACGGCGTGCACTTCATTGGTGCGCATGGCTAATGAGCGTGCTTGCAAAAAAGTCGCCTGTAATTCTTGTGCTGCTGCATGCAGTCGATCATTAATCGTTTCTTCGGGTACGATAATAATCATGCTGTAAATCAGCGCCATAATGGCGACGACCACCAGTAATTCTATTAACGTATAAGCAGTGCGAATTGGTCGAAACATGTTTACTCCGACCGATACGGCGTAGCCGTCACGTTATCATCGTTGTCTAATTCGCCGCGAATGGCATTAAACAAGCCATCAGGTCCAGGGCTCCATAATTCAAACGATGTTTCGAAATTTTGAAAAGCATGCGTACGTATATCGCTTGCTGCGGCATCATCTTCTATGCTATCATCATTATTAGCATCAACGATAGTCAGACGTTGTCCTAATTTCATACCAACTTTATCAGTGTCGTAGCGATAGCCCCAATCAGGAAGCACCGTGATATCGCGATAAGGGATACCAGGACGGTATTGTGTAATGTAAACAATTTCACCACCCCAAGAATCGACGATGGTGTCAGGGCCAGGAAGGCTTGCATCATTGTCTTTAATAAATTGACGGCCTATTTCTGCTTCAGAAATAATATCCATGGTTTGCCAGCTGCGTTTTACCTCTATTTCAGCTGCTTCGCCTTTGACTAGCTTTAATAATTCAACGACCGCATCTTGATAATTACGACTGCCACCGGTCCAAGCACGCCACGCTCCTGCAGGTGTAAAACCACCTCGGTAGAGATCTGCTTCGGCTGGCGTTACGGTAGATTCTGCAGCGCTCACTGCAGCAGGTACTAGCGCTTCGTAATCAAGGCGATCTTGCCTGGTCATTTGTTTGCCAAGACGCCAGAATAATTTATTGGTTGCTGTATTGGCCGCTTCCAAGTTAGTAACATCTTTACCCCAAGTTGGCAGGGGAATGTAACCAAAGCGATCAGCGTATTGATTAATTGCCGAATCTACTTTGGCGAGCAAGGCTTCTGTTTCAGTGCGTTCAGCATTTAAGGTAACCACACCAGCAGCGGCCAACACCATTGATCCGAGAAAGCCAATAAAGGCAATCACAATTAATAATTCAATCAGTGTGAGTCCAAGGCGCATTAATAATCACCTCGGGAATCTTTAATATAAATCCAATCAGCATCGTCACTGCTGTCACCAATCGAATAAATATAAGTGAAACCATTTTTATCGTCGATATTCCAATCTGACTCTTTTGGTGTTAGGTTGGCATCTTTTGGTTTATTGGTGTCTTGCGGTAAGTTGGCATCATAAGTTGCTGAAGATTTCTTATTTGCAGAATTACCTTTAACGTAATGAAAGGGTTCGCCCCACGGATCGAGCATCAATCCATCATCATCGACTGGTTCAGTTGCGGGCGTGAATAATTGTTTTTTGCTTAAGATACCAAGGACACCTTGGTCTGCAGGTGTGCTTGCATCTGGATTATATTTTAAAAAGCCTACATAGCGATCAGCCGTTGGCGGATTATCGGGATACAGGGGCATCGAGGTTTTGAGCGTGTATTGTTCGACGGCCAGATGAACAGTTTTAATAGTATTGGCAGCATCGGTGGCATGACTTTGGTACTGCACGAAATTAATTGCAGGTATTAAAATGGCGATCAGAACGCCAATAATTGCGACGACGACTAAGAGCTCGACAAGGGTAAAGGCGTTGCTGTTACTGCGATGAAAATTTAGTTTTTTGTGCTGTCGAGACATGGGTTCTAAATCTACGCTACTATAGCTCTGTGTCTGCCCATTGGTAGCTATGTGGGCCGATACTGTGGCTGTGTCTAAATTTATACAATTAGTATGTAAATTATGCATGGTTATTTGCTATATTGACGAATGCCCGTTAGTGGACCGGACAGCTTAGACCTTGGGAATATTTGGCAATTCATTAATTTAAAACAACTTATCTAGAATGGCTCAGTGAATATCAGGTCATTTAAATCTATACAAAATATGATTATTTATACATATATTGTATAGATTTAATCTAGTCGATTATAGACATCAAGCGTAAGCTATTAGCTTGAAATTGTTTAAAAACACGGCTGAAACGCGCTCCATTTTGCTTCAAAAGACGCAGATTTGGGGCCTGAACAACAAAGTGGACAAGAAGCGCAGATTTGCCCAACAGTGAGAGACAATTTTTTAATGTCGAAATGCGTTCGAGCGTTTAATCAAGAAATCAAAGGCGCCTGGATGCTTGCCCAGGAACTCAGCCGCGTCGGGAATCTCTTGCCAGTCTCGGTCATAGATGGTGTAGCCAAAATTGCCGTGTTGATAACCAGTCTGGATAAAATGATCATCGACGAGTACGGCAGCCTGAGACCACGAGGCCATAATAAGAAATTGATGTTCGCTTTGATTAAATAAGGAGTATCCATTGCCATAGTCGCTGGGATCGTTGCTGCATTGTAAGTACTCAAAAATAGTTGCAGGTATATCGTAGTGACTGGTGATACGCGTGATGCGTTGAGGAGTGGCTTTGGGTATATGGATGACGCAAGGTGTTTGGGTTTGATAACGAGAGAATGTACTGTTGTGACCGAAGTAACCGAGTTCGCCAAATGCTTCGCCGTGATCACCGATAATAACAACAATAGTATTTTCTAATTGCTTAGATTCATGAAGGGCATCAATAATACGACCGATTTGTTTGTCGATATAATGTAAGCTATTTTGATATTTATTGAACATATTTTGATCGAAGGTGTCACGATCAGCCAGTTTAATATAATTAATATCGCGTTTTTCGACTTTGAAGACAGCGTCTTCTTTTGGATAGCGGTAGGGTTGATGCGAAGCGTCGAAAAAGGTAAATCCAAACCACGGTTTGTTGCTTTGCATGAGTTCAATGATGCCATCAGCACAGCGCGCATCTGCTTTTATTTTTTTCTTACCTAAATCATCATGAATTACATCTTCACTGAGATTGACAAACGCGGTTTGCCTAAATTCGGGAAAGTTCAAATTGGTTGAGCTGTAAATACCAAATTGATAATCGCGACGTTGCAGTTCATCAATCAGCACCGGACTTCGTCGCTCTGCTAGAATGCTGTGCCAATACGTGGCATTGAGGCCATAGAGTGCAGAAAATATACCAAAGCGTGATGCATTGCCACCGCTATAATGTTGATCGGCAATTACATGTTGTTCGCCGAATTGATGTAATCGTGGCATACACTTTTCATTGAGACAGTCGAAGCGAGCACCCTCAATGAACATAATCAGAATATTCGGGTTCGGAGAGGCTTGATTAAATTGTAAAGGTGCTTTTGGATAGTTGAGACTGGAATTTGAAACTGAGATACTTTTTTGAGTTGGCTTGATGCCAAAAGTTTTACGTAAAAATCGTTTCATCGACATGTGAATGTAGAACGGAGTGGTTTCTCTAGTTCTAGCAATGTCGCGAGATAAATTTACATCACCGATAATTTGGATGGTTTTTTCAGTAACCAATACGCTGGCGAAACTCAATAAAACAATGACGGTTGTTTTCCGACTTGGCAGCCAAGTTTGAAACCATTGCGCCTTTTTTAATAAGAATGGAATGCCAATTATAAATCCGATAATACTACAGATGTAAAATACAGCGGTCGCATAAGTGGCAAAGCCGATAGTGAAGGAATCTCCAGCACCTGGTGTAGTCAATAAGTTCCAGACCATGCCATTAAAATGGAAACGATAAATGCCGTAAATAGTAGCATCGGTTAGTAGTGCGATATTGAAGATTAAACAGATGCTGACAAAGCTGATGTTCGCCCATTTAGTGCTCCAACGATTAATGCCTTTGTGAATACCTGTAAAAATAAGGTGCCAAAATGCTGCGCTGCTGATTGCGGCCCACCAAAAAAATAAGTACCCCCACAATGATACGTTGTCTGGCAAGCCTCTGGCATAATTACGCATCAGGAATAGTGAAACAAACAAACTCAGGCCAAGAAAGGTCAGGAATTGGCGTCGTTCGACTGCCTTGTTTTCATCAACGTTGGCTTCAGGTGAATCAGTCATGACCTTTGTTGAGATCACTACTGTGATCAATGCTCCTGCTGTTTGGAGGAGCGCTTAATCTCTATGTTAGTGGCACTATGTAAAGGCGAACAATTACGGTGATTGTTGTTTGATGCCTTCAGGATCAAATTTTTCAGCCCATCGTTGTGCGCTACTTGGCAAGTCTTGAAGCTTATTATCGGCGAGGGACAGATTGGTGATCTTTTTTAATTTAGCGATTTCTTTTGGTAGGGTTTTGAGATCGTTGCTATTGAGCAGCAATTCTTCTAGTCGTGTGCACTTGCCAATTGACGGTGAAATTTCATTGAGCAGAGGGTGGGATAAATTGCGATCGCCATAGAGATGCAGAATACGCAGGTGACGAAGTTTAGCGATGTCTTTGGTGATTTTCGTAACACCACCTTCTTGTAAATACAAAGCTACAATGTGTTGATTCTCTACCATCGAAACAGATTCGACTTTTTTCTTAGTTAATCCATTGGCATCTAAGAGGGCACGCACGGCTTGGTACTCTGGATGACTTTCTTTCAAGGGTTCCGTATCGACTTTTTTAGCTTTCTTTTTACTGAGCTGAGTGCCTCCGCCCTTAAATTTAAGCGCATCGCGTAAAATTAATAGCATACCTTTGGCCATCATCGATTCACCTGCTGGTAAATTGGGATGGACGCCTGCTGGATCTTTGCTGTACTCTGGGCAATACACATCACCAGCTCTGCCATCATCACTTAAAATATGACCAAGATCATAAAGTGGTACTTTACCTTTATAACGGGCGCGAATTTTTTCATTAAATTTTACGGTTTGTGCATTTGATTTTGCCTGCTTTTCAGCCATCAGACCAGCGCACACATAGATAAAGGTGATGTGCGGATAGGCTTCGCGCATTGCATCCATTTTTTCGGCGTAGGTATCAAACAGATTTTCCATCGCCGTGTGGTAATAAATAATGACTATGTCAGTGTGTTTAGAAAACTCGTGCGGTGCATCGCGTAACAGGGTTTCGGTTTCTTTAAGGCGTGCTGTATGTGGCCAATAGGTTGCGAGAAAATGTACGTAGCGTGATTTGGTAAAAGCATCAGCAGGAATAACTGAAACATCACCACCGGCTTTGAAGACATCGTAGCGCTCGTAGCTATCTAAAAATTCATACATTTTATTTTCTTTGGCCAGATGTCGAAAGCCATTATTTAAATTCAAGCCGAAGGAGCGACTAGCGAGTAATATTTTTTTACTGCGTAAGAGCTCCATGTCCTTGGCAGTGATGCTGGCAAATTGTTCTTTAATCGTTTTCGAATCGACATAGGGGGCTTGTGCAGAAACCGGCAAAAACAGCAATACATTTAACACAAACAGAACTATACGCATATTGAGTCTCCAGAACCCAAACATGCTAACACGGGCAGGCCTTAGGAGCTACGCTATTTTCCAGCTGTTCGGTCAGAAGAAACTGTGCTAAACGGTTTGTGTTGCCGTTAAGAGCGGTTCTTCAAGTGCTTCGAGGGCTTCTGGTCGAATGCATGGCTCAACACTGAAACTGTCGTCGGCTAATTGAACTGCTGCACCATTGATAGGGTGGAAATACGGCAGGATTGGATCTGGATAAAGGATACACGGAACCTGTGCATCCTGACAGCGAATCACTAATTCGTGTTCGCCGGGCGTGAGTTGACTAGCGTCTACCACAAAATCGATACTTGGCTCCCCGTAACGTTGGCCGCTGCCATGACAGCTCAGTTCTTGACCATCAATCGTGGCACTGAGTAGTTGTGGATCACATGATTCAGCGAGACGAATTTTAATTATGCCGCGTTTGATCGAGTTATCGTCACAGGCGCCAATATAAAAAACTTTGCGCAATGATTGTCCGGCTTTTAGTTCAAAGCGACTGCGTACCAGCGATCCTTTTTCAGAAATATTTATCGTCGGCTGCCAACCCTTGGGTGAGAAAAAGCGATGCTGTTTTAATTCGGGATATAATGCTGCGGCGGTACTCGGGTCGTAGGGGACCGATAATCCGTAACCATCGACCACATCACTGCGCACACCACGGCCCTTAGCTTCACCAGACATAAAATGCCAATAAAATCGACCGGCTAATGAATAAGGACTGCGATAGCGCGCAGTTGCTGTATCGTAAAAATCACGCTGCATAGCGGTAAAACTAGGAATACTTTGCGGATCACTGGTCATCTCTGCGTAGTTAAATGTATTCGGCGTCACACCGCCATTGGAAATAATATTATCAGCCCAAATCCATCGGCCGTTTACATGAATTTCAATGGTGGAGTGATTGCTGATAGCGATAAAGCGCGTATCAAAGCCGGCGACCATCGCTAGCGCTTGTAAAATATTTGCCGCACCAGTGCAGTAGCTCGAATGAAATAAAACATCAACCGGATGGAAACTATCATAAACCGTTGCCGTGCGCATTTTCCAACGCGTGGCATAACGAGCGAGGGCTTCAACTTTTTGCCAATCATTTAATTCTGTTGAGGGCCACGCATTAAAACTCGATTGATAAGCTGCGTAGGCTTGTGTTACGTGTTGTTGTAAAAACTTGTATTCACGTTTATGTGCAGAATCTGCTGCGTCCGGTACATCGCCTTGTTCTATTTTATTACCAGCTAATTCACCACCGCGCCCATCATCACCGCGTTCTTGAGCGGCTAATGAAATATATGCACCGGTAGGCACTTCGTCTTCACCAGGATATTCCGCCCCAATTAATGGCGGTGCCTCAATACGGCGGTTTTCCCATACATGGCGATTGAGCAAAACACCATCGGCGTGTTTAACGGCTGATGCCTCATCGAAATGGTCATGCTCAATAAATATTTCTGCGGCCAGACTCATGTTTTCTTCAGGAGATTTGGCTGAGCCAGCACCGCGAATGGGAAACCAATTGTCATTAGATGGATTATTCATGATCTTCGTTCCTGTAACGCCGTATTGTCGCAGGATTGCCTGTCATGCTAGTTGAAATGCCAAGCTTAAATTAAATACATGTATAGGCGAGTTTACGAGCCTGCCTGCGCCGAGGAGTGGTCTGAGCTATTTGCGAAGAAATTTATGTAACGTAGTGGAATAAATTAATGACGACAAAGCATGCGGGGGGCTTGGGGGCAATGCCCCCAAAACTATTGTTTAGATGCCTTATCCCTATCAGAGTTAATCTTATAACGCTTCAGAATGTTAGCGCCTTCAGCGTCGACTTTCTTGCGGTCGAGGACGATTTTACGCCCACGTTGGCTGCTAAAGCTGACATAGTCATCGGGGCTTTGTTCAACGGCTTCGATTAATTCATTGAGGTTGCGAATAGGTTTATTGTTGACCTGTTCAACGACCCAGTTGCGCCAGCCGTGATAACCGACATTCACGTCGGCTGGCAAAACGCGTAGTAATAAAACGACTTCATCAATTTCTTCTACGGTTTCATTGTGGCGCAAATATTCAACTAATTGGCTTGGCGCACGCGCATGCCAAGAACTACCCCAACGCGATAATAAATTAGTGGTGAGATTTACAAAAACCAAACCACCATAAATAAAGAAGCGTGGCTTGGCCTCATAATCGCGTAGCGGCACTAACTTATTTTCACGTACACTATCTTGTAGTGGTACCGCGATATCCATTTCACGTCCATCGCGTAGAATATGTAATTTAAGTGCATCACCGATTTGGCGTTTACTAATTAAATAATGCATGGTGGTGCGTTCGAATCCACGCAGGGCAATGGTGCCATCGTCGGCGACAACTTGACCATCGATCGATAAAATGACATCACCTTCTTTAAGGGGGCCATCAGCATTGGTACCTGGAGCAATATGAGTAATTAATTGTCCGCTTTGATTTTCTTTCAGCCCATAACGTTTTTTCATCGCGGCATTTTCCATGCCTTGGCTGGCAATGCCTAAATTTGGAAAGCCATCGTATTTACCGTCTTTTAAATCGTCGAGGACATGATGGACAACGGTAACTGGAACCATGTAGCCAATATTATCCGCATCGCGGCGACCCTGCATGACGATGCCCACTATTTTGCCATCTTGCATAACTGGTCCGCCACTATTGCCGGGATTGATAGCTGCGTCGATTTGACCGGCGAGCAGATTGATCCCGCTGTGGACGTAGGAGACATTTTCAATGCGCGAAACCACGCCTTTGGTCACGCTCAGTGAGTTCCCGCCAATCGGGAAGCCATAGACCTTGACCTCAGCCTGCGATTCGGGCAGTTCACCAAACTCGAGTGGCGTGATGCCTTCAAAGAACTTTGGATCATCGACAGTCAGGATGGCGAGGTCGGCATCATGGATGGCCTGGACTAGCTTAGCACGCACGCGTCGGGCCTGGCCATTTCGCTTAACTTGAAGGTATGTCGCATGTTGGACAACGTGACCATTAGTAATAATCCGATTACCACTGATGATGGCACCAGATCCTGTACTTTGCGATGGCGACATCAGCGACCAAGGGCTGTAGTAATCGGGTCGCGTCGACATAGTATAGATCTTCACTATGGCATCCTCGACTTCGGATGCTTGGACTAGAAAACAACAACAAAAGAGTATAAGAACGCGCATGCCAGCCCTTCTAGAATTTGAATTGGTCATCAAGGTAAGTGAGCATATTTCTACAGGCTTCATAACAAGGAGTCTGCACAGATTCGGTAGTAGTCAGCGTCAGTACCAGGAGGATCTATGCCGCTTGTAGTGCTCTATGGTGCAGGAAATATTGGTCGCGGCTTCGTTGCGCCGTTGTTTACCGCAGTGGGTTGGGACGTGTGCTTCGTCGACATCAATCAACAACGAGTTGATGCAATCAACAAAGCTAAGTCTTACAAAGTCTTCGAAGTTGATGGCGAAAACCGCAAAGAGCAAAAGGTCAGCGGCATCCAAGCCGTGAACCCGAATGATAAAGACGCCCTCTTGCAGATGATCGCCCAGGCCGATGCCATGGCCACGGCGGTTGGCTTACATGCCCTGCCTAATATTGCCGAGGGGATTGCCGCCGGTTTGGCCTTTCGTTGGCAGGATATGACTAAGCCCTTGGATATTCTTATTTGTGAAAATGGTGCCGATGCGGCTAAAGACTTACGCCAAAAAATTAAATCAAATTTACCCGAAGGCTTATGGCCCTCATTTGAATTAGACTGTGGTTGTGTGCGTACGGTTATTGGACGCATGATCCCAGCAAAGAATGATGATGAGACCTTAGATATTGAAGTCGAACCGTATCGCGATTTACCGACGGAACGCGCGGCGTATTGCGCTCCACATCCAGCTATTCCACATTTACACATCGTCGATGATTTTGATGCGGTGATGGATCAAAAAATATTTATTCATAACGGCAGTCATGCAGGCTTTGCCTATGCCGGTTTAAAAGCTGGCTATACGCATTTACCACAGTGCCTTGCTGATGAAGACTTGAAAAAACGTGTCTATGCCGCGACTGAAGAAATGATTGTGGCGATGGTTAAAGCCCATGGCAGTGAACAGCGTGATATTTGTCGTGCATTGCGTGATGATTTATTTAATCGCTATACCAACACTGCTTTAAACGATCCGCTTGATCGGATTGCTCGTGATCCGATTCGTAAATTGGCGCGAAATGATCGTTTAGTTGGTGCAGCAGCATTTTGCATGGAACAAGGGGTGAATTGCCCACAAATTTGTAAATTAATTCGTGATGCCTGTGCCTATGAAATTGCTGACGATGAGCCGGGAGCGGATCGTTGGAAGGCTTGGCAAAAAGAAGGCATCGAAGCAGTTTTAGCTGGCGTCACTGGCCTTGATCCAAGTCATGCCTTGGTGCGCTTAATTGCCACCAGTGGTGAAGACGCGTGAGCTTAGGCGCTTTAGCCAAGACCTTACGCGAACAAGCAACAACCCTACAAGAAAAACGAGTCGTTGCTGGCTTCGACGGTTTTGTTGATGAATTAATTGTTCCCATTGATGAGCGTAGCGATGAAAATACGTATACGGTCATCGATAGTATGGATCGCTTTGGAAAAATGATCAGCGCAGCCTCTGGGCGCAGCAGTCTCAATGAAATACAAATAGAAAGCATCGATGCTGGCGGCTGTTCGGTGAATTTATCCGACGCCTTAAATCATGCAGGCGTGCGCGTCGATTTTTTTGGCACCCTTGGCGATCCGATTCATCCGGCATTTAATCAATTTGCCAGTGAATGTCGCAGCTGCAGCACCTGGTTAGACGGCCATGGTCTAACCTTGGCCCTCGAATTCAAAGACGGTAAGTACATGCTCGCTTCGATGAGCGATCTAGCAAAAGTAACGCCTACGTTAATTGAACATAAAATTAGCGATGGTGTTTTTGCTGGAAAATGTGCAGACGCAGAATTAATTGTCATGAATAATTGGACCTTGTATCCACACATGACCGCATGCTGGGATTATTTAAATGAGCAGGTCTATAGTAAGCTAACACATAATCCGTATATTTTTATTGATTTAGTCAATCCAAGCAGTCGTAGCAAAGATGACATCATGGCCATGATGGATTGCCTCAAACGTTTGAACACACACGGTCGCGTCATTTTGGGACTTAATTTAAATGAAGCGGATATTTTGGCCGGTTTTATTGGTGTTGATGAGGCTCATGCAGAGGCTGATAAGGTACTGGAACAAAGCAAGGCCATTTGCGCACACTTAGATATCTACGAAGTGGTCACTCACGGCGTTAGTATTAATTGTGTTGCTGGTGTTGATTATCACGCCGACGGTGTTGCCGGTCCGTATTGTGAAAAACCCAAGAAAAGCACCGGCGCTGGTGACCGTTTTAATGCCGGTTATTGCCTCGGTTTATTATTAGGTGTTGAGCCTGAGCAGCGTCTGCAACTCGGTGTAGCAAGTAGTGGATATTTTATTCGAAATGCGAAGAGTGCGACGCTGAGTAATATGATTGAATTTATTGAGAGCTGGAACGCATAGCTAACTAGTATGTGCTTTAGTCTTGGTCTTAGTATTAGCGCCCGAGACCGTAAACTAAGACAAAGGCCAATACCAAGACTTATACCAGTTCGCTAAAAAGTTGAACCACGGATGAACACAGATTTGCTTTCATGTGGTAATGTTACAAAATTTCTTATAGTAATGTAAATGACTCAGCAAGAAGCACATGCGATCAAATATAAGAACAAAAACTATGAAATTGCGGACGCAGAAGAAAGCGTAAAATTTTTAGATTTGGCCGATTATGGAATAGTTCCGCATGTTTTTTCAACAAGTTGTTGGTCTGGGCATCTTGTGAATTACGTTGTGAAAGACGAATATTTTCTTGTGAATAGATTGCTCGTGGGTGTTGGAGAAGACCCGGCCAGATTAGATAAGGTAGATTTTTTTGGCTCCTATCCAACAAAGGGCACTAGACCTGATACAGTCATATATAGACCAGATAATGCACGGCTGAATATAAGCGGTAGAATGGTAATTGGCAGAACAATAGATAGAAATCATCGGAGTGATTTTTTCTATTATCACCCATCACAAGAATATTTAGAAGTTTTCGAACTGCAATTTGATGAAGGCCATCTGATAGAAGCTATTGATAAAACACAAGAGTTGGCTGAATTTAAGAAGACAGTGAAATGGGGTCTGTCTACACAAGATGAAGAATTTTATACTTGGTCAAAATCATACCTTGAAAAATTCGAAGGAAATTATCGCGGTAGAGGTACTTATGAAGCCTATTGTAATAGAATAGAGAGATTTGAACAGTTGACTACTGATTACGATAAAAACAAGGAAAACGGAAATTAAATTAAGGTTCATCCGTGTCCATCTGTGGTTCAAAAAATAGAACACTCGCGCCCATTTAATATGGCGCACCAGCACGAAAATCCTGCAAATACCAAGCCTAAAAACCAAGAACCAGCCAAGCTTGTCCATTCAAAACTCTCGCTAAACTCGCGCGCCATGACCTATTCCCTCAAACAACGCGCCAGTGATGGATCACTGCAGCAACTCGATTCTGTAAAATCATGTTTTGCCAAAGACCGCGATGGTATTTGGTTGGTTGTCGTTCCTCATGACGATGACTTGGTGATTGGCACCGGTTTGTTGGTGCAGGCTGCGCATGCCGAGGGTATTGAAGTCCACGTTGCGGTGTCGACCGATGGCAGCATGGGTTACTGCGATGTTGAGGACAAAGATAAGATCAAAGAAATTCGCACCGAAGAACAGTATAAGTCTTGCGAGGACTTAGGCATTCCGCGTGAGCGTGTGCACTGGTTTGGTTTACAAGACGGTGCACTGCCGATGTGCCAAGGCACCATGCCCCAAGCAGATGGTTCGGTTAAAGGACTGGCGTGGGAATTAACGCGTTTAATGCGCCAATTAAAACCGGTCGTGGTGCTCGCACCAACGCCAACCGATTATCATCCTGACCACCGCGTCGTTGGTAGTGAAGTGGATATTTCTTGTTTCCATGCTGGCGGTGAAATTTGGTCGCAGCTAGGCGATCCGATTGAGATTCCCGAGCGTTGGGATTACGCAGTTTATTGTCCATTTGCTGAAGATCCGAACGTGCAATTAACTACCGATGATAATTTCTTTGAAAAGAAACTCAGCTCAGTCGGGCAGTTCAAATCGCAGCGTCAAATTGCAACGATGGTTGAAAACTGTCGCAATACCGGCCCTGTTGAGTACTACGCGGCGAAGCCGTTTATACTCTATACCGCATCCGATTATAAATCGCTATTTGAATAGGAAGCCATCTCAAAATTCTGTCACTTCGTCAGGCTTGCGCTTATTGCCGCTAGCTGCGTTGTCGCAAGTTTGAAAGAGTACTACTATTCCCGCACTCACGACGCCTTGCCAGCGACAACATCGTCTGCGCCTGACTCGGACATAATTTTGAGATGCCTTCCCTCGTATGGTTGTTAATCTAAAAATATGGATCAGCTGATTAACTATGTAAATAGACGTTTAGCTGCGTGGGCCTTTGTGCATTTTTTCTTTGGGATCTTATCAATCGCCTTTGTTTGGGTATTTGTGCTCTTGGCTTGTACCTATTTCTTTGGTCTGCAAGAGCACGTCTTTATGATTGCCCATATTGGCACCGGATTAATCGTCGTTTGGGGAATCATCAAGCATTATCGACGTTGGTCGCCGCGTTTAAATAAATACCGTGATCTCACTTATGATGATAAGGTCGTCGGTATCGACTATGATAATAAAAGTCTTGGTACAGAATTTATCTCTGATCAGCTCTTGTTTGGTGGGAGCCAGCATCTCTGTCGTGGCCTCGATAAACTAATGCGGCGTCTGTATTTCTCTGATCAAGAAAAACGTGAGGCTGGTCAAATAATTTTGCATTTACAACAAAAGGGCACTAAACCACGCTTTCATCCATTTGAGGACTTTGATCGCATTGTCATTCAAAAATTGATAAACGCCGAAATACTGTGGTATAAAAAAGACGACAATGGTACCGACCTGATTGGTCTTAATCGCAAGTACGATAGATCGGTATTAATTTAGCGACGACGTGATTTGCTACGGCGATGTTTGCGTGTGGTTTTTTCTTGCATCGGTGATGGTGCAACACTGCTACGGCGTTTGATGTCCAAGCAATTGCCAACCGTGTCGAAAATTAATTCAGCCGAACCGAGGCTGATTTTCTGTGGCTTCACCAATTCACCGAGCCCGGCCTCTTCGCAGGCATATTTGAGACTGGCGTAATGGTCAAACTTGATATCTGGCATCAATTTTTCAAAGGCATGCAGAATTAATTCTTCGCTTAAATCCGTATCGAAGGTGTCTTGTCCGATTTTATTGAGCAAGATATAGGTACGCGTATCGCCTTCAGATTTAAAGCTGTAGAAACAATCGGCCTTGGCAATGTCAGTTGCTATACAGGCAAGGGTAAAACCATTGACACTCGTATCTAAAGCACAGCGCTTACGGGTTAAAACCGTGAGTTCCTGTTTAATACCGAGTTTACGTAATTTATTTGCGGATTTAACTAAGGGTGTTTCTCTGAATTCGGTGTCTGACCAAGCCCAGGTCCATTCGTCGGTTTCGAAAGACTCAGTGCCGATCACGTTAGCAGCGAAAATTTGATCTGTGTTAAAACGAATCAGTCCTTCAAGACGATTTATTTTAAAAGAATGTTTACCGATGTGTTTGGAAAACGCGAACTGCTTGGCAGCAACCGCTATGAGGTTTTTGTCGAGTAAGTTCTGTAGTTTCCCAAGCATAGGCACACTCCATTATCGACTATATAGAAGTAGGCTGTTGTGTATGGGTAGCTAGTGTAGTGAGTCTTAATTCCGTATCATACATCACATAAATCTTGTACAGCAGCGTAGCATTTACTTAGGCAAACATATGTCTGTGACGATGTTTACGCATTCATACGTATTTCCCAGCAATAATGGATGCGATCGTTGCGAAAATCGTCGGGAATTGTCGATGGCGTAATATCGTTGATCTCAAATTCTTGTTCGAGATCAGCATCCATTTTAAATTTTCTAAAATTGGTACTGAAATACAGGACACCTGTTTTATTGAGACAACGCATGCATGCTTTAATTAAGGCAGGATGCTCGTTTTGAATGATAAAATCACCACTGGTATTTTTAGAATTCGAAAATGTTGGAGGATCGCAGACAATAATATCGTACTTAAACGGACTGCTGCCGATGTTACGTAGTATATCAAGGCAATCACCGCGTTGAATATCATGTATTTCTTCAGAAAAATTATTGAGTGTAAGGTTACGTTTGAACCAATCGAGATAGGTATTGGATAAATCGATCGTGCAGATGCTTTTTGCGCCACCTGCAGCAGCATAGCAAGAAAAACTGCCAGTGTAGGCAAAACAATTTAAGACGCGTTTACCTTGAGCCTCTTCGCGTACACGTTGGCGTAGGGGGCGGTGATCTAAAAATAAACCGAGATCCACATAATCACTCAGGTTTACTTCAAATTTTATACCGCATTCTTCAACAATTTTGGTGGCACTGCTGCGCCCATATTTTTCATATTGTTGATGACCACGTTGGCGTTTGCGTTGTTTGAGAAATAAATTGGATTCATTGATTGCGAGCGCTTCCAGAACGCTGGCGCAGACATCTAAGGTCCACTGGTGTTCCTGTTCTTCGGTTTCATTGCGCTTGCGCTCTAAGGTCCATAGCACCACATCGCCATCATACCAATCGATAATTAAGGGTTGGTCGGGTAAATCTTTTTCATAAAGACGATAACAGCTTATGTCGCGGCGGCGGGCCCACTTGCGTAAATGTTTTTGACGCTTGCGCAGGCGATTAACTAAGTCTTCAATCATCGATGCACGGACCTAAGTGACCTTGGTGCTTTTCGAGTAAAGTAATAGCCTGTGTTTCATCGCAGTTCTGTTTCTGCATAACGATGGCTACTTTGCATTGTCCATCAGCTTCATCGAGTAAGGTAAATGCTGCTTCGCGATCCACATCACAAAGGGTGCTGATAATGCGTGCAGCGCGGTCACGCAATTTGGCATTACTGGCTTTAACATCGACCATTAAATTTTGATAAACTCGTCCGCTGCGAATCATCAAGGTCGTTGAAATGCTATTTAACAATAATTTACATGCGGTGCCTGCCTTCATACGTGTGGAACCGGTAATTAATTCAGCGCCAGTCGGGCAGTAGATCATGTGATCAAGGCCTTCTGGTTCTTCGACCTGGGCACAGGAAATAAATCCGGTATGCGCATTGCCAAGTTCTTTGGCTATAGCAAAGGCGCCGCGCACATAAGGGGTGGTGCCACCAGCAGCGATGCCAAGGACGCTGTCTTTTTCCGTTAGTTGTAATTGTTCTAATTCGTTACGCGCACCGTTGGGATCATCTTCCATGCCTTCAGATGAAGTACGCAGGCTTTTATCGCCACCGGCAATAATGCCGATAATGCGATCAGGCGCTACGCAAAATGTTGGTGGTGCTTCTGATGCATCGAGGACCCCGAGCCGACCAGAGGTGCCTGCACCTAAATAAATTAAACGACCACCACCGATAAAATCTTTTTCAATGGCTGTTATAAATGCAGTGAGTGCGCTTTGAGCCTGCTGAACAGCGGTGACAACTTCTTGATCAGCTTGGTGAAATAATGCGAGGCAATCTTCTACACTGGCATCATGAATACCGGCACTGGCTTGATGACGCTGTTCGGTGTCAATGTGTGAACGATCAGGAGGTAAATTCATGAATAATAAGTCCAGCAACCTGCAATCGGTGCGCGATCAACATGGGTTATTTGTTTTAAAGTAATAGGAACCTTGTCTTGCGAAAGTGCACCAAGGATGGCCATGGCTATCGCTTCACGCTGTTGGATAGGGATATTAAATTGATCACTGGTGACTGTTTTTATTTCTTTATTTAAATATTCCATGAGACAGGCATTGGCACAGCCACCGCCAGCGCAAATCAAGACATCGTAATCGGCACATGACTGATAAATGCATTGGGCGATAGCCCAGCACGCACAGTTGGCTAAATCATAACCAGAAATATCTTGGGCATGGGATCTAATTAAAGCGAGTAATTCATCCCCAGTACCAAGACTGCGCCCAGCTGATTGATCTTGTAATGCCCGCAATATTTCTGTTGCAATGTTTTGATGCAGAGAGCCTGATTGCGCATGCACGCCGTTTTCATCATAGTCAGCATTAAAGCATAAGCGGGCAATATAATCTAAAATGTGATTACAGGCGCATAAATCAAAACCATGAATGGCATCGGTGTTTTTCGCAGTCGGTAATTGGGTAATATTACAAAAGCCGCCGAGATTAATCACTGCACGTCGTTCGTTATTGCTCTGAAATAAAATATAATCAGCGATGGGGGTCATCGGTGCACCTTCACCACCGCGCGCGAGATCGGCTGCTCGTAAATCAGAAACCACATCGCAGTGCATTTCTTGGCTGATAATGCTTGGATTTATCAGTTGCCAGCTCAACGGCGCTTGATGAAAAATAGTTTGGCCATGCACGGCAATGAGATTAGGCGTCTGAGATCCACAACATGCATTAATAACGGCAACATGGGCGCGACTGAAGTCGGCATTGATTAAGGCGATTTCAGCACTGTTCATGGCTTCTTGTTCGGCGAGTCGACGCAGTGCGCTAGCGAGCTGTGGATCAAAATCTTGGCTAGCAAAGGACTCCACGCTGCATTGCATCTCAAGACCATGGCCATCAATAGCCACAAGAGCAGCGTCAATGCCATCAATACTGGTTCCACTCATGCATCCAACAACGTAGCGCATAGCTATAAGTCTAGATTATAAGTGCCGATTTGCGAGTACGGGCATTTGCTGTACGCCATGCTGTCATAGGCTGCTGGCCATGGATGCAGCAGCATTTTTAGAAGATTTGCGTAACGAGGTGGTCAATCACGCTGGCGTCGGGCATTCGTTGCTGGGACGTATGGAAATTGATCCGCGTGCACGTGAAGATTTTAAAATTTTTGCTGGCCAGCATTACGCGCTGGTCGGAATGTTTTGTCGCTATCTCGAATTATTGATGATCCGAGCACCGCGTTCACAAGATAAGGTGTGGTTAGCGAAAGTATTAATAGATGAGTATGGTGATCGCAGTGATGACTTAGATCATGCAGAGCATTACCAGATTTTCATGAAGGCCTGCGGTTGGGGTGAAAGTGATTACGATCAGATAAAATTACATCCAGCAGTTACCGGATTTATCGCTGAGCACTTACGCATCTGTAGTGAAGAACCGTTTTTGGTTGGACTTGGTGCCGTTGGTCCTGGTCATGAGTGGGCCATACCGACGATGTTTGATTATTGCATTCGCGGTCTGCGCCATGCTGGTTTTGCTGATAATGAAATTGAATATTTTACGCTGCACTGTGAACAGGATATCGATCACGGTAATTGGCTTTATGAGGCATTATTGCGCTTTGCCGATACCGATGAAGCCCAGGAACAAATTCGCAAAGGTTGCTTAATGAGTTTAGCGGCGCGTGAACAATTCTGGTGGGGTTTATCCGATAAAATAAATACTGGTCGTATGAAAGATCGACATCCCAATTTACAAAGTGCGACAGCTGGCAGTGAAGATCGCGAACTGTGTTTGGCCGAAATTAAACAACAAATTCATATTACCCATTCTATTCCCGATGTGGTCAAAGGTGTGCAATGAGCATAGATTTTATTTTATGTATTGGTTTTGGTGGACCGACAAACGAGTGTTGCAAGCGTCGTTGTGACAAAGAAGCCGATTGTCCGTTCGATTCACGGGCGGCTTGTTTTGTCTCTGGAATTTTAGGCGATAATCCGGCGCGTCAGGCGCGTGTTGATGAAGTGGCTCCGCATTATGAACATTTTGGTGGTACCAGTCCGTATAATCAATTAACCGAAGAACAAACGGCTGCTTTAGAAAAACAATTAGCAGACGCTGGTCATAACCTTCCGGTATTTGTTTCCTACCGTCACTGGGCACCGTGGACAACTGACGTCCTTAAAGAGATTGCGGCAAAAAATTTAAAAAATGGTTTATTATTAATTATGGCACCGCATCAAAGTTCCGTGTCATGGGATTGGTATATTAAAACCGTTGCAGAAGCAGAAGAAGCCTTGGCCGAAGAATTAGGTGATGATGCCTGCCCGCACATTGTACAGGTAGCAAATCCGTGGTGGACGGACACTGGCTATATAGCAGCACTGCGCGGACGTCTTGAAGAATGTTGTGGTGATTGGGATGCGGCGCGCAAAGAATCTGCGGCATTTATATTTACAGCCCATGCCATTCCAAAAACGATTGAGGATACCAGTCCCTATCGTCAACAAATGCAAGAGACTGCGGCTGCAGCTGCACAGGCCTTTGGCTTAGACAAGCATCATATTGCATTTCAAAGTGCCCCCGATGACAGCAGCATTCCCTGGTCCAGCCCTGATATCTGTAGTTTAATTAAGGAATTGCACCAGGACGGTGTGAAAGAAGTAGTGCTACAAGCGGCTGGATTTTTAGTCGACCACATTGAGGTGCTGTATGACCTTGATTTGGAAGCCAAGGAATTGGCGGAATCATTAGGTATGCAATTCCATCGTGCCGCCTGTGTTCATGCACATGATGACTTTGTTGCATGTCTTGCTGAACGGGTGATCGAAGGTTTGAACGCGGCAGTAGAAGCTTAGCTGCGATTGAAACTGATAGAGGATGTCTAAACTGACAAGGTAATTGAGGAGCAAATGGTGCAATCAGAGAAAGCTAGCTACAGTATCAAAAATCCCTATCATGCGAAATTTATTTCAAGCGAAGAGCTTTGTGATCCTTCGTCTGGTAAAGATACGCGACATATAAAAATTGCCTTACCTGCGAGCGAGTTGCCATACATTGTTGGCGACTCTTTATGTGTGATTCCGTGCAATCATCCAGACTTGGTTGACGCCATTATTGCAGCGACGCCTTGTAATGCTGATGACGAAGTTACAGCTCCCAATGGTGCAACATGTACATTGAAGGAAGCATTATCTGCAGAATGCACGGTCGCTAAGGTGTCTTCAAAATGTTTAAAATGGTATGCAGCGCATATCGCTAATGCAGAATTACAAGCAATTGCCGAAGACAAAGAGAAGGCCAAGGAATTTATCAGTGGTCGTGATATTTTAGATTTATTACAGGAATATCCGGCAAGTGAATTAAATGCGCAAGATCTTGTTGATAAAGTTGGTAAAGCGATTCCACGACTTTACTCCATTGCCTCGAGCCAAAATTATAATGCTGAAATGACTGAGTTAACCATCGCTATGGTTGAATGGGAAAGTCGTGAGCGCACGCGTTATGGTGTGTGTTCAACCTATCTTGGTCATCGCTGCCACGAAGGTGATGATATTCGTTGCTATATTCATCACGCTAAGAAATTTAAATTACCTGAAAATACCGACACCGATATTATTATGGTTGGACCCGGTACCGGCATTGCGCCGTTCCGCGCCTTTATGCAGGATCGCGTTGCTAGCGAGGCCAAGGGCCGTAATTGGTTATATTTTGGTGATTGGAATGTTGATCATCATTATTATTACAAAGATGAGTGGCAGACCTACCTCGATGCTGGTCAATTGCAGCATTTAGATGTCGCCTTTTCGCGTGACCAAGAATATAAAATCTACGTTCAGCACTTAATCGAAAAGAACGCCGAAGAAACCTGGAAATGGATCGACGGTGGCGCCCATTTTTATGTCTGTGGCGACGCCAATCGCATGGCTAAAGATGTCGATGCCGCCTTACATAAATGCATCGCCGAACAAGGTGGTAAAGGTGAGGAAGGTGCAGCCGAGTACGTCAAACAAATGACCAAGGATGGTCGTTATCAAAGAGATGTATATTAGATAGTTCTAGCAAACTAGTATGGGTCTTAGGGTTAGTATCGGTCTTAGATTTTTCCACCAATACTAAGACTTAAGACCAAGACTCATACTATTTTGCTATATATTCCATAGAGATTTAATAAAATCTAGATACTCACCGCGTTTGTAGCGCCAACCGCGGATGAGACGCTCTTGGTCTAAAGCTATCTTTTTAGCGATTGGTTTGACGGCATTGCCATCTTTCCAGTAACCGCGGTGACTGAGTGGGTGTTCACGATCGAGAAACCCTCCGATTTCGGTATTATAATCGAAATCGACCGCTTTGCGATAATGTTTGTTAATAACACGAAGGGGCCAACCAATGATATCGTCATCATCAAAAATATTTATCCATGCGCCATTTGTGTCGTCAACTTGAACAGGAGTATCTGCATTTTTAGGATCGCCAGCACGCATGGTCCACAAGGCTATGGGTGATCCCATAGTAAAAAAATTAGTTAATTTAAAAGAATGAGTATTGTCATAGCAATAATCACTTGCGATGACACTTCCTAAACTATGGGCAACAATTGTATATTCTACTGGATTATTCCCAACTATTTTATCAACATCTGCGCGTGCTTTATCAATAGATGCGTGGATATCTTTGTATACTTCATCACCACGATCACTGTCTTGATAGGCAAGTGCATCACCTATGAGATTAAGCATTATCTTACGAAATGTTTTAAATCCAAGTTTTTGCTTACTAAAACGCTTTGCGAGTTTATCTTGGATTTTTTGTGTAATGGGGCTCCAACGAATCTCTTTAAGAATAGTTTTTATATTGGTATTAGGAACATTTGAATAAGATTTAATAAACTTCTTTAATTTTTTTTGAAATGGCATTGAATAACCTTTATCTTGATCACCAACACCGTGAATAATGAATACCACCTGATAGTACATGTCTCTGCTCCTTCGTGCAGACAGGATAGAGCGGTATGAGATGAAGAAAAGATTTATTTTCCTACAATATTACGGTACATCACACAACTGCTGACTCATCAAGTTGAATTTTCATTGAGACCATGGTTGCCAGTACCAGATGC
>JANQLF010000034.1 GCA_028280785.1 Planctomycetota bacterium
ATAATCCAAACCTACCTTGCGATATTGATAATGCTAATTTTGGTCTGCTGGACCCCGCTCACGTTCCATTTATTCACAAATCATGGTGGTGGCGACCGAGCAGAGAACGCAAGATGAAAGAAAAATCATTTCAAGCCTGGGGCATCGGCTTTCAAATGATTGCACATACACCCTCTGCAAATTCAAAAGGTTTAAAAGCCATCGGCGGGAATCTCGAAACTGAGATTACGTTTCAATTACCCGGCTATCGCATCGAATGTATTCGCGGTAATGATAAAACCAGTATCGCATTCACCTGCTTAACGCCGATTAATGAAAAAGAAGTTGAATTTACTCAGTTTTTATTCTTCCCAAAAGGTCATTGGCTCAACCTGGCCAAACCAATATTACGTCACATGGGCAAAGGTTTTATGGCCCAAGATGTTGACGCCTTCACCAAACAAGCCCAAGGCAACGAACACAACGATAACATGATGTACGTCGGCGAAGTAGACCAGCAAGGCAAATGGTATTGGGAATTAAAGAAAGCTTATATTGATAGCCAGCAGAATGGTACTGAATTTAAAAATCCAGTAGAGAGCAAAACGCTCCATTGGTTTACGTGATTCCGAGTCTAATACCAAGACTTAAAGCTAAGACACATACCAGTTCGCTAATAATAATAGCAAATTAGTATAAGTCTTGGTCTTTGTATTGGTCTTAGTTTTCAAATTCGAAAAATTAGCTCAGATAGCGCTTGAGTAATTTTGTAGTCGAGTAATTAAACCCTTTAACATTGGCATCGGATTTCCTGGTCTCCTCCATTTGCGAAACCACTTTTTTAGCCAGGACTTTACCGAGCTCCACGCCCATTTGATCGAAAGAATTCACGTCCCAAATAAAACCCTGCACAGCCGTACGATGCTCATAGAGTGCGAGTAATTGGCCTAGTGTATGCGCATTTAATTCATTAAATAACAAGACATTTGATGGGCGGTTACCAGGAAATTCTTTATGTGGAATGAGTTCCTCATCGACGCCATCAGCGCGACATTCCTCTGCAGTTTTACCAAATGCCAAGGCATCAGGCTGAGCAAAAAAGTTTGCCATTAATTCATCATGATTACTGACAGGATGCCCTTTGACCTTTTTGCCCTGCTGAGAGCGCTTAAAGCCAATAAAATCAGCAGGAACAACTTGGCCCTGATGCATTAATTGATAAAAACTGTGCTGTCCGTTGGTACCAGGCTCACCAAAATTCACTTCGCCAGCGTCAAATGCGAGGCGTTTACCTTTTAAATCAACGCCTTTACCGTTTGATTCCATATCGACTTGCTGAATATGTGGTGCAAATTTACACAAGGCTTGGCAATAAGGCAACAAGGCCCGTGTTTTATAACCCATAAACGTTGAATTCCACACACCAAGTAAACCCAATAAAATCGGCAGGTTTTTGGTCATCGGCACCTGTAGAAAGTGCTGATCCATGGTGTTCGCACCTTGTAAAAACTTCTTCATCACATTGAAACTGAAATGTAAAGCCAATGGCAACATACCCACTGCTGACCAGACACTATAACGTCCACCAACCCAATCCCAAAAACCGAAAACATTTTTCTCATTAATGCCAAATTCTTTTACCGCTTTAATGTTCGTACTCACTGCGACCATATGCTTGTCGACTGCATCAGCACCAAGGTTTTTTGTCAACCAGGTGCGCACAGTTTTGGCATTCAACATCGTTTCAGCGGTAGTGAATGTTTTTGAAATAACAATCGCCATGGTTTCTTCTGGCTCAAGGTCTTCGAGTGCCCGCGTCACATCAATGGGATCAACATTAGCCAAGAACCGCAGTTTTCGACCGCTCGAAGCCTTGGCTGCTGCTTTATCAGTGCGCAATGCTTCATAGACAAATTCAGGACCAAGGTAACTACCACCAATACCAATAG
>JANQLF010000105.1 GCA_028280785.1 Planctomycetota bacterium
ATTGTTTTCCGCCGTTGGATACCAGCCCATGACCATTGGTAGTGACGCTATTGCCAATAATATTGCCGAGATGTATTGTAATTCTGTTGATTTCCCACGCTTGATAGAAACGGCCTATAATGATGGTAGTCGAATTTTTGTTGAAATGGGTCCTCGTGATAGTTGTAGCAAATATGTTGCTGCGACACTAAAAGATCGAGAGCATTTAGTGGTAGCTGTTAATCGTAAGGGGAGCGATGATAAAACGTCATTGGTTCGAGCCCTGGCAAGGTTGATCAGTCACCATGCTGATATTGATCTTGCTTTGCTTTATAAAACTTACCGCTCGGTTGAGCCCACAAGAAAAGGGCTGGTCAAATCGATCGATGTGGGTGGTATGCCAATTCAGGAAAAAGTTTTGAATGTGGCTGATATCACGAAGCTTCGTCAGTTTTCGGGCGTGCGTACAGCAGCTAATCAAAATGCGAACACCAATAACAGTGGTATTCATTTTAATTTGGGTTCAGCGGCGGCGGCACATTGGGTCAAGCTAGCGAATAGTTCGCTGGAAAAATTAGCACCTGTTGCCGGTACGGGTGTTTTTGTTGCGAGCACTGCGGTAAAGACTAGCCCGACAGCGCGCAGTTTAAATCCGCGTAGTTTGAATCCGTGTAGTTTAAATCATAGTGAACCTAACACACATAACTTTCAACTTATCTCTGATACAGAAGCCGATAAAACCATGAATAATAATATCGATGACTCTACAGAACCCTTTCCTTTTGCGGAGGGAACCGCGCAGTACGAGAAATACAAAGCAAATATGTCGCGTGTTAGCGCAGTACACAATGCGTTTCTTGAATCTCGTACAGCAGCGCTAAAGGAAGTCAGTAAGCTTATCCAACTACAAGTTGAGGCTGCTACAGGGGATATACCCAGTATCGCAGATACCGCGTCGGTGGCGATACCTAAACGCACTAAGTTGGTGGAGCGCTATTCTAAGCCCGATAAGATTATTTGGGACACCGCTGATTTGGTGGAGTTTGCCGAGGGTGATATTGCTAAGGTATTTGGCGAAGAATATAAGATCATTGATAGCTATAAGCGTCGCGTACGTCTGCCTACGACAGATTATTTGTTGGTAACTCGGGTGACAGAATTGGACGCGGAGACCAATAACTTTCGTCCTAGTGCTATGACGACGGAATATGATATTCCAATTGATGCACCTTATCTTATCGATGGTCAAATCCCTTGGTCAGTAGCGGTAGAATCTGGTCAATGCGATTTGTTACTCATCAGTTATATTGGCATTGATTTTCAAGCGAAGGGTGAGCGGGTCTATCGATTACTCGACTGTACTATGACATTTATCGGTGACATTGCTCTCGGTGGCGAGACTTTGCGTTATGACATTAAAATTGATTCCTATGCGCGCAATGGTGATGCGTTACTATTTTTCTTTCACTACGATTGTTATGTGGGCGATAAAAAAGTGCTGATCATGCGTAATGGCTGTGCTGGCTTTTTTACTGATAAAGAGCTTGATGACGGTAAAGGGGTTATTCCCACTAATGCCGATATTAAGGAACGAGAAGAAGCCGTTAAACAGGATTTTACGCCATTATTAAATTGTAGCCGGCGCACCTTTGAAATAGACGATATGCGTAACTTGATTCGCGGCGATATGGCTGCGGTGTTTGGCCCTTCTTATCATCAACATGGTCGGAATCCGTCGTTGTTATTTTCTTCAGAGAAATTCCTCATGATTGAGCGTGTTGTTGACGTGGATTTAGCAGGCGGTCCTTGGGGATTAGGTAAGCTAATTGGCCACAAACAACTTGAACCTGAGCATTGGTATTTTCCCTGTCATTTTAAGGATGACCAGGTCATGGCAGGCTCTCTCATGTCAGAAGGGTGTTGTCAACTGCTACAGTTTTATATGATGTATATTGGCCTACAAACCAAGGTAAAAAATGCACGTTTTCAACCAATGGGAGAACAGCCACAAAAAGTCCGTTGTCGTGGACAGGTCACACCTCAGAGCGCTGTACTCGAATACCACTTAGAAGTGATGGAAGTTGGCTTTGACCCCCATCCTTTTGCTCGCGCTAATGTTGATATTATTCTTAATGGTAAAGTTGTTGTAGACTTTAAAAATGTATGTGCCATTCTAAAAGAACAAGAGAACCATGAAGAACCCGCTGATGACGTGGGCAAGGTAACTGGGATAACGGCTAACGTAAAGTCAAACCAAACGTTAGACATTTCGCCCACTGCGCCGCTCATGCGAGTGGAACCAGATATGTCAGTTGATGAAATCAAAGGTGTGCGCCCAATTAAGCATATTCCGGCACCGCCAATACCTAATGATAACCGTGTACCTGATACGGTACCTTACCAGCCTTACCATCTCTTTGAATTTGCCACTGGCGACATTAGCCAATGCTTTGGTGAAGAGTATGGGTTTTATAAAAAGATCACACCTCCGCGAACCCCTTGTGGCGATTTACAGCTGACAACGCGTGTGACCGAGGTGCGAGGTAAACGCAACGACCTCAAAAATCCCTCTTATTGTAAGGGGGAATATGAGGTGCCGTCGGATGCTTGGTACTATCGAGAAAATTCACATCCTGGCGTCATGCCATATTCAGTTATGATGGAAATATCTTTGCAGCCCAATGGTTTTGTGTCAGCTTGGGCAGGAACCACATTGCGTTTTCCTGATATCGAGTTGTTTTTTCGCAATTTGGATGGCGAAGGTACTTTGTTACGAGAAGTCGACCTGCGTGGTAAAACAATTGTTAACGATTCAAATTTATTGTCGACGGTTGTTGCGGGTACCAACATTATCCAATCCTTTGACTTTACCTTGAGTACGGACAATGAACCTTTCTATCGCGGCACTGCTGTGTTCGGCTACTTCGTGGCAAGTGCATTGGAGGATCAACTAGGCCTTGATAACGGCCAGACCACTAATCCATGGCATATAGATAATGGGACACCCAGTGATAAGATTGAGGTCGTCGACCTCAAATTAGTCGCTGGTCAACATGCCATGTTCGATGCGCTAGAGACCAAGCCATATTATCATTTGGCCGGTGGACAGCTGAATTTTATTGATCGGGTTGAGATAGTCCAACAGGGGGGCAAGTTAGGTAAAGGCTACATTTATGCGGAAAGAACGATTGATCCTAAAGATTGGTTTTTTCAATTTCATTTTCACCAAGATCCTGTTATGCCGGGTTCATTGGGGGTTGAAGCGATTATTGAGGCGATGCAGGTCTATGCGTTACACAATGATTTGGGGGCAAGTTTAACTAATCCGCAGTTTGCGCCTATCCTGAGTACTGTTAAGTGGAAATACCGTGGCCAGATTAATCCGTTGAATCGAAAAATGTCATTAGACATACATGTTACGGATGTCATCAAAGCACCTGGTAAGGTAACCATTATCGGTGATGCGAACCTGTCGAAAGATGGTTTGCGGATTTATGAGGTCACTGATATCGCTATCTGTTTAAAGGAGGCGGTTTGATCTCAATTGTTTTTAAGTCAATTGAGCATGTGTTGTTTGAAATATCGTTGTTAAACATCCTGTTGTTGAAGACCCGGTTGTCTAAAATCCCGTGGCTTAAATGCAGTTGTTTAAAATGCTGGTATTTAAAACGCTGTTGTTGGATACGGGTTTACCATAAATCTGTTTATTATGAGCTAGGACAAAAGTATGAAGTCAATGGATAATTTGCGTTTGATCAACGAAGGTGATGGTACCAATTGGTCCTGGAAGGTGCCGGCAGCGTCCGTTGTCTATGAACCAGCTGCTATTAAGGAGAAGCTGAGTGTATTAGATACGCCATGCTTTTTAGTCAATAGCAATGGTCAAATCGGTGTTAGCCATGAGGCCTATCTTGACGATGAACCGGGCGACTTGGATGTAGTAGCGTTTGCTCCAGCTCATAACGTTAATTCACTGGGTGATCCAGCGTTTTGCAAGACCTATGGTGTCAAGTACGCTTATCATGCGGGTGCCATGGCGAATGCCATTGCGTCAGCGGAGCTAGTCATTGCGTTGGGTAAGGCGGGTATACTGTGTTCGTATGGCGCAGGTGGCTGTGTTGCTTCAGTGGTGGAGACGGCATTGCAAAAGATTCAGCGAGAGTTACCTGATGGTCCCTATGCTGTTAATTTGATTCATAGCCCGAATGAGCCCGCGTTGGAGCAGGGTAATGTCGATCTGTTTCTAAAGTACAACGTGCGTGTTGTTGAAGCTTCGGCGTTTTTAGGTTTGACACCGATGGTCGTGCAATATCGTGCTGCGGGATTATCCCAAGATGCTAACGGCAATATCATCATTGGCAATAAAGTGATTGCCAAAATTTCGCGCACTGAAACGGCACAAAGATTTATGCAGCCTGCTCCTGCAAAAATACTAAATGGATTAGTAGAAAAAGGTTTAATTACGCCGCTACAAGCTGAATTGGCGCAAAAAGTGCCTGTGGCAGATGATATCACAGCGGAAGCAGATTCTGGTGGCCATACTGATAACCGAGCATTATTGGCTTTGCTACCAGCCATTTTATCACTGCGTGATGATATTCAAGCACAGTATCAGTTTAATCCGCCATTGCGTGTGGGTGTTGGCGGTGGTGTTGGTACCGCCAGTGCAGCATTGGCATGTTTTACGTTGGGAGCAGCATACGTTGTAACGGGCAGTATTAATCAACCCTGCATTGAGTCTGGCTCATCAGATGCTGTTCGTCAGGCGTTAACGCAAGCTGGTATGGCAGATGTCATTATGGCACCTGCAGCAGATATGTTTGAAATGGGGGTTAAGCTGCAAGTACTTAAGCGGGGCACCTTGTTTGCGATGCGTGCCCAAAAACTCTATGACATTTATGTCGAGTATGATTCCATTGATGATATTCCAGCGCCGGAGAGAGAAAAACTTGAACAGCAGATTTTTCGTCAATCACTCAACGATATTTGGTCTAGTACAATCCAGTTCTTTGAAGAGCGTGATCCAGCACTGATTGCAAAAGCTA
>JANQLF010000121.1 GCA_028280785.1 Planctomycetota bacterium
GGAGCCGCGGCACGCCTGAACAGCGCGCAGATGAAGCCGCTGCTGCTGCAAAAATTTTAGGTATCAGTAAACGCGAACAGCTCGATCTTGGTGATGGTCAATTACAGCGCGATAATTTACAGACACGAGACATCATCATTGACTGCATTAGACGCAATAAACCAAAAATCGTCCTCAGCATTAGCCCGCAAGCGCACCATCCTGACCACCGTGCACTTGGAGACTTAATAATCGATAGTCTCAAGGCCTGCGAACTACATAAATTACCCGATCAACAAGAAGCCGCAGTCCACGATCTGCGCATGCTCTGCTACGAGGCTGAATTAGTCGCCACAGGCAACATGCTCGTGCTTCCCTGCTCTGCTGACAATTGGCAGCGCAAACGTGACGCTATCGCCTGCTATGGCAGCCAGCTTCACAAGGAAGGCAGTAATGAAGCTGAAACTTCAATCAGCAAAAAAGCCTTTCAGGAATGGATAGACGCTCGCGGTCGGGTCTGGGGTCAACAGGTAGGCGCACCTTATGGAGAAGCCTTCAGCGCTCCATTACACCCGCCTGCAGTCAACGATCTTAGAAATCTGTGGCCTAAGTACGATTTAGATTAATTAAGCTTCTCGTCGGGCTTTTCAGCCTCTGCGTCGTAGACCTTCCCACCACGCATCTGTTGGTCAGGCTGCATGCCAGGAAATGGCCCTGCACCCATCGGTCCCATGCCCCCCATACCACCGGGCATTTGACCGCCCATTTTCTCAGCGGCTATTTTGATCATAGAAGCTACCACCTTCGCTGAAATGCCGGCAAAGATATGTTGGATTGGTGGTAACTGTAAAAGCATGCCAAAGCTGGTAGACACCAAGCCTGGGAAGAAAATCAAGACGGCGCCAAACACAGCAACCCCCTGCTGGCCCATTTTATTTTGCATCAATTTTTCAGGCATTTTACTCGCCTGATAGCGCATCAATTTAAAACCAAAAAATGAACTAGCGATGATTGCCAGGGCTACACCCAACCATTGATCATCCAAGGCTTCACTTACTAAAATGTAAACCCAGATCTCCAAGGCTATAAAGCCCAGCACAATCAAAAGCATGACACAACCAAGCGCTTTCATGGGTGGGCATCATGGGACGGTAGCGGCCTTGGCAAGTTGCACTCGTGGCAATGAATCAATGCATTACTAAACGAAAGAGCCGCTCGTGAATGGAGCGGCTTCTTTCTTAGACACGTTTATTTCTATCGGTAATTCGTTTATAACGATAATAGACTTGCAAGGAGAGACAGCAGTAAGCGGTGCTTAACAGTCGCCCAACTTCATGGCCATGAAATTTCGTACCTTCATAGTCCCAACTACCCTTAAAGCATCCTGTTCCAGCACCATGCTGCGCATCAATTAATATGTGGCTAAAATTGCGATTCCATTCTTTCCAATCATCACCGCCATACTGAAACATAGCCAAGGTATTGTAATACAAGTAATAGGTGTTGCAGGGATATGTTTGAGGAATTTGCTTGGCCATAATGGTGTTAACCAATGAATCCAATATTCCATCACCAGGTTTTTTACCTAAAAATACTGAGCAGACCGCACCGACACATTCCAATTTTGCTCCTTTGGTACTGTGGCCAACCTGGTCATAAGTATAACAGAATGTCGATTGTGAATCAGAGCCCAAACTGTCGACTCTAAGACCTGGATTCGCAGCTAACCAAGCATTTTCCAACCATGCCTTTGAACCTTCCCAACCATCACCAACATCAAGACCACCTGATTTCGCTGCTTTTAATGCCATCACACACCAACCGGTTACCGATGAATCATTACGCGTTGGCTTTAATGCTTTATAATCCCAGCCGCAGCCATACATAAATTTGTCGGTTTTATTTTGTCGCGCTAATAAATTATCAATCGCACGTTGCGCAGGCTCTTTTAATAATTTATCACCGGTCATGGCATAGGCTTCACACAGAGCCATTGTGCAAATACCGTTTTCATAATTACGGCCACCTTTACCAAAAGACCCGTCTTTGTTTTGGTATTGCTTTAACCAATCCAAACCTTTTTTAACTGTTTTCTTAAATTTACCTGGAGTTTTATGCTCGTAACCACTACCTAAAAAGCACAGCAAGGCGTAAGCGGTACAGGCGGTGTCACCACCACTATTTTCTTGCGTATGTGCCGTTCCTGGTTCGCACTTTGGATTATCGTTACAATTATCCATATAGCCATCGACATCCCACATGCCATTTTCACTTTGATGACGCTGAAACCATAATAATGCAGCTTCGACCGCTGTTTCCGTTGCCCGGCTACCCCCATTTTTACCTAAAGCATTTTTCTTACCCGATCCCTGACGAAAACCCACTTTACCAGAAGCACCGCCACCTGCACCGATAGCCATAAATGCGGCAGTACCGCCAGCATCGGATACAGCAACCGCTTCTTCCCGCCCTTTGGGCTGAACCACCTCTGTTTCGACTGGTTCTTCAAATTCAATTTCTTCTACTTCAACTTTTAAGTCGGTGAGTACTGGATCTTTCACGACAACTTCATCAATTTTCAATTCAACCTCTTCAATCTTAACCTCTTTTTTCTCTTCCTTTTTATCGATTGGGTCTGGTTTAATATATACTCGCTGAGTTGGTGGAATGATTTCTTCTGGACGATAAAATATGATCGTGCTCATTATCAATAACAACAAACAATGTACTGACAAACTAATAATCCATGCGGGCGTAGCGCTTACAGGCTCGTCGTCATCGTAAGTATCGTCAATATATTCTTGATCGAACAATTCTTCTTCTGGTAATTCATCGTGATTCATCACATCACTCCTCTACTACAGATAACGATGGATTTTTATTTAGTTCACGTGTTTTTAATTACATCTGTAGATAATTAGATTTTGAATTTATATTTATGAAAATACGTAATTTTATGCTGAACTATTTGAATTTTTGACGTTGCCTATTTACAACCAGGAAAAATTACAGGGGTGCCACATGGCACCCCTTTCCTCTATTTCCCCACCTTCAGATGATTTATTTCAACTTATTTATTCGATCAAAACGGTAATATACTTCGAGTGATAAGCAGCAGTATGCGGTACTTAATAAACGACCCACTTCATGTCCGTGAAACTTTGTGCCTTCATAATCCCAACTACCATCAAAACATCCACTACCTCTACCATGTTGTGCATCCACTAACAAATCACGTACTTGGGCGTTCCAATTATCCCACTTTTCACCATCATACTGAAAAATTGCCAAAGTATTGTAATACATATAATAGGTATTTGTTGGATAGGATGTAGGAACCTGACTGTCCATAATCGAGTTGGTTAACGAATCGAGAATACCATCACCTGGACGGTTACCTAAAAATACCGAACATAAAGCGCCAATACTTGCACGACCCGCACTACTACCTTTAACTTCATCAGTTTCAGCATTCCACGTATAAGGGAACAATGATTTATCATCAGACCCTAATGATTCTGGATCTTTACCTGGATTTGCTGCTTTCCATGCGCCATTAAACCAAGCTTTTGAACCTTCCCAGCCGTCACCAACATCTAAACCTGCCATTTTCGCAGCTTTAAGAGCCATAACACACCAACCCGTTACCGATGAGTCATTACGCGTTGGTGTCGCCGCAGCATAATTCCATCCAACACCGTATTCATATTTTTCAGTTTTTGCTTGGTTTGCCAAAAGCTTGTCGATCGCTCGTTGAGCTGGCTCCTTTAATGTCGCGTCGAAAGTCATGGCATAGGCTTCACATAAAGCCATTGCACAAACACCATTCTCGTAATTGCGACTATTACCAAAGCCACCATCAGCTTTTTGATTTTGTTTTAGCCAATCTATTCCCTTTTTAACCGTATCCTTAAATCTACCTGGTGTTTTATGATCATAACCAGATCCCAAAAAACATAAGAGTGCATAAGCAGTGCATGCAGCATCACCATCTCCCTGATCTTTGGTGTGAGAGGTACCTGGTTCGCATTTAGGATTGTCTTGACAATTATCCATGTAGCCATCGACATCCCATTGACCATTATCACTTTGGTGACGCTTAAACCACATTAAAGCAGCATTCACAGCGCTTTCAGACGCCCGGTTACCGCCACCATCATTGAGCCCGCGTCTTTTTTTACCGCCAGTTCGGCTGCCCTTCAAACCTGCTGCATTACTATTAGTACCAATTGCCATAAATGCGGCAGGTCCACCAGCTTCAACAGACGCCACAGCTTCTTCACGTCCTTTTGGCTCTACAGTATCTTCAATGGGATCTTCGGTGCTTATATCTTCAACAGGCACGTCTAAGTCGGTCACCACTGGATCTTCTACAATTTTTTCATCATCAACAGTAATTGGAACTTCTTCAATTTTTCGATCTACCGGATCTTCTTTTTTATCTTCTGACGGCGGCTCCACCGCTGCAATTCGAATTGGCGGTTCTTCTTCGATCATCATCGAACCAAATACAATTAAACTCATAACTAATAATAGTAATGCGTGTACAGCGAGACTGATTATCCACGCAGGCGCTGCGCTCACCGGCGCATCATCATCAAATTCCTCATCGATTAAATTATCGTCTAGGAATTCTTCATCTGAAAGGTCTTGTTGGGTCATTAGGTAAATCCTCCTAAATTGACTAACGGAGGGTTCACACTTTGTTCACGGGTATTTAGTCACATTTTTTCGATTTTGCGTTGCTCTTTAATTTTTTAAAAAATCTTCGATTTTCGGGTGAACTATTTAAATTTAGGGTCGTTGCGTTTTAAACTTATTTCAAGCGGCTTTATTGGTGGACAAGACTGTCCACCATCCCGGCATTCCACATCATACGAAAACAAATTGACTCACAAAACAAACGGGCGCCACTTGGCGCCCGTTTTCCTCTACTCACCCTTTTACGGATGTTTTATTTTTTCTTCGTTACACGCTCATAGCGGTAGTACACTTCGAGTGATAAGCAGCAGTATGCGGTGCTTAACAAACGACCAACTTCATGACCATGGAAGCGTGTGCCTTCATAGTCCCAGCTACCGTTAAAACAGCCAGTACCGTTACCATGTTGTGCATTAACCAACATGTCGCGAACTTGTGCGTTCCAGTCTTTCCATGATTGACCACCATATTGGAAAACTGCGAGTGTATTGTAGTACATATAGTACGTATTGCATGGATACGCAGCTGGCACTTGGCTATCCATAATCGTGTTGATTAAGGAATCGAGAATACCATCACCAGGACGCTTACCTAAGAATACCGAGCACAAAGCACCGATACATTCGCGGCCTGAACCGCCTTTTTCTTCACCAACAGTAATTGTATATGGGAATTTAGAACGGCTGTCAGAACCCAAACTATCAGGATCTAAATTTGGATTTGAATATTTCCAAGCGAGATCCAACCATTGCTTAGAACCTTCCCAACCGTCGCCAACATCAAGGCCAGCTGATTTTGCAGCTTTAAGAGCCATAACGCACCAACCAGTTACAGAAGAGTCTTGGCGTGGTACTGGACCTGAATAGTTCCAACCTAAACCGTAATTATATTTCTCAGTTTTATATTGGTTGGCCAATAATTTATTTACCGCATCTTGCGCTGGTTGCTTTAATGATGCATCCATGGTCATCGCATAAGCTTCGCAAAGAGCCATCGTGCACACACCATTTTCGTAGTTACGGCTGTTACCGAAACCACCGTCTGCTTTTTGATTACCCTTCAACCAATCTAAACCTTTTTTAACTGTCTCTTTAAATTTACCGGGGGTCTTATGGTCGTAACCAGCACCCAAGAAACACAGAACCGCATAACCGGTACAAGCTGCGTCGCCGTCACCTTGGTCTTTCGTATGAGAAGTACCTGGCTCACATTTTGGATTCTCTTGGCAG
>JANQLF010000016.1 GCA_028280785.1 Planctomycetota bacterium
AGCCAAGGTGTTTCGATACTCGATTCGATTGGTGAGGACGGAAAGCCACAATTATTCTGGGATCCAGAAGCCGATGCTGCATTCAACGACAGCCTCAAAGCTCACCTCAATCCCGATATCCGCGTTGAATTTATAGATGCAAATATCAACGATACAGCCTTTTCTGCTAAAGCCGTAGAAATGTTACTTTCGTTACAGGCTGAGCCTGCGACCGTCTAAAAAAACGACACCCGTTTAAATTCGCAACAGAAAACGCGTAAACAATCACTTGGTTGTCTGCGCGTTTTCTTATGATGAACTGCATGGATATGATAGGTACGCAATCACTCGCTGTTAAAATCAGCAATTATTTAATCATGGAAATGCTGCGTAGTAACACGCCAGTCGTTTTAATCACACCGCAAAACGTCACGTCACTGCCCCTTGGATCCAATTACGATGACGCAGCGCCAACACCTGATGATTATCAGAAAATTGTTAACCGTTTAAAAATCATGTCAGGCCTCAATCCCTTCGGTAGCAATAAAACCGAAACTGGAGAATTTGAAGTTAAAGTAGCTGGTGAATCACATCAATTCCAGATAACTATAGCCGCCAATGACGCCTCTGTCTGTCTACAAGTCCGTTGACATTCTTATTCTAGCCAAGAATAAGCAGCATGGCCAACTTTGATAAGCAGTACGTTCTGCTAACCCGCGAGCTCAAAAGCATCATTATTGAAGAGTGCGAAAAACAGATGCGCGGCGAGCAATCGATTTTCCTGCTACGCCAGGCCGGTGTCGACGAGTTTATGTATAAAAGCTCTCGCTCTCGTGAGATTCAACACTGCGAATCGTTAATTAAACGCATGGAAATCATCTTGGACAAAACCGGGATATTACGTGAAGACTGCATCCTCACCGTGCTCGACACCTATCGCGAGATGTTCAACATCGGCGGCAAAGAAAAATACCTCAATCAAAAAGAAAATGAATTTTACATTGAGGAAAAGATTTTAGATATAGTAGACCCATTCTAATCCGGGTATTTATGGTCAGTCCAGCGCATCACCCAATAGATATGAGGGCTCATCCAACCTCTATGGTCTTCAGACATGAAATTGAGTTCATTAAAGTATATTTCAACATCTACTTTATCACCGACAAATACCGCTTTGAGCTTAAAATCATTATCTAAGCCTTCAGATTGTATAGATTCAGAGTTCTGAAAAAAACCAGATAAATAGGCAATCGTTTTTTCCTCATCAATAACTTGTACTAAACCCCATTTATTATCATATGACCAAATCTCATTACTATATATTTCAATTCGTTCATAAGAGTTATTTTGAGCGAGGTAATTGTGATCCCAGCCTATGTAAATCAGACCTATTGCCACAGCAGCTAAAATAAAAGATACTACTATCCAAAAAACCCCATAGTGATCCTGAGGATGGACAATCCGGTGATATCGATGCCGATGCGGCAATGGCATAATTACGTTCCTTACATACACCATTACTTTAACTTAACCTACAAGCATAAATGCAACATTTTTGAACCAATCAGCTCATCAATGATGTTTCTCAAGGATCACCGTCCAGCTAACCACTGCCCAGGCGCACAGTTATGCACCTGAGTAAACGCCTTATAAAAATTCGAGGCATCGCTATAACCCAACTCCAATGCGATTTGTAGAATCGGAATTCCAGACACCAATAAATCTTCAGCGGCACGAATACGCAAATTTCGCTGGTACTGCTGACAAGTGAACCCAAAGCTACGTTTAAAATACGTAGTAAAACTGCGATACGACATATTACAGCGATCGGCTAAGTCTTGAATACTGAGCGGCTCATTGAGGTGTGCTTCCATATAGGCAGCTATGTCCTGCATCTGCGTACCTTGGGCTATATCTTTTGTACGCATGAACGGAATTATTTGAGCGTGAATTAATGACTGTAAAATTCCTAAATAGCCTGTTTCTTGGCGCACTTGCTCTTGTAATAATTGATAGGCAAAACGTAAACGTTGCTCGCGATTAATTGCATTAACTGCTCGTAAAAAACGCGCTTCGCTTAACCAGGCAATGACATCTGCATCAATCCTATCTGTTGAGCAACAAGCAATAACCAGACGCAGTGCCGCGGTTTCTGCATCTAACCACCGGTGTAAGCAGCCTGCTGGAACGATAAGCATGTCCCCCGCACTGAGATCAACGCTAAGCCCCTCCGTCTGAAATTTTCCTAATCCACCATCTACGATAACTACTTTCACAAAATCGTGTTCCAGCCACTGTTCTTGGAACCCAAGTAAATGTTCACTGTAAAGTACTTGTATATCTGCACTTGATATTTTAACCGGCAATGGGCGCCTTGTCGGTGTTGCTTGGGGCTGTTTGGGCATTTGCCGAATTTACCAATAACATTGCTCAATCAACCAAGAACTTCACAGGCGGCCCTTATAATACCCGTCTATGAATACGATCATCGATAAAGACACTATCTTCAAACGCCTACGCAAAACCTGGCAACCAGTGGCAATTAGCCGCGACTTAACTGAAGGCACGATGAAAAGCGTCGTCCTCCTCGAAGAAGAATTAATTATTGCCCGTTTACCTGGAGGATTGTTAGCAACACCTGATCGCTGCCCACACCGCGGTGCGAAATTCGGCATCGGTGATATTCATAATGGTCACTTACGCTGTCCATACCATGGATGGGAATTCGACCATAACGGTTCTTGTAAAAAAATACCAAGTCTACCAGATCAAAACCACAATGCGGTGAAAATGGCCTGCATGCGCAATTACGCCATTCAAGAACGCTACGGCATGATTTGGGTACGCCTGGATAAAAAAGAATTAGCACCGCTTCCTGATATTCCAGAATATGAATCGGATGAATGGGAATTTGTGGTTGCGGATCCGATGTATTTTGGCGTCGGCTTTCGTCGTGAAGTAGATAATTATTTAGACATGTCGCACTTTGCATTTGCCCATGGCCAGAGCCTTGGAGTTGCTGCCCAGGAAATCATCGAAAATATTCGCATCACCCATTATCGCGATGGTCTGCAAATGGATGCGCCATTTCCATTTTTAAATAGTCCCGAAGTTCAGCCAGGTAAATTGCAACAAGCACATCATCGTTGTCAGCGCATCTACTTACCGAATTTCACGACTATTCGTCAAAGCTTTCACGATGGTGACGAACGCGTTTTAGTGCACATCCCCTCTCCACATACGGAAACCTCCTGCACCGTGTATTGGGCCCTAGCCATTAATAAGGGTTTTGATGGACCACCAATCGCTGATCAAATTTCATTCGCCATCAATGTTTTAACCGAAGATAAAATCATGGTCGAAAATCAACGTCCACTCGAAGTCGATTTAGGTGCTGAAGAGGGCGTTAACGTACCGGCTGATCGCTTACCGGTGTCTTATAAACGCGCCTTTCGTGAATTTATTGAAAATAATAAACCCGTTGAACGAGTATTGGCCACACAACAAGGTGGCCCCAATCCCATTGCTATTTGCTGGGGTTCACAAACAGGCAACAGCGAACGCTTAGCCAATAGCGTTCAGTTTGCACTGGAGGACGTCGGTATAAACAGCGACGTCTTTGAATTAGTCACGCTCAATCCCAAGGATTTAAAGCCTTATCAATTAGCTATCGTTATTTCGAGTACCTATGGAAACGGCGAGCCACCAGATAATGCCAAGGGTTTTCACCAATCACTACAGCAATTACAGCACGATGATTTAAACGGACTTCAATTCGCAGTCTGTGGACTCGGTGATAAAAAATACCCGCATTTTTGTCAATGTGGCAAAGATCTTGATAAGTTCCTCCATGAAGCGGGGGCAACACGACTCCATCCACGCCAGGATTGCGATGTCGACTACAACGATGCCTTCAAAGACTGGGTTCAGGCGCTGATTCCACAGGTTAAAGCCCTGCTCGGTGAAGTCGTCGCTGCTTAAAAAACGATCGGTTTTCCTTACCAGATAAAGCATACCGATCATTGCCTTGTCGCTGAGAAAAATGAGCAATAATTGCGGCGTTCACCAATCGAGAAACGCATGCAATTACGCCCACATCCACGCCTGTTTATCACATCCGAGCACATTCAATCATTAGGTGACAAGCCATCTTTGCCGCTACTCAAAGAAGCCCAGGCCGTGGTCAGCAAAGCCGCGAATAAAGCCCTTAAAGAAGAACTCACCTATCCCTTTACCCATAATTATTTATTAGAACGCGCACGTCGTGCACAAACACGTATGTTGCATTTTCTGATCCGTTGGCAGCAGACTGGCAAAAAGCAATTTCGCCAAGCTGCACTCGATCTTGTTAAAGACATGCATGACTGGGAATATTGGTCGTGGATTGCGATGCGTGAAGGCGATAAAAAGCCCGATGGCATTTTTGATTTAAGCTATGGTGAAAACTGTACCACCCTCGCCATTGCCTATGATTGGTTACATCACGAATTAAGTGATAAAGAAAAACAATTATTATTAAAAACTGCTGAGAAATGGGGCTTTGCCGCAGGAAAAAAATGGTGCAAGACAAATGGTGCTTGGTGGTTTAAAAAGGAAGACTCAAATTGGAACACGGTCTGTGCTGGTGGCCTTGGCATGCTCTGTCTCGCCATGTACGAAGACAGTGCTACAGCACGTAAGTTATTGCCGCAGTGCGAAGCATCGATCAAGCCGTTTATTGATTATTTAAATAAAACCAATGGCGCCTGGCCAGAAGGAACTGGCTACTGGAATTACGGCATGCGTTATGCTTTCCTCTATTTGCTCAGCCACCAAGCAGCAACAGGTAAAAAACATCCGCTGATTCATCACAAGGGTGTGCAAAAAACCATTTCTTTCCCCATGGACTTCTGTCCCAACGGTGTGCCGTGTAGTTTCGGCGACGTCAATAGCTGGGGACCAATGCCTTTTCATTATCGCCTAGCAGAAGTCTTAGGTCGTGATGACATTATGGCTCAACTAGACGGCATTAAAAAGCATTTAATCATTACTGATCCATGGCCTCGATCAGCTCTGTGGTTATTGTTTCATCCCGGTAAAACGGTCAAAGCCAGCAAGAAAAACCTCACTAAGCCTTATACCAAATTTTATAAAGGCATGGACTGGGCCGTCCTCGCTGATCAGGTGCCGCAACCGAATATGTTTATGTCGATTCGCGGTGGCACGACCAAGGTTCCACACGGGCAACGTGATTTATTGAGCTATCACTGCGTCATTGGTGATGAAGCACTGATTACCCATCCTCCCGGTCATGAATACTTAGATACCACCTTTTCTGGGCGTCGCGAAGAATTATTTGAAATTGGACCATGGTCAAAAAATACTTTATTTATTAACGGTGCCGGCATTGTCGCCGATAGTGAACTCGACAGCAGCAAGCTCATTGAAAAGAATGGTACGCACGCTGTACGATTAATTGCCTCAGGGGCGATGGGTACTATGCGCGATGGGCCAGCTGCTCATTTCTGTGGGCGTTTATTCATTATGTTAAAAGATAAAGGTTATTTGATTATCGATCGCTTTGATCTGCCACAACTCGGTCGCGTCGAAAGCCGACTCCATAGCTACCATACTGTTAAACCTGGAAAAACAGGCGCAGTCATTAAAGGCAAGCGTAATAGCCTACGCGTTAATTACGCATCAAATGTTGATTCAGTATTAGCAAGCGCAGAAACAGCGCCGACCAAACCAACAGCACCGCAAGCAACACAGCTTCGTTGGTGCAGTGAAGGCCTGCATAAATCAGTGACTATGGCAACCTTGCTTAGCCGTGGCCAAGCAGCCAGTAAAGTCGCATTACAAGTCGATAAAAAGGACATACAGATCACTGCGCAGATTGGCAAGCAACGATTCAAGGTTAGCTGTTCATCAACGTTGCAATTACGCTAATGTAATAAGTCGCAGGGCTCGGTGCAGGAATGAAATCCGGGCCAGCGATTTGGATGCCGATCTGAATCACTTGGCTCGGACGGCAAAGCTCCGGTTTCAACCGATGGCGAGTTATTTCTTTGCATTTCTGCAAGTAATAAATCTTTGAGCTCCTGTTTCAAATCTTTGTACGAAGCATCATCAGCTAGATTATGCAGTTCATGCGGATCATCTTCTAAATTAAATAACAACTCAGCAGCATCTATTCTATTATAGATGTATTTTATTGATCCACGCATAACGCAAAATTGGTACTCATAGCTATTACCATAAAAAATCCGATCGTCCTCTTCATGCTCAACATACTTAAGCATATTCTGACCATCAACCGATTCAGGAACTGCGACGCCTGCTATGGATAAAATAGTTGGCATGACGTCAGCCAAGCTCACTGGTGTTTGCACCTTTGAGCCTGCCATAGGTTTATCTTGATCCCAAGATCCTGATGGTGCGCGAATAATCATTGGGATATGGGCCGAACCCTCTAAAAAACCACCCTTACCAAACATATGATGATCGCCCATCATTTCACCGTGATCAGTAGTAAAAATAATCCAAGTATTTTCGAGCAATTTCATTTCACGCATTCGCGCAAATAATAAGCCAAGCTGATAATCCACCTGCGTTACGCAGGCATAATAAGCTCGCTTGGTATCACGACGCTGATCTGCGCTTGCATCCCAGGTATTATTCAATGCATACGTACCGCTCATAAATCCAGCGGCAATATTTTCGCGATTGCTTGACCAATCTCCATAAATCGGTTCTTCGACATGTTTATTGGCATAAAGCTGCCAAAAATTCATCGTCGGCGCAAATGGGGGATGTGGTTTTCCGAAACTAGTCCACATAAAAAATGGGCGTGTGTCGTCACGTGTTTCTAAAAAATCAATCGAACGCTGCACCGTCCAATGGGTAAACGTCTCGTCATCATTCACACTATCTATGCCAGGAATATATTCATTTTCGCCGAGGCCGTGTGCTTTTAAAGAAACTTTTAATCCATTGCGTTGACGCTCACGAATAAAATCAATCGGCAACTCCATTTGCTCAAAGCCATAATGCGCACGCATTGGCATAAAATGCATTTTCCCTTGCGCTCGCGTCTGATAACCAGCCTCAGTTAAAACACCAGCCAAGGTCGGATTAGTCGCCATCGGTTGGATATCACCACTCATCATGGTTAGACCGGTCGCATACCCGGGCTTACCAGTCATGATCGTTGCGCGACTCGGGATACAGGCCGGTGAATCTGCATAGGCACGTTGATACAAGATGCCCTCATGGGCAAGCCAATCTAAATGTGGCGTGTAAATATCGGGATTACCTGCACAGGCCAGCGTATCGAAACGTTGCTGATCCGTTGTAATCAGTAGTATATTGGGAGATTGCATCTTACCCTTTATACCAAATTACTTTACAACTATGACATAAGCCCCAGTTTCAGTGATAGAATTGTCTGCTTAAGTTCTGATTAATACTTAAGCTCTTCTCTACTTCGCCTTTACAGCTAGCGCCTATACTCGGAATGATGCCGATGACTGAATCACAACAGGGAACGTACTTCACTACAGCAGACAGCTATGAACAAGTCCTACCGACTTGGGAAGACGTCGAAGCCCTGCTACCACAACCAATCTTTGATGAAAAACCTGAAGCTATCGAGGCGTATTGGGGTGCGTGGCAATTAGCGATTAATTCACTGGAACGTCCGCAAAGCGATTCAGGTTTCGTCAGTAATTTTTTATATATGGAATTTGCCAACGCTATTTTTGCCCATGACACGAGTCTCATGCTTTTATTTGCAAATTACGCATTTCGTGCATTTAAAGCAATTGAGAGCAATGATAATTTTTATGTCAAACAACATGCGAGTGGAGAAATCTGTCGACAAATAGACATCACCACTGGCAAGGATGTATTCCCTAATGAATTTGGCGATCCGATGCGGGTTATCGTTGGTGATTTATGGGAGACGCCTGAAACCACGCCAGAAAACGTCAAGCAACATTGGTGGCATCGCCCGAGTATTGACACCCTGCCATCCTCACAGTGTTCAGTTGACGCATTAAATGATCCACCCTGTTTTTTACTTGCCGAATTACATTATTTTCAATTAAGTGGGGACTTAGATCGACTCAAGCGCATACTGCCTGTACAAAAGAAATTTTATGAATCATTAAATATTTATTTACGCGACAACGATAACACGCTGATCACCGACTGGGCATCAATGGACAATAGCCCACGCAATGTGCACCTCGGCTTTGGCTGTGAAGTGACTGCTTTGCAAGCTTACTTTGCTGATTTACTCGCAGAAACGTGCTCACTGTGCGGTGATAGTGATGAACAAATATTTCGTGACGATGCGAACACGCTACGTGATGCCGTAAACAAAGTCTTTTGGAACGAGGACAATCAGTTTTATTTTGACGTCGATAATGACAAGAAGCACATCCCAATTAAATCAATTAGTGGTTTCTTCCCCTTAATAGCCAAAGCATGTACGAACGAGCAACTCAGTGCCTTAATAGCGCAGCTCAATAATCCACAAACATTTAACACTCCTCACCGCATACCAAGTCTTGCTGCTGATGAAGAATTATTCACTGAGTATGGCAACTATTATGAAGGTGGCGTTTGGTCATTTACCAATAATGCCGTCATCCTTGGTTTAGAACGCAGTGGCGAACAGGCACTCGCTCACGAGATTGCCATGAATCATTGGCAACACGCAGTCGATATTTACTCAGACACCAAGACCGTTTGGGAATATTATGCGCCAATGCACAGCAAACCCGGAGCAGGGACTAATCCACTTGATCCGGGAAAAACTGCACGCAAGGACTTTGCTGGCTGGGGAGCCTTTGCTCCTATTACCTACTTCTTAGAGCATGCCATCGGCCTGCGTCCTGATGCACATGAACGTACACTGCATTGGTATGTCGCTGAGAAATCGCGCTGCGGATGTAAGAATTATGCTTTTGCGGATATCGTCTGTGACCTGAGTATCGACGCACGTGTAGATGCGAATGATAAGATAACGTTACAGTGCTCCACTAATAAAGCATTTACATTGATTATTCACTATCCTAATGGTGAGCAGGAAACACATCAGATAAAAACCTAATGTGCTTTTGACTGCGTTGCGCTGCATGTTAATTTTTAAGCATGCGCATAGCCTGTATCGGTGACATTCATCTGATTAGTAAAGACGATCCACACAGCGATCAGGTAGAAAACCGTAAATTTTTTATTCCAGGCCAAAAGGCGCTAATCAAATTATTTGGCCTGCTTCAAGAACAAGACATCGACCTCGTTATCTTTCTTGGTGACCTCGTCGATTGGGGTAGTGATACCAACATCGATTTCGCACTCAACTTTTTGAGCATGCTAAAAATACCATGGAAAGCCGTTCCTGGTAATCACGACCTAGTTAGGCCAGCAGACAAGGATAGCTTTGAGGCAATAAAAAACCGTGAGCATCGCCAATTCTGGCAGAACAAAGGTCTGTCCATGGATAATGAATGGATCGACTGTGATGACTTTGGCATCTGCTTAGTGGATAATGCGCTCAGTGATTTTGAAGAAAGCACTATGAACTGGCTTGATGAGCATCTGAATAAAAAGAATATAAACTTAGTCTGTCAGCACGTCCCACTAGATTTACCAGAAATTCGCGAGTGCATTCATAGTGCTGCGCCGAATCGCCCCCTCGATCATTACACCTGCAGCAATAATAAAGATATTTTTTCGAGTCATTATCAAGGACGCGTCCAAGCCGTTGCCAGTGGCCACGTGCATATGAGTGGCACCGTCACCGTTGAAGGATGTACGCATCATTTATGCAATGTTGGTATTGAATTAAAAGATACCAATCGTAGAGAGACTGCTCCATGCTCTGCGCGCATTCTCACTTTTAATGGTAGCGGTTTTGATCTTGAAATGATTTATGCCAGCTAGACCTAATGTCGTATTAATTCTTACTGATGACCAAGGCTGGGATGATTTAGCCTGCCATGGTAATCCGTACCTCAAAACCCCCAACCTTGATCGCTTAGCTTCCGAATCAGTACAATTCGATAATTATTATGTCGCCAGTGTTTGTGCCCCCTCGCGTGCATCTTTATTAACGGGTCGACATTTTTTACGCACCGGCGTTGCCCATGTGCATGGTGGCAAAGATTTTATTCACAAGGACGAAGTCTTAATCAGTAATTGCTTCTCCGATGCCGGATATGAAACCGCCATGTGGGGCAAATGGCATAGTGGAAAATCTACTGGCTATTTACCATGGGATCGCGGCTTTAACACCGCATACATGGCGCAACTGTATAAGCACCAAGATAGCGTTGGTTACATCAATGGTGAATTTGTTGAGCACCAGGGCTGGACAACCGAGACTTTAGCTGATTACGCCTGTGATTTTATTGAAGAACGCGCAAATGATCAGAAACCATTCTTTGCTTTTATCCCTCACCTCGCGCCGCATGGTCCTTTGGTCGCAGAAGAAACATTAACGTCACGCTTCGAAACTGAATTCGGACTGAGCAGAGATTTAGCAACACTCTACGCCATGGTTGAACAAGTTGATTCGAGCGTCGGTCGTGTGCTCGATGCTTTAGATGAACATAATCTAGCCGACAACACCATTGTTTTATTCATGAGCGACAATGGTCCTGCTGCGAACGAAAATACGTTTACCGACGAAGATCGTGAAATACGTAACGTTAATGGCTACCTCGGGCACAAGGGCAATATGTGGGAACGTGGTGTTAAGTCCCCATTATTTATTCGTTGGCCAGATCAATGTAAACCCCATCGCGTAGAGCGCCTCTGCGATATTTGCGACATCATGCCGACTTTACTCGATTGCTGCGGAATTGAATTACCTGATGTTCATTTAGATGGGCGTTCAATTAAATCTTATTTACATGGCGATGAGGAAACACTGGATCCAAAAGAAAGCTTTATCTGGGTCAGCCCCGGTTGGCCGCCAGATCCTGAACGTGGTTATTCTATCATGGGTGTACAACGCGAATACCACCCCATCTCACCTGAAGACAAAAATGCCGTGCCAGCAGCAGAGCAACTCGCCTCCATTCGGACCGAAGCGTGGAAATTATTACGCAATCCAGGCAAAGTGCCCAATCAACCTGAGCTCTATGATAGCCAAGCCCTGTTTTATTTAAAAGAAGATCCCAAAGAACAAAACAATCTTGCTGAAACTGAAGCCCAACAACGCGAGGAACTATCAAAACGAATACTAAGTTGGTTTGAAGAGATTAAACAGGAACCACATTCATTTTGCATGCCTGAATTCACCATTGGCGACAATAAAGAAACCTCCTTCATTGCTGCTTACGGCCCCGTTCGCTGTCATGGTGACGTTTCCAATGCTGGTAATGGTCTGTATAATTGGCGCAATGTTGGTGACGGCGCAGATTATACTATTAATGCGCTGCAAGCTGGGACTTATCGAGTTTCAATGCATTTCGTTCGCAATACTGATGCAACAATAACACTGTGCCTAGAGAGCGATAATAACGGCATTCGCAAAGAAATTACTACCGATGGCGAAATCGTTTTGGGTGATATCCGCTTAGACCAAGGCCCACAACAAATGTCATTACGCGTCATTCAAGCTGACGAGTCAGACGAAGCGATATTAGAAAAAGTAGTGATGCTGAAATTCAATTGCTTGTAAAATATCTGATGATTCTTCATTTATTCAGCGAAATGTCAGACCAAATATAATCGCCGCATTTTATTGCATCTATTGACCATGGTCCAATCGACTTGCGAAATAAACGCAAAGTCGGAAAGCCTACCGAAGCTGTCATACGCCGCACTTGGCGATTACGCCCCTCACGAATTGTGAGCTCAATCCATGACGTTGGGATATTTTTCCGTTCACGTATCGGTGGATCACGCGGCTCGAGCCCAGGGTCTTCAATTAATTTGGCCTGCGCAGGCTTAGTCATGCCGTCTTTTAGTTCCACCCCTTGCGATAATGCATCGATAACAGCTTGATCAGGAATACCCTCGACTTGGACTAAATAGGTTTTCGGCAATTTATGTTTGGGGTCGGTAATGCGATGTGCTAATCCACCGTCTGCAGTCAACAACAGCAAGCCTTCGCTATTATAATCGAGGCGACCGGCAGGATAAATATTAGGTATGTCAATATAATCAGCCAAACAGGCCTTATCCCCGTCACGACTAAACTGACAAAGAACGTTGAATGGTTTGTTAAATAATAATACGCGGGCCATGTTTGCTCAGATCGAGTATGCATCCATACCCATTCAAGCAACTCTGGTCACTATTTTTTATAGCGGTAAACGAGCATCCTCGCGTCTTTATTACCACTATCACCGGCCATATAATAATAATGGGCATTGAGCTGTGGATGATAAAATCCATGAACAGCTTTATATTTTGGACTGAAATCTTCTGGATACTGAATATCCTGTTTCGTCCATACACCAGTATCGCAATCATAGATATGCATGGCGAATTGATGTTTCGCCGGTCGAGATAGCACTACCACTACATCATTAACGCTATCATAATGAGTGGTGCCTTTATTACAGCTGGGCAAGTTCTCTGGTTCATTCTCCGACTTAGGGGTTACCCATTTGTCTGCATTTAAATCATAAATCCAAAAACCGGTTTCTTTAAATATCAACATACGTTGGCGCTTAGTGTCAAAACATGCATTCATGTCATAGGCTATATTGTTTTTTGAATGTTCACCTGCCTCGCTCCACTCATTAGCTACAGGATCATAGTAGACAACTTTCCTTCGATATAGATAAAATACTTTCTTTTTAGCGGGTATATATTCCAAAACACCCATAAACGAAGAGTGATGGCTAGCGTTCTTTTTATCGTTGGTAGTCACACCCTTGTACTCTACATAACGTCGCTCCCATTTGCCTTTCGTTGCATTATAAAAAATCGGATGACGTGCATTGGCATTTAATTTACCAGAATTATAAGCGGTAATTTTTTCTTTAGGGATTCCCAGCCATGCACCGCGCTGCGGCAGAGCCTTGGTCCACCATGGGCAATA
>JANQLF010000132.1 GCA_028280785.1 Planctomycetota bacterium
CCTAAAGCTATCTGGGCCGTTGGTGATGCCGGTAATGATTATGAAATGATGAGCTGGCCAGGGCAAACCTTTGCCATGGGCCATGCGCCATGGCATGTGCGGCAAGCTGCTAATAAAATACTACCAAGCATCGAAGCCCACGGTCTCTGCGCTTTATTGCCAATAATTGAAGATGCACTTACCAACTGAATTAGCAGATTTCGTATTTCCAGAACATGACTGGGAACAGGCACTCGCAGCAGCCGAATCAGAAAATGACGAGCGGCCAACCTGGGCGTATAATTGGCCAGCTGGCATGCGCCTGCTTCACGAACTCAATAAATTAATAAACCTGAAGGATAAAAAAATTTGCGATCTTGGTTGTGGTCGCGGATTACTTGGATTCGGCGCTATTAGCTACGGAGCAAAAGCCGTATCTTTTTGTGATGCCAGCACTCATGTCTTGCAGTACGTCGACGCCTGCCTGCAGGCAAATGAAATTACAAATGCTCATTCCATTGAACATCGCTGGGGTGATCCCATTCCCAATGCACCCTATGACGTCATCCTTGGCGGTGATATTCTTTATCGACCTGAATATTTTAACGAAATCTTAACGAGCATTGCAAACAGTTTGGGCCATAATGGCGTAGCATTACTATCAGACCCACGAGAGAAACTTGAGGAAGAGCTATCCGCTCTGGCAATGGCCCATAAACTCGTGATGTCTACCCAAAGGCGTGAAACGTATACACTTATAAAATTCCGCTGCGAAAAACAGTGAATACTTGCAAATATTGGGCTCAGCTATAACTTGAGCGTATGGTGACCCCAGAACTCTCTCCACATGCACTGACTAGCCTCGTTGCGATTGCCGATCATGGCAGTCTCAGCGCCGCCGCTCGTCATCGCAATCTCACGCAACCCAGTCTCAGCCGTCAGGTTCAGGAACTCGAATCTCGACTCGGGACCCAGCTCGTAGAACGCGGTGCTCACGGCGCCCGTCTGACACCAGCCGGTGAAACCTTGGCCGAAGGAGCGCGTGAAGTTCTGAGCATGCTATCGGGTCTTCCAGATCGCGTTCGCAGCCGCGAAGGCGAGGTCAGCGGCCGCATTCGACTCGGCACCGTTGACTCAGTCGGCATTTATGTGCTCCCACCAATCCTGGCGAAATTCATCAACAATAATCCACAAGTTGATGTGCAGGTCGTGTGTAATTCAAGCCCACAATTATTATCACTACTTCGCGCTGACGAATTGGACTTAGTCATCGGCACCATTGATGATCCGAAACTCGGCAGCGAATTACTCTACCAAAATCGTTTAGTACTCGCCTACCCTCCAGGCACACCACATACCAAGATACCTAAATCACTCGAAGAAATTTCGGACCATCGCATCGTCACCTTCCCTAAACATTTGACCGTGCGTCGTTTATTGGATCAGGCCTGCGACCAAGCTGGCGTTGAATTCGAACCAGTCATGGAACTCGCCAACGTCGAAGCAATCAAAGCCATCGTTCGTGCAGGACTCGGCTTCGGCATTATCCCCGAAGGCTGTGTCCAAGGCTTCGAGCTCGAAACGGTCTATGTTAAAGATCTGAACATCCACCGCAGCGTGCGCATGCTCTACCGCAACCAAAGCGTTAGCCTTGCTGCACAACGTTTAATGGATGACCTGCGCGATCTTCGCCAACTTTAAATACTTTTTTAGAACCACAGATTAACACGGATGGGCACAGATTAAGACAATCTGTGTCCATTTTGGTTTTTACTGTTTAGATTCATCTCCTTAGATCTAGAATAAGCTTAATGCGATCACAAGTACATTGCCAAGGGTTTACCTTATTAGAAATAATATGTGTTTTTATTCTAATATTATGCCTTTCAGCACTCGTAATGCCTTCGTCTTGCCACCATGGAACTCCCGTTGAATTAATCCAAAACCGACATCTTGTTCAAATGCTGCATCATGCCGCAGAAACATATAAAGTTAACACAGGAAAATACCCCGTCTCCAATTGGCAAAAATTCGACCAAGGCACCAAGAATGTAAATACTGGAGTCAATACATATACAACCACCTATCAAAACTTCATAAAATCAAACGGCAATGACTTGGCAAAAATATTTTTTGGTAATGTTTTAATTATATCTGATTTGCCCAGCAAAGAACATTTAAGCGAAGATGGGAGAAGCATATTAGATGCTTACGGAGAACCAATCATACATGTCAGCCACCCACGAACACCGCTCAACGATAACAATAAAGACGGCGTTGTCGATTATTATGACTGTGGATTAGACCCTGCATATAATGAAGATGTAAGATCGTATTATTTGCCCACTGAAAATCCGAACGTTTTGTTTATCAGCCCAGGTCCAGATGGCTTATTTTCAGAAATTATTAATTCCGACTTAAACCTAGACAATGTCTGGCAAGAAGTTTACGAGAAATAAAACGAATAACCCACTTTTAATGACTAAGGAAAATCAGCAGGACGCGGGTTATCAACCCATTTACCTGGACGGCTAGCCTTGCGTCCATTCATGGTCCATACCCATTTCTTATCGTTTTTTCCCAGCTCCTGCTCAGGCGCAGTCGCCCGGTATTTTTTCCACATATCAGTGACAAAGGCATCGTAGGCAGTACCCTCGCCCTTCGGCCGTTTCTTATCGCCACGATTAGGCGCATAAGTTTTATCATCGCCCATCCATCTATCACAATAATCAAAATAGGCATTGTGATTCCAATACTTAATTCCTTTTAACAAGCGAATACACAGTGCCTGACCGATCCAGGCCTTACCATTACAACAGGTACGATAGCCTTCAGATTTTTTATCGAATTTATCCCATTTAGAGGGATGAATTTCTTCATACGGTGCACGGCAACCGGTATGCGTAGTCATTTGCCATAAGACTTTTTGTCCAGCCCATCCTTCACCGTAATAGGTGTCTTGGTCTTCCTGAAAATTCACATGCTCAGGCAAATTGAGCAGCTCTTCTTTATTCAATAAAATACCAGCAAAAATAAGTGCAAATTTACGGCCACTGTAATGACCGCCGTCAGCAGTCCAATTTTGACCACAATCAATGCCACCCTTTAAATCAATACCATATTGAATGAGTCCAATAAGCGCTTTGCGTTTTTCTTCCTTGGTCGCTTTGGTTAATAATGCTAAACCAACAATACTGGTTACCCGTGCATGTTCGCGACCATAAAAAGGATTATTTTCAGATGGCCCTGTGCGCTGTAAAACCCACGAAGAATAATGATCGATCCAGGGACGTTCCATGTAACGCTCAAGCTGACTCCACGCTGGTCGTGTACCTGCGGCTTCTAAGTTTGGCAAAAGATCCCACTGAATATCTTTTTCTTGATAAATTACTTTATTCGTGCTGGCGTATGCTGGACGAAAAGCATCTGCAGGCGGCTCTTCCTTCAAACAGGTTAAAACAGCCGCTGCCTTCAGCACACTATTGGCCTTCTTTTCTTTCGACCACATGATCGGCGCAGCAATATTCATGCCACCAGGCACATCATGACTCATCGTTGACACTATCGATTGATTGGCATTCAGTGTTAATGGGAATTCTTGGCGTTGTTCATGATCATAATTAGCCGCGCGCGAATCATAAGCAGTGCTACGCGAGAATTTCTCAATAATCATACTACCATTACGCATGCGCATATCATGCTTCATGCCAGTCACACCAAATTGATCTTTTTTAAATTTTACTTTTTTATTGTTATCGGTTGGGCCTGCAATTGGATCAACGGATTTAATCGTGACTGGACCTATGACCCACCAATCACCAGTAATAAATTGGCCCGCTTTATATTTTTTATCAAAATGCCAGGTAATTCCGTACTGCGTAATTTTATCAACCTCTTCCGCTGCCTGCATTGAAACAGCTCCTACTACTAAAGTACAAAAAGTGATGGCTAGAAAGCGCAGCATGCAAATCTCCTAATGGTAAAACGTGTTACCGTTTATTCAGTGACTATTTGCAATACTAATTCAGTTGCAAGCCTTGTTCAGCAACGGCGAACATGGGCTGCGTCCAACACTTATGCCCACCAGCTTCAGCCTCAAAACGCACAAATGCCTCAGCACCTGCTTGAAATTCGAAAACCTCTGCCGTTGAACTGGATAATGTTTTATTTTCAGGACCAACAAAGCGCCCATGCACTTCCTGCCCCACATTAACCACAATCCTGCCTCTATATTCCTGAATTGACCGAATCTGTAATCCCGTAGTCGCATAACAGGCACCCGATTTTAATGCATCTAATAGAGCATGCGCATCAGTCTCTTCAGAAAGAACGACATTCCACCCGTTATTAAAATCAATTTCACCGTCATGAAAATCGTCATTAGCATAAGCAAATAATTGCATGCCCGCATCTAAACAAGCAGACCAAAATTCGGTATAATCCCAACCACATCCATTTTTTCGCCAAGCACCTACGCCGTAATGACCATTAAACACTTCCACACCAGTAGGTTTCACTGGGTAGGACAATAATTCATCAACGGTCCAATAATCTAATTTAGGTCCCTGTGGATGACAAACGATACTTAAATAATCTGTCGAGTTTTGCAGTGCTTGTTTCTTATCGGCAATTTCAAAAAGCGGCTCTACGGTTTCATTAATAAACAACATGTGATTACTCACACTATGTTCGAAGCCTTCATAAAAGACCATATCGGGATATTTCTTTTTTATGTCTGACAAATCAGCGATAACATCATGATCGGTAACCGCTAAAAAATCATGTTTCGCACTCGCAAACATCTCAACACCCGATTGCAATGGAATCACCGAACACGGTGAATTTTCTGAGCAATGCATATGTAAATTTCCGTGATGCCATGTACCACCGCCACGATATGTTGAAATTATTGGTGAATCATCACACCATGCCTTCATTGATGTCTGCTGAACTTCAACCTGCTCGTCAACAAGATTAACAATGGCATAGGGAAAGTTACGCTCGGTAAATGCCTCGCCAGTAAAGAACTGTGTTTCTCCCAGTCGTTCCACTTGGCAACCAGGGTGATAATGACCCGATAAACACAACAGAACTCGCTCACTCTCAGCAATTTCTTGCAGCAATACACCGGCATTGGCGTAGGTGTGTGGCCACCCCTCATTATGATTTGGATAAAGCAAATAATGTTGCAAATGAATTTGCTGACGCGGACCAGGACTTCGACACACCGATTTAAAATACTCTAATTGAGCATCTTGGCGATAAACTGGATCACCGCCAATTTGATGATCATAAAATGAAATAAATTCATAATCATTTACTTCAAACGAAGACTCTTTGCCAAAAACTTGAAACAGTAATTCTGGCACGTCGTGGTTGCCTGGTATGACATGATAACGTAGGCCCGACGCATCGAGACGCTCCTTTACCAATTTATATTCAGCCAGCACCATTTCGTCGTTTTCTGGTGTGTGTGGCAACTCCACATCAACCAGATCACCGGTGATTACCAAAAGATCGACGCTCTGCTTTTGCAAATCACCCAACAAATCCTGTAATGCAAGAGGCGTCAAACGACTTTGCCGCTGTGGACTCGCCGATGTCCCAGGAATGACCTCGCGTAAATGCAGATCAGTTATATGAGCAATTTTACATTGTTTGGTCGGCATGCTTGCTAACTCAGGGATTGTGGAGAACAACCGAATTGCGCAAGCTTCTCAATCAGGATTTAAATTGATGTAAACCCCGAAGATCACCACCGTTAAATAAGCGAATATCATTAATATCATGGCGAATCATGGTCAAACGCTCTAGGCCCATACCAAAGGCAAAGCCGGTATACACATCAGGATCGATACCCCCGATGCTCAGCACCTTTGGGTGAATCATTCCGCAACCAAGTAATTCCACCCAATTAGCAAATTTGCCACTGGATCCTGGCGAACGCACATCTACTTCAAAACCCGGTTCGACAAATGGGAAAAAGCTCGGGCGCAAACGCACTTCAATATCATCGCGCTGTAATACCGCAGCAATCATCGTTTTAATCGTGCCGACTAAATGACCAACGGTAATATCTTTATCTACTAAAAAGCCTTCGACTTGGGTAAAATTATTATCATGCGTTGCATCAACTTCTTCATAGCGGAATACCTTACCCACAACCACTTTGCGAAACGGTGGTTCAACAATTGGGTAGGTACGACTTTGCACTGATGATGTATGCGTACGCAATAATTTTCCGGTCTTTAACCAAAAAGTATCTTGGGCATCACGTGCCGGATGGTCCTCAGGAATATTTAAACGACCAAAATTAAATTCATCTTCTTCGATGTGTGGGCCATCAATAATGTCATAGCCCATACCACTAAAGACACGTTCAACCTCTTGAGCGACTTGGCTAATCGGATGGATACTACCACGTCGATGCGTCGGCCGTGGCTCTGTTACATCTATGGCCCCAGCATCAGCAGCACCGGCACTGAGCTGATCTTTTTGATCTTCAAATGCTGACTTGATTGCTTGCTGAACCTCATTGAACAGGCGACCCAGTTCGCGCTTCTCTTCTGGACTAGCTTGACCGAAAGCCTTTTGCAGGTCTTTTACACGACCATTGCGACCCAAAAGGGCAATACGTGCTTCCTCGAGACTCGCTTCGTCACCAGCAGCACTGATCAGGGCCAAACCCTCTTCTTTTAAAGCATTTAGATCCTCAGCTAATCCCACTGGATCTCCTTTGCGGCGCAGATGCTAGATAGGACATCGGCTTTTACAATGCAGCGGATAGCCCCAGAATCTCATAAACAGGAGCCAATCATGTCGAGTCCACTACCAGACGATGCCCTCCAGGCAGCACTAGCAGAACTTCCTGATTGGACTGGTGACCGTAACGGCATCAGCAGAACCTACACCTTTAGCGATTTCCCGTCCGCCATCTCGTATATGCACGGCCTAGTTGATGCGATCGAGGCAGATAATCACCATCCTGAATGGTCCAATGTGTATAACCGCATTAGCGTCAATCTCCGTACGCATGATGCAGATAACAAAGTGACCGATAAAGACATATGCTTAGCCAAGCTTCTGGATGAGCATTTTAATTAAATGCCACGCCTTCTCTTAATTGGCGCAGCACTCATAAGCGCACTTTTATTTTTTAGCAATGTCGACCTCTTATGGCCAATTGGCCACCAACGAGTTCTGCGCCACTCAGCTGATTTAGAGTCAGATGTTCAAACAACACTCCAGAATCAAGGTATAGGTATTGCGGATTATGAACGAGCCAGTCGCCTGCGCGTTCATGATGATGCGCTTCGTTACATTGAATATGCTTGCGGTAAACAGGAAGCTGAACGTTTTATTCAAGAAGGACTGCCGCTTTTTTATTATCGACTTTCTTACAAAAAGGCTGGAGAGCCAATTAAAATTACTTGTGCGATTCACCCCGATGGTCAAGTGCTCGGATGGGACGAAGAATGGCCACGTGACCATGCCGCTGATGCACAAAATCAAGCAGAAGCGTTGCTTCAAGCACATGCCTGTTTGCGAGAAGATTTCGGCTTCGATACCTACACCGTTGTTGAGAAACTCAGTCGCAGCTTCCCTAATCGCGAAGAACATCGATTTGTCTTTTCCATCACCCACCAAGAACAACCGCGCATTGAAGAAGAAATTAGCTTCTATATTTCTGGTAATCACATCCGCCGAGCGTGGCGAGAATTAATTATTCCCGCTGCATCCAAACGCGAATTACATACACAAGCAGCACCACAAAATCTGCTTAAAAATATTGGCTTTGCTATTTTTGGTATCGCCGCGGTGTTTGCCGTTATCAAGATCTTATTACTCATGAATGATGGTCATCGATTAAAAATTGTGCCATGCTTATGGGTTTGCGCCGCGATCAGCGTCATGCTGCTTATCAACAGTGCCCTGCAAGGAGCTTATTTATTCGAAGTCTGGGACCCACTGTGGCCAGCCTTCGTCTCTTATGCCGACTCATTGCTCTATTTTGTCATGAGTGACATCAGTACGCTGGTTCCGCTTTTTGCATTTTTAATAATCGCCCAATTTATTGATGAGAAATCAGAACAGAATCGCATGAGCAGCCTGTGGTTATGCTTGAAAGGAAAAATGCACGAGCCAAGCGTACGTCTTGGTTCAATTAACGGATTTGCGATTGGTTTTATAGCTGGCGCTGTTTTAGTGATCATGGTTCTGCTTTGCCAACTGCTCTTTGGCAGCACTAGCGCATTACAACCACGCGGTTTCTTTTATTACACTATCAATTCTTCCGCCTCAATAATCACCTGCCTGTGTTTTTTTG
>JANQLF010000180.1 GCA_028280785.1 Planctomycetota bacterium
GCTGCGGTTGAGGTAGTTGCTATTGATCTCGATGCCGTGCAAAAAGGCGCGAATATCTACAGCTCGCGTTTCGAGCAATTAGCTGCTGAGCGTAACAAAGCCCAAGAAGGTTTACGCGCTGATGTTGAAGCCATAGATGCACTTAATAATCAATTGGGCATTACCCCACAAAGCAAACCCCTGCACGCTGAATTAACCGAAAAAATAGAAGTTGCTAAATTCAAAGTGAAATTGGCAAAAAAACGCATTCAAGAACAAATCAAAGCAAAACATTTAAATATTCTCAAAACAATTACCAACGATATACGAAAAAAGCTTGGCGAATATTGTGCCGAAAAAGGTCATAAGATAGTCATCCCAACCTTGAGCACCGAAATTCAAGCCCAGTCAGCTGATCAATTTTTACAAGAACTCAGCTTACTTAATGCCATTTATGCTGCTCCTGATGCCAACATTACTGACGATTTCGTTGCTTGGCTCAATGCCAAATACAAAGCCGATAAGCCAAAAGAAAATGGTGGGGCTGAAATAGAGGTCATGGAATAAAAATATTTATGGAATTTTCCGTCGAAGAAGTTGCAGCGTTAGTTAATGGTACCGTCATCGGTGATACCAGTCAGTCGTTGACCGGTATTTCATCGTTGGCCGAAGCTGTACCTGGTGATATTAGTTTTTTAGCTAACGATAAATACGCTCCGTATTTAGCCGAGACCAAAGCCAGCGCGGTTTTGGTTGCTAAAGAACAGGATGTGAAAAACTTAGTACAAATTGTGGTTAAAGATCCAGACTTTGCTTTTGCTAAAGTTGTTGAAGCATTTGTTCCTACCGTTGGCCAACCAGAACCGGGCATCCATCCAACTGCTGTTATTGGCGATGGTGTTCAATTAGGTAACAATGTCGCTATTGGTCCGTATACCGTTATTACCAACAACGCTAAAATTGGCGATAACAGTGTTATTTATCCGCATGTATATATCGGTGATGAATGTGAAATAGGTAGTGACTGCATTTTATTTCCGCACGTCACCATTCGTGAAAAATCAATAATCGGTAATCGCGTTATTTTGCATTCCGGTGTCGTCTGTGGCAGCGACGGTTTTGGTTACGCCTCTGTCGAAGGTGTCCATAATAAAATTCCTCAAGTTGGCGTGGTTATTATTGAAGACGACGTCGAAATTGGTGCCAATACAACCATCGACCGTGCGCGCTTTGGTCGCACCTTTATCGGTGAAGGTACGAAAATTGATAACATGGTACAAGTTGCGCATAATGCTGAAATTGGTGCGCATTGTATTATCGTCGCCCAAAGTGGTGTTGCTGGTTCAACGCACATTGGTCATCACACCACCATTGCTGGTCAATCGGGCATAAGCGGACATTTACAAATCGGTGATTTTGTTGTGGTCGCTGCGCGTAGTGGTGTTACCAAAAATATTCCATCCAATACCGCCGTCATGGGTTTTCCCGCTCAAGATTTAAAATCACAAAAAGCCAAAGAAGTCGCGATGCGTCGCTTACCTGGCACCGTATCAACGGTTAAAGAATTAGAAAAACGCTTAGCTGCTTTAGAAGCTGAATTAGAAGCGCTCAAAGGTGGTGAAGCATGAGCGCACAACGCAGCATCGGCAAAGAAGTCAGCGTCAGTGGAATCGGTCTGCATTCCGGTGAAACCTGTAATGTCACTTTCAAACCTGCACCGGTAAATACCGGCGTGGTTTTTGTGCGCACTGATTTACCAGGTTCACCACAAATTGCTGCTCGCCCTGAAGTTTTATGTCAACGCATGCGCCGCACCGCTCTTGCAATTGATGAAATTGAAGTGCATACCACAGAACATTTTTTAGCCGCGGCTTCTGGCCTGGGCATTGATAATATTATTGTCGAAATTGATGCGGTTGAATTACCTGGACTCGATGGCAGCGCCGCTGACTTTGGTAATTGCTTGCGTGAAGCTGGGATTGTCGAACAGGATGCCGCACGTCGCACCCTTGATGTTCAAGAACCTGTTTCCATTACTAATGGCAAAGCCAGCATTGTTGCGCTACCGTATAAAAATGGCTTAAAAATTACCTATACCCTTGATGATCACGGTGGCGTCTTTAAGGGCGCGCAAATGTTGGAATTAGACATTAATGAAGATTCCTTCTTCAATGAAATTGCACCAGCACGGACCTTTTGCTTAGCCCAAGAAGTAGATCAGCTACGTTCTCTTGGACTTGGACAAGGCGCTAATTACCAAAATACCTGCGTCTTTGATGGCGAAAAATTAATTGATAACGAATTCCGCTTTCCTGATGAACCTGCTCGTCACAAAGTTTTAGACTTAATTGGTGACTTAGCCTTAAGCCAACGCCGCATTAATGCGCATATTATTGCCGTGCGTTCCGGTCACACCGAAAACACCGCCTTGGTTAAAGCTATTCAAAAACAGGTTGAAGAAAAAGAAAAACCGAACCTGGTTCTCAATATCAAAGAGATTCTTGAGCGCCTGCCACATCGCTATCCGATGTTACTGGTCGACCGCATAACTGAGTTCGAAGCCAATAAATTTATTGTCGGTATTAAAAACGTTACCATTAACGAACCATTTTTCAGTGGGCACTTCCCTGAAAACCCGGTTATGCCTGGCGTTCTGCAAATTGAAGCGATTGCCCAAACTGGTGCGGTGATGTTGCTCAGCAGTCCAAGCAACCGCGGTAAAATTCCATTCTTTATGAGTATGGATAAAGTAAAATTCCGCCGCCCCGTTTATCCCGGTGATCAAATGCGCATCGAAGTCGAAGCCATTCGCATTCGCTCACGCATGGCTGCCTGCCGCGGACGAATATTCGTAGATGGTCAGATATGCAGCGAAGCGGAAATCAGGTCCGTATATACTGATCCAAATTAATATAGTTTTAGCAAACTAGGATAAGTATTAGGTCTTGGTCTTAGGATTAGTTTCCGATATCAAAGGCTAAGACTAAGACCAAAGCTAAGACACATACCAGTTAGCCATTTAACCATTCATAGAGCAGCATATATTTTCCAAACTATGCCACTCATGATGAATATTCTTCATCAACAATGCATTATCGAAATGCACACTGCCTGCTGGAAATACCTTTTGATCTTCAAAATAACTAGAAGTCACGCCGACAACATTAAGCGCATGCACTTGCCAATCTTTACACTGTAATTCAAGACCATCATAAACGCCGTCTTTTTTCGTTGCCGAATAACCCACCGATCCTTGTTCGAAAAATGCAGAGACATCATCGAGTGATTTAAATATGGAAAAACTCGGCAGCTGATCAGTGACCTCACCTTTTACACTCACACTGGTTTTCGTATCTGCACTCAACATACCTACGGCATATTCCGGGTCATTTTCCTCAACGGTAAAAACAGCAAGGTGATGTTCACCAGGGAAAATACGTCCGCCAGCAAAAGAACTTAATCGTGAGTCGGTGTCACGTCGTGGAATATAAACCCCCTGCTTACGTTCACCATCTGCTTCCCATTCAACTGCAATACGATGCGCCGCATTTTCAGAACTGAGACCAAAGGGCAGTGGTGACATTTTTGGTCTAATTTTTTTTAAACGAATAAGACAAATACCACCAACAGCCCAGCCATCGTATAACTGTGGCTTGAATGGTTCAGGCAATGCAGCTGCCATAACGTCGGGATCAATGCGAAAATTCACCAAGATGCGACGATCGATAATGCCTTTAATTGCTGGAATACGCATGGGAATGTACTGAGTATGATTAGATGTGATTGGTAACAAGATATAGTTTTTTAGCTAACTAGGATAAGTATTAGTCTTGGCACTAGGATTAGCTTCCAAGGTCGTGCGCCAAGACCAATACCAAGACTAAGACACATACCAGTTAGCTATAAAGAGAACCCTTGTTTATAAAATGTGAGTTGTATAAATTAACTCAACTTTCTTTTAACAGGAAATAATATGATTATTTACGGCTCGAGAATGTACGGTGTGAAGAATAAAGTGTACGGCCACGGTACCTGTGATCACTGTGGTGAATATGTGAAACATAAAAGTTATGATGGGCGTAAATGGGGCCACCTCTATTTCATCCCCATTATTCCTGAAGGAAAACCAGTTCGCGTTTTAAAAGAATGTCCAAAATGCGATCGTGGTGCGCATATCAAGCAAGATGAAATCCCATCTATCCGTGAAAGTTTGAAAGAAACTTTACAAAAATGTATTCAAGCTTCTGCCACAGGGGCGCATAAATTCGAAGACGAAGGTGAAGAAGTCAGTACCGCCGCTTTGCTCGCTAGTGCCACGACCATGCTGCATGCGATTGGTTTTGGCGAAGAAATTCCTGAAATGATCCGACTGCTTGAATCTGTGAATGCTCATTACGAGAAACACTGTGCCGAAGCTCAATTCAAAGAAATTAAAGGTGATCCCAGTGGTGCCGCGCAATCATTTGAAGAAGCCGCCCGCTTAGAACCAGGTGAAGCCTATCCTATTTATTGCAGCGCACATTTACATTTAATTGGTGGCAATGCTGAAGCTGCGCTCGATTGTTTTCAACAGTGCAACAAAATTCTCAATAATGATATTGGTATCATGCTCGAGATGGCCGGACCACTCGAAGCGTTAAAACGTTATGATGAACTGGTGGATCTTTTAGACCAATGCATTGCCATAGCACCGGAATTAAACAGCGATAAGAAATTTATGAAGCATCATAAGAAGATGAGCAAAAAAGCTGGTCGTAGCTAACTAGTATCTGTCTTAGCTTTGGTCTTAGTCTTAGTGACGGCCGACGTTCCATTATAATTTCTGAGAACGCAGACTAATACTAAAGCTGGATACCAAGACCCATACCAGTTGGCTAATACTATAAATTCCTAGTAATATCCTGCGCTGCAAGCCATGCCGATGTCCACGCGTGCTGAAAATTAAAACCGCCGGTTACCGCGTCGACGTCGATGCATTCGCCGGCGAAGTAAACCCTGGGTACTAATTTACTCTGCATTGATTTCCAATTAATTTCATCGCGGTCGATACCGCCGGCGGTGACGAATTCTTCTTTAAAGGTGGTCTTACCATTCATCTGCAATTGGCAGGCGTTAACAGTCTGTGCTAGGGATAAGCGACCTGCTTTACTTATTTGCGACCAGGCGTTGCCTTCATCAATATCGGCTTGTTCGCATAGCGCCATCCATAAACGCTTCGGTAAGGCCTCGGGACATGAATTAATAATATGTTTTTTCCCATGCTGTTGACGATGCTCATCTATAAATGCAAGCATATCGATAACCGGTAACCAATTAATTTCGAATGCACACTTATAATCACAGGCATGCAGTGCACGCGCAGCCCACGCTGAACATTTTAACACGGCTGGTCCACTGACACCCCAATGCGTGCACAGCACTGGGCCCTGCATCTCAAATGTTTCTGACAAGCCAATTAAACTGACAGTCGCATTTGCAACACTCAGCCCAGCTAATGCATGAACCCACGCATCACATTTAAAGGTAAATAAAGAAGGCACACCATCGATAATATGATGGCCCAATGACTGCGCTAATTGATGACCGGAAGCCGATGACCCAGTTGCAATAACAATCGCATCGACAGAAACCCCATCATTAATTAACAGCGCTTCATCAGATTGAATAATGTTTTTTACAGCCGTCGTTTTTTCGACACGGACACCTGCTGCCGTGGCCGCGTCTTCAAAACAATCAATGATTGTCTGCGATGTATTCGATTCAGGAAACATGCGACCATCTGCTTCTGCACGAATAACTACACCACGTTGGGCAAACCATTCGATTAATTGCTCAGGACCAAATTGATGAAAGGGACCGAGTAAAGCCTTGTGTCCGCGAGGATAATTGCCGACCAATTCCTTAGCCTCGAAGCAATCATGGGTGACATTGCAACGCCCACCTCCTGATACCTTGACTTTGGCCAAGCATTGCTTGCTGGCTTCATAAATCGTGATGCTCAGATCGGGTCGCTGCTCAGCGAGATTGATCGCACAGAAGTAACCTGCTGCTCCGCCACCAATGATCGCTACACGCGCTGTGATCACCATGTTGGCAGTCTGTGGCACTGAGCCCCAGTGCAATTCAACACTTAGGTTCCCACCCTATAAGGACTTACGGATGCGGTATAATTCCGGGAACCATTGGCCAATTCCTTCGTCTAAGCTGGCATGAAACACCTACTGATCATCTGCTGCCTCTGCTGCTTTTTTGCCTGCGCTCAGTCACCGCACCTGACGCAGATCAGTATGAATCCGGTTAAGCCAGTCAGTGAAGGAGAAGACGTGGTTACCCTTAATTTCGACATCAATAACGACAGCAACACGATGCGTCTGTATAATGGTGAAGCACCACCCTACATCGACTTCGAAAAACCAATCAACAATGGTAAAGCCCAATTAATCGGTACCTGGACCAGCGGATGGGCAAGTGAAGATTTTCCAGCCAGTGAAATCCACGAATATGTTTTTGAATTTTTAGCTGATGGCTCATGTACCTACCGCGAAAAACAAGGCAGCGGTTTTATTAATCACTTTGGCAAGGAAGAACAAATCGTCTCTGACGTTTATGTCGCCAAAGGTCACTGGCGTCTTGGCCGTAACAATAAAGTGTACATCGTATTCACGACCACTGAAAATATTGAACAAACAATGCCACAACGCGCCGAACAAAGCGCTGTTTTATTATAAACACAATTCCAATAATAAAGGCGGAGCACAAGCTCCGCCTTTTTAATTGTTTTATTACTTAGTCATCACCTAAAATCTCTTCGATCCGTTTCATCACTTCATCGGTCAATAATTCGAGATCTTCAACGGCTTTGATATTTTCAGTCACCTGACTCGCGCGCGATGCGCCAGTAATCAAGGTACTTACCGCTGGGTTTTTAATGCACCAGGCCAAGGCTAAACGCGCTTGGGTAATGCCAAGTTCTTTAGCCAATGCACCGAGGGCACGTGATTTGGTCAGGGTGTTTTCATTCAATGATTTATGTAACCAATCATCATCGCGTTTACCCAAACGACTATCCTCTGGAATGCCATCATTATATTTACCAGTCAATATACCCATTTGCAGCGGTGAATACACCGTGGTGCCGAGACCGTATTTTTCTATCGGCAATGCTAATTCTTTTTCAACGCGATTACGTTGCAGCATATTATAAACTGGCTGTTCCATGGTCGGTGGGGTTAAACCATACTTTTCAGCCACGGCAAAGGCTTCCATAATTTGCGGGCCACTAAACATACTGGTTCCCCAGTAGAGTATTTTGCCTTGAGTGATTAAATCCTGCATCGTGCGCACGGTTTCGATCATTGGCGTTTCTGGATCTGGACGATGGCAGAAAAATAAATCTAAATAGTCCAAGTGCATGCGCTTGAGCGCGCCCTCGCAGGCTTCAACCAAGTGCTTTCTATTAGAGCCACTTTGATTGGCATGATCACCGATACGCATGACTTTACTGGAAATAACCAGGGTATCGCGTGGCCATTGATGGCGTTTAAAGACTTCGCCCATGGCATCTTCTGCAGCACCAAGCCCATATACTTCAGCGCCATCGAAAAAATTCACGCCCGCATCATAAGCGGCGACCATACATTGTTCGGTTGCATCGACATCGACGTCCTGACCAAAGGTCATCCATGAACCAAGCGATATCGCACTTACTTTGAGGCCAGAGCCTCCGAGTCTATTGTAGAGCATAGCAAGCTCCTCCTTCAATTCGACGTATTAATATATGTTAATATATGAATGTAAATAGGAAATTAAAAAAGACCTTAGGTCTGCATAATTTCATTCAGTTCCTCAAAGCAGGCATCGACGGCTTCGCGGTCAATCCAATAATAGACATCGCGACACATCTTCTGATTCTTAACCAACTTAGCTTGATACAGCACTTTGAGATGATGCGAGATGGTTGGTTGTGGAATCTCAAGCTCTTCGGCCAACTCCGAAACATTATAGACCTCTTCACAGTCATCATTATCTGGCAAGAGACGGAGAATTTTCAAACGGGTTGGATCACCCAAGGCTTTAAACTGACATTCTAAATCAGACATTCTGTTTGATATTATGACGTATTTACATACGTCAATACATGGATGCTGGAGTATACCTATGCTTAATAATTAATTAGGGCAATCATATACTTTCATTTCTGATCCTCATACTAAACTGCGGCGTTCAGGAGTAGCTATGCCATTTTATGCTGGAAACATTCACTGCCATACCACCAATTCCGATGGCGACTCTGCGCCACCTGTGGTTGCCCAGGCCTATCAAGATGCTGGCTTTGATTTTATATCGATCACCGATCATAACACGATCACCAAACCAGAAGAGTGCGCAGTTACAAACCCACATTTTTTGGTCATTCCTGGTAATGAATATTCCGCAGGGATAAATGAGCCACGTTTTCGATCTATTCATGTAAATGGTATAGGAGTCAGTGAAGATTTTACCTTTATGGACGAATACGACGATGTGAGTAAGGGTTTACAGCATGCGGTTGATCAAGCCAAAGGACAAAAAGCTTTTAGTGTATTAAATCATCCAAATTGGCGTTGGTCATTCGGTGCCCAAGAAATACTTGCTGTTGATGGTGCCGACGCATTTGAAGTGTGGAATGGTGGATGGACCTGTAATAGCGCCGGCGATGCCGAACATCCTTCAACTGATGCCATTTGGGATGAAGTATTAAGCAATGGCAAATGTATTTGGGGTGTTGGCAGCGATGATTGTCACCATTTTAAACCCGACACATTCGCCAATCCTTATATTGATAAAATTGCCACTGCATGGATTGAAGTTCAGGCAGACGAATTAAGCGAAGAAGCTATCTTAGCTTCGATGAAACGCGGCGATTTTATTGCAACGACGCGTATTAAACTCGAATCACTTACACGCAATAAACAAGAAATACGTTTTACCATTAAAGAATGGGAAGATGTTACCTTTGAAACCCATTTCATTGGTCATGGTGGTCAAATTCTCGACAAACAACATGGCCGAGATATTGCGTATACCATCACAGGTGATGAAGGATACGTGCGGGCAAAAATTTATTGCGCCACTGGTGATAGCGCTTGGATTCAACCAGTCTTTATTTAGATAACTGCACGGGTTCCTGATTGGCTTGCGCAAGTGGTCATCTCTCAAACGTCGTAACTTTTGCTGCTCTGCCACCCTTAACGTAATTCATGATGGATTTTTTCCACTTCGCATAGCTTTCGTCACTAGTATCGTGATTTAATGACGGCAACGCAAATACTTGGTAATAAGCTTTCACGCCATTTTTTCCGGAGCGATACTGTTGCCAAAAGTCCAAAAGTTTTTGCTGCCCGTCAGCTGCCTTGAGTTGCTGATGAATTATTGCATAGGCTTCGGCGTACTGATGGACGTTCCCTATTCCATAACCACGCATATAGAGTTTTAAGTCGCCCAAAAAACCGTGATCCTTATACACCATCTTTAATAAGCGCACGCGCGTTGTTGCTGGCACCACCTTCTTATGTTGTTTATCCTTAAAGCCCCCTTCAAAAAATACTGCAATGCCCTCATTAAACCATCCTGGCATGCTGAAATTATACGAGCTATTCATAAACATATATTGATGGACAAACTCATGGGCAAGGCGAACCGTACTGGTCATACGTGAATATTTCACTTTATCAGTAAAGGTATAAATCGAGCGTGTCATTGGATGAAAAAAACCACCCAAAGTCGCATTCGAGCGCACATTAAAAGCTCGATTGACATCGCCATAGAGATAGTCACCTATCTCGTTGAATTCTTTGCGCGTTTTCGTTATATGCACTTCGTATTTATCGTGGATATCATCTGGACACGGTAACCATTTTCGCAAACCGGCGTACATCGTTTCCAAAAACTCAATGCGCGGCTCGATGTATCGCGGTGTACAGGTTGTGGTGATATGAAAATGCTCGGTTTCCAATTCATAAGCATGCTTCCACGATTCTGGCCGCTTCATTTTACTCAGTTTGACTAATTCACCGTTTTTAATAATGCCATAGCCCTTATCAGTGTGCCAATGATTCCAGGTCTTAAATTGTTTATCCGTTTCGTCATAGCGCATAATTTCAAATGAATTCACCACATCATCATTAATGGGGCATTCACCAACAATGAACAAGCCACTGAATCGATCATGATGGTCAATGAGTATCATTTCTTCATCATCAGCATGTGCGATCGCTCCACGAATTCCGGCACGGGCCCAGCGTTCATGGCGATGTGGGAAACATGGATCACTGCGATAATACGAATAATCAATAAGGTCTTGGAAATCGTGCTTACCAATATGACGCATCACTGCTAATAAATCTTTGGCATCCACCTCTTTAGGCAGTGATGATTTCAAATAAGAGAAATAGCGATAGGAAACGCGCATTTTTTCTTTGCTATGGCGATTATACACCACCCCGACTATTTTATGCTTATAAGGATTGGGCAGGTAGCATTCATAGGGATAGCGAAAACTAATACCGGCTTCCTTATCAACAAATACCCGATCACGCATGCGCATGTCATCAAGGGCAAAGCCAGACACACAGAACAAACAGCTAACGATCAACACTATATATTTCATCGCTGAGCCACCGTTCGACTGAGTAAATAATATTGTTCTTGAAGAATCTGATGGATGTCAGCTTGCTTAATCTTTTTCATGCAGCGCTTCAGTTTCGACATGTGTTTTTCTAATTCGCCCAGTCTGAGTGCTTTGCGTTTACGAATTTTATCGACCAAATTTTTCACGTCAGCATACACCGGCATGGCTTTTTTGATTTCGCTAAACCAAACGTTGGCTTTCGTTTTTGCATAGTGCTTTTGGTGTTTGCTGTACGCTTTTTTAAATGCGGATTCGCTACCACTAGTGAATACACGCAGTAATGCGAATTGTGTCTCTTGTAATTGTACTTGTTCTTCGCGACAAAAGGTACCCAGCGCTTCAACTTGTGTCTGGGTTTTAAATCGCCCACGGCTTAACCAATAAGCATCAATTTCAGTATGAGCGCCATTTAATAAGCCATTGATAAAGGTGATGTCTTCATTATTTGGCACAGGTCCTGCACAGCGAATGTTGTGTTTGCCTGCGGCAAAGGTCCACGTACTTGAAACATCTTTATAGGTTACCGTTATATTCACCGTGTCTTGATGATTTAATGCCAGTGTATAAGCACCGCTTGGCCAGGTCGTACAGGACTCGCCACTATCGGCACTAATCTGTACATCTGCTACACCTTCACCAATGTCATAAAAATTATTTTTATTGTTATCGATGTAAAAAACACCACCAAGATATCGAGCGACCTTTGGATTATTGCCAAAGTTGTGGCAGGTCGATTGAAAACGTTCCTTATCATGACGTATCGCCGCGATACCTATTTCGCGTGAATAAGGTGATACACAGGACATGCGATGACCGCGCCCCGCCTGCATACCATCTGGGCTCGGTCCCCAATCGATAATAAATCCGCAATGACTATTCCACGCTGAAACTGCACGCAAAAATGCATTCTCACCCATTGGCATACCAAGGTAACCCGCGGCACGCACGCGCTGAAACGGACGAGCACCAGTAAATCCTTTTTTACCCGGGATCTCATCATGCGAGGTAATATTGTGTTCAATCATGTACTGCGCATGGGCACGCGCCGATTGCAGTAATTGTAGGTCGAAAACCAGTGGCGGCGCTGTACGTAATTGTTTAATTTCTTCGCGACATTTTTCGAAATCCACCTTGGCGTAAATACCACTGATACCGCCTTCGACGCCGACTAAAATACGTTCGCTTTCAGCGACTGGATCAGCACGCAAGCGATTAATGTATTCGAGACACAATGTTTCTGCAGGCGAAGGCCCTACTTCACTTGCGCTACACAGCCCAAATAGCATCAAGCTGAGTAGTAAAAAGCGCATGATTAATTAATTGCGTTCAGATCCAAGTATTGGAAGCGACGCATCACCACGGCGGTATTGATCACACCAATCGGAATAATATCTGCACTGCGGACATTGGTGCGCACCTGCCAGTGCACTTGGCCATTAATCGAATAGGTCACTTCGCGCATTTGTGGTTTCTTTGCGTCAGGAATGCTGACTTCTATATCGACCGTATGCCACTTATCTTTTGCACCTAGGATACTCGCCGCAAATTCCTTATTGGGACTTTGGATAGTTTCTGATTTATGCTTTTTACGTGAACGATTAAATAAGAAGCCTAGATAAATGGAAAACTTCTGATCCTTGAACATTTCCAATTCATGATGCTTAAATTCAAACTGCATGTGAAATTCATTTGGCAATTTGAGACGCTTGGTTTCAAACATCGTTGGGTTCTTACCCTTAGGTTTGAAAATCCAATATTCATTATCCAAAATTGCTTGTTCGGCAGCTACCGGCTCAAGTTTTTCGATCTGTGAGTCTTCCATTTTTTCCAATTCACCAAATGGGCAGGTATACACCTGTTTAATCTTTGCTTTATTCCACGGTTTTTTCTCGACCTTTTCTTCTTCGACTGGTTTTTCTGGCTCAGCCACTTCAACAACTGCTTCCTCGACAGGCTCTTGCATGGCCATGATAGCCGGCGATTCCACGGGGTCCTGTTCAGGTGTCGCATCGCTCATGAAGAAAAATGGCATCAGTATCAGTGCCGCCGCCGCTGTAGGCAGTGCGGGATTCATGGTTGTCCACCACGGTGGTAATTCGATCGGTGTGGCAATTTCACTATACATAAATGCATCGTGCTCGGAGGCACCAAGGCGCTGTAAAACGCTGACCAATAAAACCATGGCGACTGAGATACCGCGCTTATGCATTAATTTGCGCATCATCGCAATACCGCGCTGTGATTGTTTTTTAACAGTTTCTTCTTTACGACCGAGTGCATCGGCAATCGTACTGAAATTCATGCCCTCAATATGATGCAGCACCAATGGCTCGCGATAATGCTGGGGTAATTCACTAATAATATTTTGAATTAAGCTAACGGTCTCCTGTTGTTCTACATAAGCCGACGGATCCATTGATTGTTGTTGCACGTCCATTTCTTTCTGTTTCTGCCTTTTATGAATGCGCGTTTCACGACGAACTATCATTCGCGCCTGATTTAAAACCACACCGATTAACCATGGTTGGACTGATTCCACATTCGAAGTTGGTTTTCTATTTAATAATTGTTCAATAGATTGTTGGACTGCATCTTCGGCGTCTGCTGCATTACCAGTTACCTGCATCGCAATAGCGTGTAAGCGTGAATTATTTTTCTCAAATAATTCAACCAAGGCATCTGCATCTGCCTCATTAATATAGCGTTGCCATAAAACACGTTCGTATTTGATATCGATCATTCGTTTTATTACCGCGTTCTGCGTCCTTATCTGCTGAGATCCTAGGCCTGGGCCTGCCCATGCCCACGATCAAATGGGGCGCTCGAGGCGTATTTTTGCCATACGATAACTAGTCAGAAATTATTGAGGAAACTGCGTCCCCTAGCAGCACGACTTGGCAACGCCGCTTAAGTATCTGCCTAACAGAGACTTACATTCGTTAGCCAAAATGTGAACTTAGTGCTTGATTCTTCATCTCATGTTGTTATTTGTATGTACAAGCAATGACTAAGAAATGCGAAATCCTCAACTCCTGCCTCTACTTCACCGCCAATAGTCTTGGCCGGACGATGACCCATATGGCTGAAGAAGAATTTCAACTGATTGGCCTGTCGCCCTCACATGCTTTTGTAGTGATGACCGCGATTAATCAGCCTGGTATCGGTCCGAAGCAAATAGGCTTAGGCATGCAGCTAGCACCAAGCACCGTCACGCGTTTTGTGGATGCCTTAGAAAAAAAAGGACTCCTACGCCGCGAAGTGAGTGGCCGCGAAGTTTCAATTTTCCCAACCAAAAAAGGAGAAGATCTTTTGCCAGAGATTAATGCAGCGTGGAAGCGCCTGCATGATCGTTATGTCGATGTCCTCGGTAAGACGAAGAGCGACAAACTGACCAAAGATATATTTGCAGCAAACCAATTGTTGGATCCTACGTAAAAAATTTTAGACATTATTATTTGTATGTACAACTAATGAAACATTCCCTCGCTCAACTTTAACTTTTCAGGAGAACCCCATGAGCAATCAAGCCGTAGCCCTCGTCACGGGCGCAACCTCTGGCATCGGCGCCTATGCCGCAGAAGCCTATGCCAAGAATAATTACCAAGTCGTCCTGTCCGGACGCCGCAAAGAAAAAGGCCAAGAACTGGTCGAAAAAATAAACGCGGCTGGTGGTAACGCGCATTTTATTCAAAGCGATGTCAGTGACATCGATCAAACCAAAGCACTCGTTGAAGAAACCGTTAAAACCTTTGGCCAGTTAAACACCGCCTTTAATAATGCCGGCATCGAAGGTGATATTTTTGTGCCAACACATGAACAAAGTGTTGAGAACTATCGCACGGTTTTTGATATTAATGTGCTTGGTGTTTTGCACTCAATGAAATTTCAAATTCCAGCCATGATGGAATCAGGCGGCAGCATTGTGAATAACGCGAGTATTGCTGGACTGATTGGCTTCCAAGGCATGTCAGTTTATACTGCCAGTAAGCACGCGGTTATTGGCTTAACTAAAACTGCAGCCCTTGAATATGCTGAAGCTAAGATTCGCATTAATGCCGTAGCCCCCGGTCCGATTGAAACCGAAATGTTTGAGCGCTTTGCTAATGATGAAGTGAAAGACGCAATTAATGCGCAGGTACCACTTGGTCGTGCCGGTAGCCCAGATGAAATTGCCTCTGCTGTATTATGGCTCAGTGATCCAAATAATTCCTACACCACCGGACAGGTGATCGCTGTTGATGGTGGCTACACCACGCATTAATCGTATTGGTTTACTAGTTAATCCAATACATGTATTCAAAAAGAATCTATCTTTTTGCGACGTAATTATAAACTCACTCCTCGCCCTACCCGAGGAGTGAGTGTGATGTCGACATCCTTTAAATTAGCCATGTGCCAAGTAGAAACAGAAGAATGGGCACTCGATGCGAATCTCGAACGCGCAATCGCCTCATTAAAACAAGCAAAAGAAGACGGCGCTGATTTTGCGGTCTGTCCAGAATGTGTTATTCACGCATACCCGGTTGCCTTCAACTACGATCAACGCGAAGAACATAACCAGCGCGTCAGCGAATGTGCCGAAGCCCTCGATGGTCCGCGCATTACGGCGTTAAAAGATTTAGCCAAAGAAATTCAATTGGATTTTGTTTTAGGCTTTGCCGAAAAATCCACTGATGGCAATACCTACAATACCGCTGCCCTGTTTGGAAAATCGGGCAATATTGAAAACATGTATCGCAAAGTGCATTGCCGCCCCTTTGAAAGCACCCTACATTGGGGACCGTTTACACCGGGCGAAGAATTTTCCACCTACACGATTCATCCTGGCGAAGTCTGCACCGGAACCTTTATTTGTTTTGATCGTGAGCGCACTGAAACATTTACCTCGATGCGTCACCTCGGCGCTGAATTTATTGCCTGCCCCCTGGCCACCGATACCTCACGCATGGATACCCTACAGCCGCATAATAATGAAGCCTTAACCCAAGCACTGGCTGCGTGTAATGAAACCTACATCACCGTCGTCAATCACGCCGGACGTTTTAACGGCGGCAGTTTTTTAATCGGCCCCGATGGTGCCTGCATCCATCAAATGGATGACAAACCAGGCGTTGCCGTTTTAGACGTCGATATCGAAGCAGTGCGCAAATTACGCAAAGAAGCTTATGGCTGGCGCGGTTATGGGTTTACGCGGAATGATATTTATCAGAAGTATATTCCGGGGTAGATTTAGGTAGCATTCGACATTTATTATAAATTATTTACTCGCATTTCTTAATTCTTTCAACACTGGCACTACAATTCTTTCCTTCATTTCAATTTCGACTGATTGACTACCAACCTGTATTATGAGCTTATTGCGTAAAATCGACACTTTGGAATAATGTACTGCAACGAGAATCTTTCCACTTTCATGAATGGTAATAAATTCACCATCGGTTTTGAATACATACCTGTCCCATTGTACAATAGCATGAAGCCCGTGTGAGAAGGATACTAATAGCAAGATAGTAAGTATGAATTTCATGTTGTGTCTCCGTTTTGATATCTGGTTTAACTTAAAGAGAATAATTCTATAGGTATATTTGGTTATTCACATTCAACAGTTCTGAGGGCTACTATTTCTGCAGCTCATCGTCACTCATTTAACTCCAAACCATATGTGCTTATTCGATTTCATCACGTCAATTAACCGATTGCTGTTTTGGTGTCGTTCAATGATTCCTTCAAATTTCTCTCTAAAGATCTTCATGTCACCTGCAAAGCCAGGTATAGACAACGCATACTCAGCCCAAACAGATTCATTATCCTTAGTGACCAAACCACTATCAAGAGCTTGTTCAATCAGACAGAGAGATCTATGTGCTCTCATGCCTATGTCATCCTTTACTCTATTTAGTTCGCCAGCAATAAGAGCTTCATTTTTTTGAAGTTCGTTTATCTGATTACTCTTACTATTTATATTAACCAACATAAATATAATCACTACGAGAGAGCCAATCGTCAGAGCCCAGTTTAATTTATCGGTTGAAGTCAATGTAGTTCTTCCTTACAGCTGATAATTCATTTAAATGTCGGCGAAATACCACAAAAAGTCAGTTTTTGTAGTACTTTTATATACTATTTATCCGCTTCCCAATACATACACATTACTGGTAAATTATAAACCAATCTGAATTATCCTTAATATAAACAATGTTGTCGCAGTTATGGTTTTACGCGGAATGAGGTTTATCGGAAATATATATCGGGGTAGTTTCGAGAAATTAAGAAGTTAAAGATCACGTCCTTCATCAGAACTATTCTTTTTTTGGATTACTAAAACAACAATGAACATAAGGAATTGTACGAGTCCTAAGCCGCCTAAAATTATAGCGCCACCCCAATTAGAAAAGAATGTATCAATATCAGCATTTTTTGGGTTTTTTGGATCGTAAAGAATGTCAATGGTGTCTCCCACATTACCAATGGGTGGATAACTCGAAACCGAAGAATACACCTTTTGGACCTGACCCTGGTTGTCTGTAAACGTGAATACCGGGGCGAAAAGCGTACCGCCTTCACTATCAGTACGCTCGACCAGTTCAACAATTTGACCCTTTGTGGATATGGCTATTTGCTGAAAGGAATAAGATCGATACCCAAGATAGACTGCTATTAATATAAATATTAAAGAAAAGGTGATGCAAACTTTTGCAAGTGTTTTGTAACCTTTAGTTGTCATTACCAACATTATTCGAAATCCCAACGTGCCATCTCAGCCAAGCCGCGTGGGAAGTGGTTTGGTGTTTTGAGGTATATTGTTGGGCTGCATTTTACCATAACTTCCACCAGGGTTTTCTCTTCTTTCTCCCTTGTCTTCTTTTGCCAGACTGTCCCCAGCCACCAGGTGGTGCATCAATCTTTGTTTTCAGAAAGTCAAAGTATTTCGGATTTTCATCTCTAAAAATTGATTCGCCTTTTATCATCAGAGCACGTGTTAGCTCTTCAACAGCCCGTTCTTCATTGTCCAATTCAAACTGACACTGCCCCAATCGTAAATGAATAAATGGATTGCCAACAGCATCTGGACATTGCATTGCATTTGTCAAATTATCCCTAGCTGCTGTAAAATCACCAGACAAAAAGTAGGTATCACCGATTGCAGTTAATACCCATGTCGCTGCTTCGAAATTTGTTTTAGGCTCAGGTATAAGATCCCAAGCCTCCTTATAAGCAGCTATAGCAGATTTATAATCATCTTTATTTACGGCGGCATCACCACGCGAACACAGTTTGGTAATCTTATCATGGCATTCATCTGGAATTACCATCAGGGCATACTCTTCAGGAGAAACAGCCAACTTTAGTGTCTCATCATAATTTCCATCTGTAAGTACTATATTATTTTCCTTACAATACGCTTCTATTTTATTTACGATTTCATCGACGTTCGTATTATTCACAGCTGAGCGTCCGTTCAAAGAACCGGGGCAGCCAAGCCGCGCGGAATGTGGCTTGGCGCTATAAAGCATATTGTTGGGTTGCATTTGATAATAATATTTTTCATGTCTTCCTGTTTTTAGACTCTAAAGGAATCATTGCCAAAGATTATCCAAAGCAATTTTTATCCCTTTACGAAATTCAATGGCCTCCTCCTCACCATATCCTTCGCCCGCCAATCTCAGAGTCTGGTAGTATTCCCTTCGTTGATCAACCATTTGCCTTATTTCTTGATATAAAGAGTCGTCAATTGCATTACCCAGAGATCTAATATCTATTTTTCCAACCCCTAACCCAATCATAACCTCAATAAAAAAAGTTCTTATAGTCATTTTACCATCAATGAATGCTTTTTCTAATTTTAATATCCAATTATCATCAATCATTTTTTATCGCCACACGTCCATAAATAATCCGTCCCAATTTGGATCATTTTCATCCGAAATTAAAATTTGAACAGATTCTGGACAACTGATTGGAAGTGATTCAAAAACATTGTTTATCTGATTAGATGTTACATGTCCTGTGGCAACATATATTATACTTGAGAACTTTTTCCCAGTCTCGTCTCCGGAAGTAGACATTTTTGTGAATTTGATTGATCCGCGATCGATAATTGTATTCAAACCTGACTCCAATAGATCGATCACGAATTCGTTATCACTGTCAACTATAACAATCACCTCGGCATAGTTACTCATTAGTCTACCCAACGCTAAATATCACCGGAGTCGCCCGAAGGGCGACTCCGATTTTGAATATCATTGTTAGGTGAATCCTTAATAATCATCTCCTTGATTTTCTCCAGTCTTTCCAGCCTTTTTTGAGCAATGGATATTTGCTGTTCTAATTTTTCCTCTTCCGTTTCCTCTTTAATGATAATTCTTCCAAGAGTTGTGCGCATCTCTTTAGCACATTTGCCATTAACAACATAACCAGACCGATCAGTGTGAACCAACGCACATACCTCACCTTCACTCAATTCAATAAACCTGCGCATTTCTTTGTGGTTTAATCCGGTAAGGTCGTACACCTTTGATTGGCACTCTGAACAATTACGAACAAAGTCATCACCATCCATTTCTTCCCATCTTTGAGGACATGTGAATGATTGATGTGGAATCTCGTGTTTATCGCGCTTTCCAAAGAATAATCCCATGATTCACCTAACCGTATTATTATAAGGAAAAATCTATGGTAGTGTAACGCAGCGGATTGTACTCACAAGCATTTTGACACAGATGTGGTTTTTTGCGGGCAGGCTGCCCGCACACCCAGGTGCGCTTTTAGCGAAGGCATTGAATCATTTTGGTGAGCATTTTGCCTGTGTAGTTGATGTCTTCGATCAAGTCATCATTGATTTGGCAGGCGCCGATGTCGTCGAGGATTTGTAGTTGGGCGAGGACTTCGTTATTAGAACCACGTGCTATGCCGAGGAAGTGGATGGTTTGTTTGTCGGTGTTGTTACCGACGCCCTCTGCGATGTTTGATACCACCGAGATAGCCGCTCGTTGGATTTGATTTTGGATATCGCCAAATCCGCGTGTGTGTTTGCAGATTTTTGATATTTCTTTGAGGTTTTTTCGTGCTTGTTGGTAGACACGTAGGTTTGTGAAATGGGTCATGTTGTGTTCTCCTTATTACATTTGGTGTCCGCGTGCGCGCAGGTGTCAGGCCCGAGCGTAGCGAGCCGTTAGGGTAGGCTTTACACCGAGCACACGTGGTAAGCTAAATGTAAAAAGAGAACTGGTTGTGTTTTGGTCGGAGGTTTTTTTAGCCTCTGGCCCCTCGCCCCTGGCCTCTAGCTGTTAGTTTATGGTTTATAGTTTTGTAGTTTGAAAACTGCTAACAAATCAATTTTACTTTAAATAATTATTGCAACAATTAAGTTTTAATGCGGACAAGATGTCCGCGGTCCCAGGAACTATTAACTATTACTAGAGGCAAATGGCTAGGGGCAAGAGGCTACAACTATTAACTAATTATTAGAATACAAATCGCCCTCTCTCAAAAAAAGAAAGAGGGCGAACTACTTTAAGCCAATTAACTATGCTAATAAACTACGCAACATCCAAGCCGTCTTCTCATGCGCCTGTATCCGCTGAATCAACAAATCAGCACTAGCCTGATCATGTGCATCCTCGGATACCGGCACTACTTGACGCGCACTTGCAGCAATCGCTTCATGTCCTTCAAGTAATTGCGCAATCATTTCTTTTGCCTCGGGTACATCTGTTGCCTCGGCAATACCACTTTGATTAGTAAATTGCGCAAAAGATCCCGGTGCAAATTCACCGATGGCGCGAATGCGTTCGGCAATTTCATCAACCGCGAGCGACAATTCGTTATACTGCGTTTCAAATAAGGTATGCAGGGTTTGAAACATCGGGCCTGTTACATTCCAATGAAAACCATGGGTCTTTAAATAGAGCACATAACTTTCACTTAATACCTGCGACAAGCCTTTGGCTATTTCTAAACGTGCTGATTCTTCGATTCCGATATTAACCATGATTATTATCCTTGTGTACTTAAGTAGGCTGCGACACCTTCGGCGTCTGGTTTCATAGCTTGTTCACCTTGCTTCCAATTAGCGGGGCAGACTTCGCCATGTTCTTCAAAATACTGTAATGCATCGACCATGCGAATGGCTTCATCAACACTACGACCGAGTGGCAAATCATTGACCAAGGCATGGCGCACCACGCCTTCCTTATCAATTAAAAATAAACCGCGCAGGGCAATGCTTTCATCAAAGAGCACACCGTAATCAGTGGCAATTGATTTTTTCAAGTCAGCAAGCAGTGGATAGTCGATGTCGCCAATCCCGCCCTCATTTAAGGGTGTGCGTCGCCACGCTGCATGGGTAAATGCCGAATCGATAGACACGCCGATTACTTGGGTATTACGTTTTTCAAACTCGGCTACGGCTTTGTTAAAAGCAATGATTTCAGTTGGACAAACGAAGGTAAAATCGAGTGGATAAAAATACAGGAGTACATACTTCCCTTTATAATCCGACAATGATATTTCTGAAATACTACCATCGGCCAACACGGCTTCAGCGCTAAATGCGGGTGCTTCTTTAGTTACTAAACTCGACATTGAAATGCTCCTTTAATGAGTCAGTTGTAAGTGGGTGTAAGTGGGTTTCGATAAAACGTTCAGCTTCAAGAGCTGCCATGCAGCCGGTACCCGCTGAGGTAATTGCTTGACGGAAAATGGAATCCTGAACATCGCCAGCAGCATAAATACCGTCTACACTGGTAGCAGTCGAATCAGGCTTGGTAATAATATATCCTTTATCATCCAATTGGATTTGATTGTTTAAAAAATCCGTATTTGGTTTGTGACCAATGGCATAAAACAATCCACCAGCGTCGATGGTTTTTTCTTCACCGTCTTGAATGATCTTGAGTGCGCGTAGTTGATCATCACCTTGTGCTGATTGCGCTTGGGTATTCCATAAGATTTCTATTTTCTCATTGGCAAAAACACGGTCTTGCATGACTTTACTGGCGCGCAATTGATCGCGACGCACCAATAAACGTACGCGCTTGGCAAACTTGGTTAAATACAAGGCCTCTTCACAGGCACTATCGCCACCACCGATAACCACTAATTCTTGATCACGGAAAATAGGCAGTGCACCATCGCAGACTGCACAAGCGCTGATACCACGTTGCCAGAATTCTTTTTCACCGTCTATGCCTAAGCGCTTCGCCGTTGCGCCGGTTGAAATAATAACCGTGTCTGCTGTTACCGTTCGTTCATCAGTAACAATTTCGAATGGTTTAAATCCTGTACGCAAAGCCGTTACCGTTT
>JANQLF010000184.1 GCA_028280785.1 Planctomycetota bacterium
AGGCTTCGTGGGCACTAAAGCCAGTGATCATGAAGCCTTGCATAAATTAACTAGCGGTGGCCCTAAACAGCTTCGCAGCGTTAATCCTGAATTAAGCCGCGAATTAGACAGCTTATGCAATCAAATGTGTGCAATCGAGCGCAAGGACCGCTTCCAAAGCTTGGAAGAATTAGCTGATCTCCTCGCTAAATTTGGCGGCGGCGCAAAACGTCACACCCTGCGAGCAACGCGATCGCATACTCGCAGCGTTGGCCCTAATCGCTCCGCAGGTGTTAATCAACACACACGCACGGTTCGTAAAACAACCACCAGGCATCAACGCACCGCCAGTGGTCCAGATAATTATAATGAATTCGAACGTGGCGCTGGTGCCAAATCGAAAAAACCAGCAAAACGTAAATCGAGCAATTTATTCACCTTTATCTTACTTATCCTATTAATTGGCTGTAGCATTTGGGCCTATGATTTTTATCAAAAGCAAGAAGAACGACTTCAGCAAATCAGAGATGCTAATCAACCTCCGCCACCAAAAACTACTCAGCCAGTCAAGCCAAACGACAAGAAAACTGATACACCAACTATTAAAAAGAGTGTCGTTGGACAAATCGAAGAAAAATTAGCTGCATTTGCCAAAGACCCTAAAAATGAAGCGCTCGATAAAGAAATCATTGCACTGCTCGGCAAACTCAAACAAGGCAAGCGCCGTGTCCAGTTAATCGATAAACTTAAAGAAATTCGCGAAAATGCGAATACTGGCGGCACTACGACTAAGGATCCGAAAACAACTGATCCTGTCGCTGTTAAAGATCCTAAAGCTGATAAACCAAATACGGCTAAGCTTCTTCAAGACATTGATTACCACTTACAGCGCAAGAATTTTGGTAAAGCCTTAATCGCTGCTAACCTTATTCCCAATCAAGCCGTTAAAGAAACTCAGGTTGCTAAAGTTACCCAAGATCACAAAGATGCGAAAACTACACTACAATTGTCTGTAAATGGCAGTGAGAATCTTTCACAAATAAATAAACTCCTCGAAGCACCGCGTAATGTCTGGGGCGTTAAAGGTGATCGTGAATGGGCAGACAACTTATTGGCTGCGGCTAAAAAACGCATAGACGCTAAAAAACAAAAAGAATTAGACGCTATTGAGCAAAAGAAAAAGGAAGAACGTGAAAAACAGGAAGATCTGGCGAAGCAGCAAGAGTCAGAAGGTAAATTACAGCCCCCTGTAACACTAAATGGATTAAATTTTAAAGCCATCCTTGCAGATGTTGACGTCGATAATGCCCTCAATGAAGGCGACCTCAAAAAAGCACAAGACATCGTCAAAGAAATACCGGGATCCAGTAAAGAAGCCCAAGCAATTTCACTAAAGATTCAACTTGAATCACAAGCGATCGACGTCATGGGCAAGGCATTTAAAAATAACCGCGTCCGTTTCCGCGTAAAAGCTCCATTTAACAGTCGCGAAAAATGGGATGTATCTGGTATCACCCAGAGTGGTCTGGAACTTAAATCCCCACAAGGCAGTTCAGCTACGACCAAGTGGGCCCAACTTGATGACGGCGAACGCTCCAAACTATTCAGCGCTATAGCTGCTCATGAAATGGCTACTGCTAAAGAACAAGCCATAGCCTGTGTCAGCCAATTACGCGACAATCAATTAGGCCCAGCTACGATTGCCAAAAACGCTGCGCGCAAAAACAAGTATCCAAATGAAAAACAACTTGAATTACTCATTTCCATGCAACGTGCCCAGGAACTGGCGAACTTAGTTAATACTGCTCTTAAAGCGCATGAAAGCGGTGATAACAAATCACTGAATAAATCTTTCCGCAGCCTCAAGCAATTAACTGGCCTCGAGAAAGATGCCGATGATTTTATTGAGAAGCTTTCCAAATTTATCACCATTCCACAGCAAGAAGAAGCCCATCCTAACAGCCTCAAAGACACACTCGATTTCAGCGATGACAATGACCTCTTCGCCTTTAATCAACAAACCGGTAACTGGAAAGTGTTAGCTGAAAGTCTCAAAAACATCAGCGCTGACGCCTTTATACAACGCTCAGACATGAAAGGCGCGAGTCGCGTTAGCGTTAAAGTTCTCTTTGCTGAACAAAAAGGTTCAATGAACATTAATTTCCGCGGTGGTGTTTTGCGCATGAAAGTTGCTGAGCAAAAATTCCATCTACTGCATGGTGAAAAAGCAACTAAATTGGTTGACTACCCGTTTGTACCAATGCTGCCCTATACCATAGACCTGTGGATTGACAGCGACAAAATTATGCACGTTGAAATTAACCAGGCGGCCTCTCAGAAAATAGCCATTGGTCAAATGACTGACAGCATGTCGGTTGATATCAAAGGCAATGCAAATGTAACGCTTGATGACATTAATTACAAACGTGAACAAACATTTGCGTTACCAGAAATCGATAAAGCCAAACAAGATATGATTCGCACCGTTCTCGGCTGGGAACCTTATGGTGGCGCTGAATTACACGCACCTGTAATTAAATTACCACCATGGCCAGGAAGCCGAAGCGGCATAGCCCGAACCCTTCAAGCCCAAGATAAAGGCGTGGAATTTAAAATGTCTGGCAGCGGAGATGTTTTCATTCTCATCGGTGACCGCGAGAAGAACAATCTCGATGGGCAAAAAATACCACTACCTATGAATAGCGAAGACATTGTCAAAGTCACCGTCACTTGGACAGGCAACGCTATGCGCATTGAAACGCTCGAACCGTTACAAGCATCACCAAATGTAGTCGATATAACCAATCAGACCGTGCCGCGTAAACATTTGTGCATCGAGTCATCAAAAACTATTAACATTCTTGAACCTCCGGTAATGAAGAGATAGATGATAACTGCCGAAAGTAAAACATTTGTATTAGATACCAACGTCCTTCTCCACAACCCCACCGCCCTATTTGCCTTTGCTGATAACCATGTTGTCATACCAATGATGGTCTTGGAAGAGCTCGATAAATTCAAAACCAATAATAATGAATTAGGTCGCAACAGCCGTGAAGTGGCACGATCACTCGACAAACTGCGCAAACTCGGCTCATTACGTGAAGGCATTCCCACAGAACAAGGTGGACTTGTTCAGGTAATTCTACGATTTGATGAAATTAGTGAAATGTTACCCGGGGTTAACGATAATCGCATTTTAGGCTGTGCCCTCATCCTTAAACGTGAAGGCAGTAATGTTTACTTTGTCTCTAAAGACATTAACGCGCGCATCAAAGCCGATGCCTTAGGTATCCCCTCGTCCGACTTCGATACTGAAACCGTTAATTTTGATGAATTACGTAGTGGCTGGCAAACTATTAAATGCGACGCATCAATAATCGATTCCGCAGACGAAGATACGCCTATCGATTTAAAACAATTTGAAATTGAGCATAAACCTACTGCTAATGAATACGTCATTTTAGAAGCTGAAAATGATCCGGATAATTATGCCATTACTAGGTTTATCAGTGCTGACGAGCATCTTCACCCGATCGACCAAGAAGACCATCTCTTTTTAGGCAGCGTTCGACCTCGGAATCGCGAACAGCAGCTCGCCTTTGATTTATTACTCGATCCAGACATCAGCCTCGTCACCTTAGTTGGCTCTGCTGGTACCGGTAAAACATTATTAGCACTTGCGGCTGGCATTACGCGTGTTTTACGTGACGAAGCCTACAACAAAGTCTTGGTCAGCCGTCCAACCATGCCCCTTGGCCACGACATAGGCTATCTACCCGGCACTAAAGATGAAAAAATGGGTCATTGGATGGGTCCCATCTTTGACAACTTGCATTACATTCTCGGCCAAGAAGAACGCGATCCTGATGAAGTCATCAAGCGACTTATTAATGATGAAACCATCTCTTTAGAAGCGCTGACGTATATTCGTGGACGTTCGATCAGTAACCAATACATCATTGTCGACGAAGCACAGAATTTAACTCCGCATGAAGTTAAAACAATTATCAGTCGTGCCGGCTCAGGAACCAAAATCGTGCTGACTGGCGACCCTTATCAAATTGATAATCCCTACCTTGACGCCAACTCTAACGGACTCACCTATTTAGTTGAGCGCATGCAGGGCAAAGATTTAGCTGGTCATGTCACCATGATGCGCAGCGAGCGAAGTGAATTAGCTGGCTTGGCTGCCGAAATTTTGTAATTCAATTTGCTTGCGGCTTATCTTTAAAGAAACTCAATATTGCTGCAAACAATATGGTGTCAGCAATTAACGCTAAAAACGTTATTGATGATGCCAAAATGCCAAATTCAACAGTAGGCTGGTGACGACCTATAACATTAACCGCAAAGCCGATACCTAGAATCAGCGTGGTAATCCAAATGGCTGATCCTGAATGCTTAAAGGTTTCGAGCAGAGATTCATTCCCTGTTGCACTATTACGACGCGCATCTAGATACCGTGAAGTGATATGAATGCTGTCATCAACAACCGTGCAAAAGGTAATCGCGGCAATTAACATAGTTGTTAAATTGAGTTTAATATCCAATACAGGCATCAAAGTGACCGCACTCATGATTGGCCACAGACACAGCACTATGGCCAAACAGGAAAACCACGTACCACGAAAGAATACCAATAAAAAACATGAGGTAATAACAAAGGCAATTGAAAATGAGGTTGCTAGTCCCTGAATGATATAAGTATTCATTTCTGCGGTTAATAAGTCCATTCCCGTGAGCACCGGATTTCTGTTGGAGTAAACATCTAACTTCTCCTCGACGCGCTGACGGACCTTAATAAACTCCTTATCACTACTCGCCTGCATGCGCAGACGCATGCGCATACGAGAACCATCGGTCGATACATATTTCCCTTGACTAGCCAGTCGTTCAATGGCTAGTAACGGCATTTGATCACTATGCTGCAACGGTAACCAATCCAGTCCCGCAACACCGTCAATCTGTCTCAGTTCGTGACGTAATTGATTGACGAATTTCGTTTCCTCAGCCAAACTCTCTTTTTTATTCATCACCAATTGAACGCGATAATCATCTCCATAGTGCTCTGCGAAATAATTTAAATCATGCGACATTTGACTGTCTTCATGAAAATAATTACGCACTCCAGAATCCACATCGACCGATGGGATATACAAGATTGATAGAACACCTAAAATTAAAGCCATTAACAGAATTGGGATTCGACCAGTCCGAGCAATAGTCAAAAAGCGCTGCGACCACCCATCCCCATTTTTAGAATGTTGATGCGTACCATGAAAAAATTGCAATAACGAACAAACTGGAAACATGGTGAATAAAAAAGCAAAACACACCGTTAATGCAGCGATTACCCCGAATTCACGGACTGGCGCCAGTTGTGTAAAGGCTAAAGCAATAAACCCAGCACAAGTTGTGAGCGTTGTGTACAGACATGGGTAAAACACCTGCGTAAATGCAACTTGAGCCGATTCCCTTGGATCACAGCCCTCATTTCTTGCCGCATAAAATTCTTTCAGCACATGAACCGTGTCATTGATGCTCGCGGCTATAACTATGATAACCAATATACTGGTTAAGGCATTTATATGCCAACCAAACCAAGCCAAAAGGCCATAGCTACAGGCAGATGTTGCAGCAATTACTAACAGCGGCATTAAAACTGCCGCGAATGTTCGAAATGTGTAGGTCAATACCAAAATTATTAACGCAAAGAAAATCGGCGAGATCAAATTCCGATCGTAATCCCAATTGTTGAAAAAGGTCGCGTTAATTGCTATGCCGCTATAATGAACAGACAAGGCGTTTTCATCAATGGTATTGGCAACAGCCTCTTTTACATCTGCAAATACACTTTTATTTATATCTGCAAATAAATGCTCCTCGCCATATATTATATCAATATTTATCAAATGTTGACCTTCGCGCTGAATCGGTAGCAGGTTCACTTGTTTGATATGTTTTATTGCTTTCAGACGCTCACTTAGTTCAAGCTTAGTTTCTTCAATATTTAAACTCAGCGGTTTTAATTCAGACAAACCAACAAGAAGCTGAGGCTGCCAATCAAAGTCCTGTTTAAATGTCCTATATTCCCGTAACGTTTCGTTTTCGTCTAATAACCACGTTTCCTGCGAACTATCGAAGTACAAATTTTTACATGGAATCACTAAGACGAGCATTATGAGCAGACTAGCTGCGCACAGCATCTTTGGATGCTTACTTACAAATTGATAGAGTGCGTACATACGTTCGTGAGGTATGTTATCGTATACTCACAAATTTTCGGCATTCAATAACAAATGTTAACATTTGGCCAGTCGATGCTCTGTTATGTATCCTAAGTATTATTCTATACTTACGACTTTATGGGGAGCTTTACAGATCATTTGCTTAAATGGATTCCAATAACATCAATGTGAATTCACATAAAATTAGTCCTTGTCTTCAGTTTTTGGTTCTGAACTAGTATCTGGCTCGCTGATAGCAGAAAGACTCTTTTTCAATCGCAATAGCGCAGACTCATTTGCAGACAATTTCTCATAAATCTTTAATGCCTTTTCATATAGTGGCCTAGCCTCGTCCTGAGATTCTAACGTTAAATGAATATCGCCCATCGCATGTAGACGCTTTGCATAAATATAAGATTCTGTTCTACCTGATTTATCTGCTATATTCTTGGCTTTTTCATAGTACATAATTGCATTATAATAATCCTTGTCTTTAAAGCGCTTATTGGCCACATAATCACATGCGAGCTCAACCTTTTTATCCATTAAACCGTACAAAATTTCCTGCAATCCTACCCACGACTTAAAATAGAGCATCGCCTGTTCAGGGCTTCTGATCTTCTGATAATGCAAAGCCAGCCTTCTTAATCGAGGCAAATTGTTTTCGTGTCGATTCCCGAATTTTGCTTCAGTAATAGAAAGTGCATGCTTAAAATAATTGCCAGCACGCAATTCATTGGGTCGAGGCGACTGCATTTCTACCTGAGCTGCATAATCATAGACCGACACTACGCCGTAACCGTTCCTGCCAAATTCTTCCTCGGCGTCATCCAACATCTTCACAAGCCTTTCTAAAATGTCATTTCTTTTATGCTTAACTGCATGATTTATGCCTTGCACGTGTTTAAACCAACGATTATTACGTAGTGACTTATAGGCACTGTCCAACCTCGAATACGCATTATCCTCAAACTTCTCAATTTTAAGTCCGTGCATAAAATGAATATCAAAAGCTTTTCTTAGGCTATCAGCCACCTGAGCTCTGCTATTACCGTAATGTTGGACCCTCCCTAACAACATCCACGCCGGAATCACTTTAACATCATCCTTGCCATACAATCCTGAAACAATCTCAATATTCTTTTTCGCGTATATCTTAGCGTTTGCATAATCGCGATAAGAGTAATATTTAAGTGCAACACCTCGACACAAAAATGCAGTGTCTATATTTAACAAGCCATGCGAATTAATGAAATTGTTTATGCTAGCATGAGCAACATCGGTTTTACCCTGAAACCCCCCTTGGCTTCTACGAGTGGGATTCTGCTCACCTATTTTAGTAGATAAAGTCTGCATGAGATCGTGCGCCTCTTGGCTGATAAATTCTTCTTCAAACCCGGGCTCATCCTCATCCCCACGTAATGCCACTCGATTTTTCTCCAAATTAATCGACGTTTTTTTATTCCTCAATTCATCCACTTTATAACCATTGTGAATCAAGCGATCATTTGACGGCGGAATAAATACGATCGAATAAAATTTGGGATTAAAAATTATTCTTTTATTGTAAGGCAATCCATCTACATGACCCCAGCTATCTTTTACAACAGAAGAAACATCCACAAAATATTTCAAATCGAGTATTGATGCTGATCCCAGGCTCGGATAAATCACACAATGATTATACCTGGTTACTCCGATATAAGACGAGCCAAACAAATCAGGAATAATCGCAGCAAGATTTCTATGATCTTCGTAATGCTTGCGCTGGCCATTTTCCCAAATTGCACCCGTATCAGTAAACAGCACTGAGTCACCGTTGTATTTACAATATCCCGTTCTGTTGCTACTTCTAATGGTGCTATGGTGCAATTGATCTCCCATTATTTTATATTCCTGGCAATAAGTGCTCCCACTGCCACTAAACTGTACAAATCTACTCAACCCATCGCTCGCCACTCTTGTGGCGCTAAAATTCATAGGATAACCATAATGCCGTTTCGGATAAATTGCTGGCGAGAAAGACAGATCCTCCACTTTTATAAAGCCATCGAATACCTTAGTGTCCTTCTCATAACCAACCAAGGCTCTTTTTGAATTTGATGCTCCCATCGTAATTGTCCGTATTTTGCCGCCACATGGATTCATTCTTTCGAGAACTTTCTTGCCCGAAGGAAGTTCAAATACCGAAAGCAAATCAAACTCCCCTGTGTAAGTTACTAATTTATTCCCACCTGATGCATATGAAAATTTAGCTGAAGGAGCTCGCGCAGAACCCACTAATTTACGTTGGATCATATCATAAATGGCAATTGATTTGGAATTCTCAAATCTGAGCAGTAAAAACTGTCCTGATCCTGAAACCATTGTATCAATAATTGTTGGTGTTTCTGTAACCGTTTCATCCCAATTAACTTCGATTGGTAATTTCGGTTTAACTTTTTCATCAGAAGCTTCAGCTTGTTCCTCCTGAGCATTAATCTCTGCCTTCTTTTCTTTTTCTTCGGCTTCCTTTTTAATCTTTTCTTTTAACATGGCATATTTTTTTAAATCTTTAAGCTCCTCATAAGTAGCATCTTCTTCTGCTTCAATGCCATATTTGTCTTTTAATTCTGTACGCAGTTTTGCTGGGGCAGCTAATTTTTCAGCATGTCTCCAGTATAAAATGCGGCAGCCCGCTAAATCTAATCCGGCTTCGAATTTAATTTTATGTTCATGTAAATACTCAATAATTGCCAATCGTTCACCTAATCCGATTGGATCATCAACAGGTGCCTCCGTTTTTGCCCATTTTTGTTCTAATTCACTTTGATCTTCTTCTGCAAAGGCCCCTACACCCAAAAGCAACAAGAGGATAATACTATTGGCAATCAATAATTTCTTCATCGCATTACAATAAGGACAGCAAATCGAAGAACAAGTTTGGCCAGTTCCATATTAGTTTATAGCACCATGCGCTTCAATCTCATTCAGCTTGTTGCTAGTCACTAAGTCATGAACTCAACATAATTTGTAACCCGCAATCAGCGACATCTCTTGTTTGTGAACTTGCGCCATGCCACATGTTACTAGCCTGTCCCAGCATGAGCGACAACCTTTATGATGTGCTTTCAGCACGAAAGATGATTGCCCAGTCAACCGACGAGGCCATACACGACCGCCTTTCCAGTCCGTGTAGCATCTATATTGGTTTTGATCCCACAGCAGACAGCCTGCACATCGGCAGCCTGGTACCGATGATCGGCTTAGCTCATATTCAGCGTTGCGACCACAAGCCCCTTGTCGTCGTCGGTGGCGCTACTGCCATGATTGGCGATCCATCAGGCAAAACCGAAGCACGTAAAATGCTCTCATTAGATGACATCCGCAGCAACGCCGATGCCATTGGCAAGCAAATGTCCTGCGTGCTCGATTTTAACGATGGTCCAACTGGTGCCGAGCTTTTAAATAATGCTGATTGGTTAAACGATAAAACGTGGATTGATATTTTACGTGAAGTCGGCCCTCACTTCAGCGTCAACCGCATGCTGACTATGGATAGCGTCAAAGGTCGCCTCGAAGGCCACGGTATCAGTTTCCTCGAATTTAATTACATGGTTATGCAGGCCTATGACTTTCTGCATCTTAATAAAACAAAAAACTGTACTGTGCAAATGGGCGGCCAGGACCAATGGGGCAATATTGTAATGGGCATCGAATTGAGTCGACGCATTGCCGATGTTCACCTCGCTGGCTTAACCATGCCCCTCGTCACCAAAAGTGACGGCGGTAAATTTGGCAAATCTGAAAAAGGCAACGTATGGCTTTCGCCTGAACGCACGCCTATTTATGAATTTTATCAATTTTGGCGCAACGTCGCCGATGCTGATGTTGGCACTTTCTTAAATTACTTCACCTTTTTACCAATAGATGAAGTTGCTCGCTTATCAGCCTTAAAAGACAAAGCCATTAATGAAGCCAAAGAAGTGCTCGCCTTTGAAGTAACTAAATTAGTTCATGGCGAGCAAGCAGCCGAACAAGCACAAAGCGATGCACGCAAAGCTTTCGGTGATCAACATGATACCAGCGGGGACAGTATACCACATGCCGCAATCAGCAGCGACGAAATTGATCAGGAAATTGGTTTATTAACACTGTTGGTGCGCGCGGAACTTGCCCAGAGCAATAGCCAAGCCCGTCAATTAATCAAAGGTCGCGGTGTTCGCATTAACGATGAAGTCATCGAAGATCCCCATTATAAAGTCAGCGGCAAGGATGTTAAAGACGGCGTCGTTCTGATCAAAACAGGGAAGAAATTCTTCCGTTATGACGTGAGCTGATTCACCAGAAAGTTTTTCACGTGGAACAGCAACTCATTAATGTGCAAGATACCGATCTCATTTTAGCGTTTGAATGTCTCGGCAATGGTTTCAGCCTCTGCCTCGGTGACCGTAGCAATAAAGAACTCGTCTATCAAAGCGAATCGGGGTTTGACGCCAAACACAAACTGGTCGAATCGCTCTTAGCATGCCGTGAAGAACATGGATCCATTGCTGCTTTAGCCTGCGCAGTTGGCCCCGGTAGTTTCACCGGATTGCGCGTAGCAAGTGTTTGTGCACGCAGCCTAGCCTGGAGTTTTAACACCCCTGTCTTTCCAATTGGTAGCATGGATGCCATCGCCATTGCCCAAGGCAACGGCACCTGGGTCTGTTTGCTACCGCTCAAAAAAGACACCACCTTTGTTGCCATCATTGAAATAAATGACGATAAGATAATCACCCACCAAGAAGTCGTAGCCTGCAGCGACGCCGATCCACTTCCCTTTGCAGTTCCAGATAACGCACGTACATGTGGACCAGGCGTAGCAGCAAAACCTAATTTATTAGAACATTGGCAACTACAGATAGCTGAAACTCCACATACTGAATTAAATGCCCGTCATATTTTACAAGCAACGCGGTATAGTTCTGTATGCAACTGGCAGTCGATACTCCCGCAATATCATCAATTAAGTGCTCCCGAACTTCAGCGAGAGAAAAAATGAGCTGGCGCCATCGGGTTGATATCGATTTAGTGGCTCTCCGCCACAATATCAAAGTGGTGCGCAAACTCGCCGATCATCAAGATGTCATCGCTGTGGTGAAAGCCAATGCCTTCGGACTTGGGATCGAACAATGTGCACCGATTTACGATGAATTAGGCGTCAGTGTCTTAGCTGTTGCGTCAGTTAGCGAAGCACAAGCCATTCGCGAATTATTACCACAGCAACGTATTTTAATTCTTGGTCCTCTCTTACCACACGAACACGATGATTTTGTCAGTTGCCAAGCTGAGATCATGGTTTCCAGCAAAGAAGAAGTTGAAATACTCGGAAAACTTACGCAGGCCCAATCAATTAATGTGCATTTAGACATAGATACTGGTATGGGTCGCAATGGCTGTTCTATTGAGGACTGCGAAGCGTTGTTGCAGTTAATAAACGGCAATGAAACACTGCACCTTGCTGGTATCTCAACGCATTATCCGCAGGCCTACGACGATAGCTTCAGCACTCAACAAGAAAAAATATTCGATGACCTCATTACCAAATTTCACGAATTGTTACCAATTGACTGCCTCATTCATCGCGCCAATAGCGCCGGACTTATTTACCGACCACCAGGACCATGCAACGCTGTACGCGTCGGATTATTGTTAACCGGCGCCTCGCATGGTGAATCCGATATTGGACTTGAGCCCGTAGTGAAATGGTCAAGTGCAGTTGCTTTAGTAAAAAACATAAAAGCTAAACAAGGTGTGAGCTATAATCACAGCTGTCATGTCGACCGCGATAGTCGCATTGCGATTATTCCGGTTGGTTATGCCGACGGACTGCCAATTCATGCCAGCAACAGTGGTCAGGTTTTAATTCACGGACATCGCTGTCCTATTTTAGGCCAGGTCACGATGGATTATGTCATAGTTGATGTAACTGACATTGATGGTGAAGTTTTAGTCGGCGATGAAGTTATTTTAATTGGTGAGCAAGGCGCAGAAACCATTAGCATTGCTGAATGCGCTCATAATGCCAACACCATACCCTACGATATTTTATGTGGTCTGCGTGGTCGCGGTCAATGGCATTACCACGATTTACCACATTCGTAAATTACGGTAACGGTAAAAACGGTGTTTCGTCAAATGGGTCGTCTATATCTTCATAGACAGCGATGATGTCTTCAAGCGGCACATAGACACGATAACGGTGTGCCTGCGATGCAAATTCATCGATTGCATCAGCCAATAAAATTTCTCGACTGCGTTCGTCGGAGTCGCGGTTCTGTGAAAATGATTCGTAAATTTGACGACCCATTTCCGGTGACCAATTCAAACAACGGACTTCACCAACCAAAACTTCTTTGCGCACTTCAACTATTTTTAACAGAAAGCGTTCGCCACGACGAACAATCAAGGTTGCGACGCGTTGTTCATCAGCAATCCCCTCTAATACCTTCAAAATGGAATTAGGAGAATCGGTACCTGGCAGAATGATTTTTTTATCTGAAGTCATGATTAAATAAGTTTATCACCGAGTTTATCTGCTAATTTTTTGCGCCACGAGTCTGAATGATCCGCCGCAATTGGCTGAAGGCTTTCGATGAGTTCACCAACACCCTTATTATGATCTAAACGCTCTTGGTTCACTGCCACGATTGTTTCAGAAGTAATTAATTCTTCACCAACAACGCACAAACCAGGCGTACAAGCAATCGTTGATCCAGAACGGACGATATAGATTGCCGTACGATTTTCTTCAATGCAGGCCTGTTCGATATCGGCATCGGTAGATTCAAAGGTAATGTTATTTTTTTCAGGTTCCAAGAGCTGCATATACATCGCTTCATATGCCGCGTCGATTAACACCGGCTCCTGTTGCAATGCACTCAATTTTGCATCACCCTCTGCATGCCATTGTCTATTTCCATTTAATGGCTTTATGGCATCGGCCTTTGACTCCGGCATTAAAACGAAGTGACCTAAATAATCACGCAAATCCAACGATCCTAAAATACGCACGTCCGTATTGGCTTCGACTAAATGTTCATTTAATTCATGCCAATTACGTACATTACCCGTATCAAGTGCATCGAGCAAGGTATTATGGAAGGCATCATAACAAGTTAATGAAATATCGCGTTTGTGCTTGCGTAAATAAGTAGGCGTTACTTCATGCTCAGTGCCCACTAAAACACCGTGTACTACACCACCATTTTTTTGCCAATCAAATTCCAAGTGATCAAACATGATTCGACTTGGTCGTCCCTGACGCGATAAATCTAATTCCAGGTGCAAGGTATAAGCGGCCTCACGATCAACCGGATCGGAACGCTCACGCCAATCTGCCAAAATTTTATCCACACCGGCCTTGTTGGTAAACGTAAGCTGGGTTTTGCCATCATCGTCTTGGTAACGGCGCATACGTGCCAGTGCACGATCGACCTCTTCAAGGTCATGTCCCGCCTCATCGGCTGCACGCATGGTTACCGCAGCATCGCCATCATGCTGGCGCCAGAGGTTGATAAGTCCTTCTTCGAGCTTCACACGGCGCTTGTCATCTTTAATCAATGTACGTATCGCCGACACCAAGTCATGACGTAACCACCCTATAGACTCTAACTTAGAGAATACGTCGTCTAAACTTCCACCTTTGGGTGGCACAGCGATGATTACAGGATCAGTCATATCTTCCTTGTGGGGCGCGGCATCTTTGCGAGGACACGGCAAAACACAAGCTATGGATTTCACTAGCCTTAAGGGCACCCACCTGCTTTGAGCTGCTTATTTCTCGGCAAACAGTTCTAAAATCAGCCGCTCTGAATTCGAGGCACTACGCGCATTGCCATGCTTCTCTGCCATACCCATGAGTTTATCCATGGCCTCATAGCGCTTCTGTAATTCAGGCTTGGCCGCAGGATCACCAAGACGATGTAAAATTAATAGTAATCCGATGCGTTTCACTTCTGATGATTCGGTTTTATGCGCCATTAATAAATAAGAGGTCCAGCGCTCTGGCTTATCTTGTAGCAATGCCTTCCAAGCAAGTTCAGACCAATGCTTGGCGCCTTCACCCAAAATACCATCAATGATCATATGTAACATTTTCGGCTTATATTGTAATAATTGTTCTTGGCTGACTTTAAATTTTGGATCATGCAAATTAGCAATTAAAATATCGCGCTCGATTATTGGCTGAACACGATCTTTATTATCGCGCCACCAAATAGCCCAGGTGCGACCAGGGCCTGATTGTGCACCCGTTAATAACGACAATGTATGCGCAGCTTCTTTGCGCGGACCATTATTGCTTGAAGCGATGATGCACAGATCTTTTAAACAACGGCTATCACCATTAGCTCGCAATGAAACAGTCGCCAAACGATGGCTTTCCATATCAATATCGCGCTTAAGCACCTCCAACAACGGTTCACATAAGCGTGGATCACCAATTTCCCAGGTGATTTCCAATAATGCATGCAAAGCCGGGCCGAATAATTTATTGATGTATTTGCTGACATCATCGATGTGATGCGCACGCATACATAACGATTTTAATGAGTTAAACTTCGCTGAACGGGCCTTTTTAATTTTGGTTTCCAATTGAGGGACGACATTTTTAGGCACAATTTCAGAGACAAAGGAATTAGCCAATAAGCGAATACCGCGACCGTCATCGATTAATGACATCGCCAAGGCCGCTGATTCTCGAACACCAGGGTTCTCATCATCAAGCAGGATAGCCGCACGGCGCAAAACGGTATCACCTTTTTTGCCGCCTAACCCTAAAGCAGCCACCTCACGCACATCTGCGATTGGATCTTCGCTCAATGTGAGCAACAAAGGTGTCGCTTCTTCGGCGCGAATCTGACTAAGCACGAGCGCCACGCGCAAGCGAATCTGTGGATTTTTATCTGAAGATAATATTTCCAAATCAGGCAGGGCTGGTTTACCAATAATTGATAAACCTTGAATCGCGCGCTCGTGTACACTCGAACGCATATCAGACAAGCCAGATATCAATAAGGCAATGCGCTGCTGTAGCTTTTTCTGACTTTCCTGAGACGCCGCGTCGACACTCACCGCAAAGGAACAACAAAGAATTAGTATCAGCAATAAACGCATCGCCGTATGCTCACCAATCCTACGTACTTGCAAGCCACAGGCGATCATTCCAAGCCCTTGCCAGTTCAGTTGCTAGGCTTATCAACAGGGCACAATCAGCAAAGGAATGCATATGACTGCTCAGTTTGGCTCTTGGAATACCGACACCCCTGCTCCTGGCACTTGGACACCACAGATCGACCCCAAATTAGTTGATGACGAGCGCTTCCCGGCCCTACTCGAAGCAGCTCAATCCGGCGTCAGCTTTGAAGATGCAGTCGTATTAG
>JANQLF010000210.1 GCA_028280785.1 Planctomycetota bacterium
ATGTCTTGGATGCCGCTATCGCATTCGGCGCGCATAAGTTCGACCTGTTCCGCAGAAAAGTATTCAGGGACGATCATGTAACCTTCTTCGAAAAAGCTCTTAATGTGTTCTGGACCGATCTTCATAGTAGCAAAATCTCCATGTGCTGATTTGCTGGAAAGATCGCATTATAACAGCCATTTCAGCATAATCCTTGACATAATCGGCTAATATTAGCACAATATCACCATGAACACGAGTGCTGTGAAGCGTTATACCGCCGAGATGACCGGACTTGATGAGTCCTACGGTATTCATCTAGGGCCACATCATTTTGTGAAGCCGAGCTTTGATTTGCATAGCCACACCTTCATGGAATTAGTGGTTATTACCCAAGGCACTGGTTTGCATTTAACCGATTACGGCAACTACGAATTAAAGGCTGGTGATGTCTTTGTGATTTACGGCGATACCGCGCATGGTTTTGCTGAATCAACAGGTATGGACATTATGAATTTTATGTTCACCGATGTATTTTTAGAAGAGACCAGTAAATGGTTGCGGCAAACACCGGGCTATCACGCCTTATTTGTCTTAGAGCCGATCTATCGCAATCGTATGGGCACACGCAATCGTCTACGCCTCAGTTCCAAAGATTTGAAATTAGTCAGGCGATTAATTAATCGTATTACTGAAGAATATATGACCAAGCGCCCTGGCTTTCGCTCTGCAGTTGTTGGCATTTGGCAACAAATTTTAACTCAGCTCTGCCGTGCCTTTGATGACAAGCAGGGGGAATTAGCACCGTATTTACCTTTGGCAGATACCATCGCCTACATGGAAGAGCATTTTGCTGAAGATATCAATTTGGAACTTTTAGCTGAACAGGCACATATGTCGAAGAATCACTTTATTCGTGTTTTTAAGCAGCATTATCATGAAACGCCAAATAAATATCTAAATCAGCTACGAATCGATCATGCCAAGGAATTGCTTAAAGGGAGTGATCAGTCAATGGTACAAATAGCCCATAGTTGCGGGTTCGCCGATAGTAATTATTTCGCGCGTGTGTTTCGTCAGCATTGTAACGAAACACCGCGCGATTTTAGGAATGCATGAAGTTAAACAATTATGCGGTAGGCAATGCCTGAGAACATAAAAGCAAGTGAAGCGGCGAGCGTAACCCAAATTGCCTTGTTGGAGATAGCTTCTTGATCATTGTTTTCTTCGAATGCAGCGCTCGTTTCTTTTTTGTATAGTTTTTTAGTGATAACCTGGAGAATTGAACTAGCACCTGGTGAATACGTTTTCACATTTTTCTTTTTTGCCTGTTCTTTGCGCTTTATCTTCTCTCTAAGTGCTTGTTCGCTAACTGCTTTAATCTGTTTATCTACTCGTTCGGTTTCCTTTGTCTCTTCATCATTGGTGATGACTGTTGTTCCTTCTCCAAATGTTTTTTTATCGTCTTTAATTATTCTATTGCTTAGAGGTGTAGCATCTTTCTTGATGCTGGTGGTCTTTAACTTCAGCGGTTTGCGAAGTATACTCATGGTATTGGATTTCTCTTCGCAAGCTGCAATTGCTGCATCAATTGCTTGAATAAATGCATCATAGTTAGCGAATCGATCATCATTTACCTTAGCCAAGCATGTTGTAATGATTTGAATGGTTTCATCTTTTAAGCTTGGTAATAAATCGGCAGGATTTGGGATCGGATCCATCATGTGAGCCAGCATAACAGCTCCCGATGAATTACCGGTAAAAGGTAATTCACCAGTGAGCAACTGGTACATAGTTGCCCCGAGGCTGTAGATGTCATTGCGACAATCGACTTCGCTTTCACCGCGGATTTGTTCTGGTGACATATAATAAGGTGTACCAAGGGTGAAGCCGGTCATAGTTAAATGTTGGGTGTCATCTGTTTGCTTGGCTAATCCAAAATCAATTATTTTTGGAATATCGCTGTCTATAAGTGGTTTGATATGACGTTTACTGGTGTGTTCACCGTGGTCTATTAAGATATTTGCTGGCTTTAAATCACGGTGAACAAGATTGTAAGATTCATAGGCATATTTAAGACCGTTAGTAATTTGTTTTACCATGGTCAATACATATTTTTCAGGTAGGGGCCCAAAGTCATCGAGCATATCCTGTAAACTAGGGCCGTTAACGTATTCGGTGGCTAAATAAAGGTCTTCACCGATGTTTCCAGTGTCGATGGCTTTGATGATGTTGACATGCTCAAGCTCTGAGACAGCTTTTACTTCGCGGTTAAAACGGCTTATAAAGTCTTTATTGTCACAGTGTTTTGCGTTAATTACTTTTAATGCAATTTGTTGTTCTGTGTAATTGTGGGCAAGATAGACAATGCCCATGGCTCCTGTTCCAACTACATCATCTATTGTATAATTGCCTATGGTGCGAGCTATGTTTCTATAGGGAGAGACTGCTTCAAATTGTTTGGCGGTTAAAATGCCGAGCTTTGCTAAATAGTCTTCGAAGAATTGTGTTTCTCCACGAATTTCAGCGAGATCCATCGCATCATGAATTTGTTGCTCATCTGCCCACATATGATCTATGAGATATTCCCGTATCTTTAAGTCGGTCATCGAGCACTTTATGTTATTGATCATGGTTTGTTTCCTTAGGGGTCGTTTTTAAAGAGCGCCGGCGATGCCAATAGTAGACCCATGAACAATTATACGTAAATACTTATAAATAAGATCGATATGATAAAACTCGTCAAAATTGGTGTGTTCTACAGAGTTCATCTGTCATGTCATTAATGTCATGTTTTACTTGTATCTGACGTAAACGTCAGGTATCATGTGTATATATCTCATGTGCCACTAATGGAATAAATACAATGAAAAATAAAAAATCAAATATTCATATACTGAGTGTCGATGACGATGCCGCGTATCGCCAGCTAATGGTCGACTGTCTCTTGGACGAGGGTTATACCGTGCATCAGGCAGGTGATGGAACTGAGGCAATTGATGTAATTAATAAGCAGCCAATAGCTCTAGTCCTTTTAGATATGAATATGCCAGGTAAGGAGGGTAATGAAATATTACCTCTAATTAAGTCTCAACCTGACCCAATAGAAGTGATTGTCATAAGTGGCCAGCAGTCTATAGAAGTAGCAGTAGAAGCCTTACATCTTGGTGCCTATCATTATTTAACCAAGCCTGTTGATTTGGGTCAATTAATTACGTTTGTTGAGCGCGCGTTGGATCATCGACGTATTGTTTATGAACACAAATTAATGCGAGCAAATAGAAGTCGAGAAAAGAGTGAATATCCCATTATCTGTGTTTCTGATGCCATGAGGCATGTGATGAACGAAGCGCGACAAGCGGCGACATTAGATGCCAATGTTTTAATTTCAGGTGAGACCGGTGTCGGCAAAGAGGTGATTTCTTCACTCATACATGCAGAAAGCGATAGACATCAAGGCCCATTCAATGCAATTAATTGTGGTGCGATTCCTGAGAATCTTATCGACAGTGAGTTTTTTGGCTATGAAAAAGGTGCATTTACTGGTGCTGATCAGATGAAACCAGGTATTATTGAAATGAGTAGTGGTGGCACACTGCTATTGGATGAAATTGGTGACATTGTAGAAATGGCTCAAGTACGACTATTACGTTTTTTAGAGAGTGGTCTCATACGACGTGTAGGCGGTTCTAAAGAAATACCAGTGGATGTTCGTGTGTTAGCTGCAAGCCATCGTAATCTTAAATCACTTGTCGATCAAGGTGAGTTTAGAGCAGATCTATTTCATCGTCTAAATGTGATACCCATTCATATTCCCGCATTGCGAGAACGAAGCGAAGACATTGTTCCACTGGCTGAAGCTTTCCTCGATATTTTATGTTCGAAATATGGCAATCACCGATATTTAAGTGAGGATACGCATGAAGCATTGCTTCATTATCCCTGGCCAGGTAATATCAGAGAATTACGAAATGTATTAGAGCGTTCTTGGTACAACGCAGAACGAGCAGGGGCAGAAGCAATTAATGTTCATCATTTACATTTAAATGCTGATCAAATCAGTACGGATACTACTGTGGCTCCATCGAGTACTGTTACACAGGATTTTTCTCTTAGTCTTAAAGAGAAAGAAGAGGAATATATATGCCAGGTGCTGGAACATTGTAAGCAGCATCGAGCGGAGGCAGCTAAGGTTCTGGGCATGACCGAGCGCAGTTTATATCGACGTTTGCAGAAAATGAATTAAATCTGAAGAGAACCGTAATGTCTCGAAAAAAAAGTGATAAAAAGTATCACACGAATTTATTGTATCATATGAAACAATTGTTGCATTTGATGCAACTATATTGTTAAAATGATTAAAAATGACTAGGTAAAACCAAGTATTTTGGAAAAATGCGCATTTTGGTATGAAGCTTATAAGACACTGTTAATTTCGGTTGACGAACAAAGTGTATTAATGTAGTATGAAACACCATGTGTCTACCTAATCAAATTTGTGATACTAATTTTAATCTGATTCTTAAGTCTTTAGGCTCAAACAATTTGCTTGGAATGTTGGCGAAATAATATGAGCAAGGTTTTGCGGGTTTTGATTATCGAAGAATCGGGTGATCGCAGTTTGATGCTCATTATGGATTTGAAATCTGCGGGTTTTGAGTTGCAGGCAAAAACCATTTCGAATGAAAATGAATTGCGTGAGAAATTAAATAATAAAAAATGGGATTTAATCTTAGCCGAATACGAAAATTCTATCCTACCTGGTATAAAAGCCATTCATATTATCCGAGAATATACAAATATAGTACCAATTGTTGCATTTGTGGATAAGGTAGGCGATGAAGTAGCGTCAAATGTAATTCGAGCAGGCGGACAAGACTTATTACATTTTGATAATTTAACTCGTTTATCAGCTGTTGTTACAAGAGAAGTGGATGCAAGTAAGGGGCGTCAATCGTTATATGATTCATTGGTGAGTGTAGAACAAAAAGAAGAGACGTATCATAATATTTTAAACGCAGCGCCTGACCCAATTGTGGTATTGAATAATAGTCACCAAATTGTTATTTCTAATGAAGAGGCTCAGGAATTCTTAGGTTTTACACGCGAACAATTGATGGATAAGCCTATTGATTACATTGTCCCTATAGATGCAGCAGGGGAGAATTCGATAAACTGTGTTGTCTCTGAGGATTTGGACACAGAGCGAAGTCAACGGTTTGAATTTCAGGCGCGACATAGTGATGGCAATATGAGCCCAGTCGAAGTACAGGTTAGCAAGGTGAAGAGCCAATATAGTTCATTAACTGTTGTTGTTATTCGAGATATCATTCACCGAAAGCATTTCGAAGAGGAGCTGCGCATTAGCGATGAGCGTTATGCGTTGGCTATAAAAGGAATCAACGATGGGCTTTGGGATTGGGACTTGGTTAATAACAAAGTTGAATACTCACCGCGCTGGAAAGAGATGCTCGGCTATCGCGATGACGAAATCGAAAATGCTCCCGATGAATTTTTTAAACGCATTCATCCTGATGATGTGCAAAAAGTAACCGATGAGGTAGATCGATTCACCAAGAAGGGTGCGAGCCGCTATTATGTAGAAGTGCGTTTGAAACATAAAGATGGTAAATATCGACATATTTTATCACGTGCCTATGGTGTGTTTAACGAAAAAAATAAATTAATACGAATGGTCGGTACGCATATTGATTTAACAGATCGCTTCGCTAAAGATCAGGAGCTAAGAGAATATGTTGCATTTAATGAAAGTCTGATTGATAGTTCTTTGGACGGAATCGTGACTGTTGATATTGATGGTTGCATTATTGGGATGAATAAATTTGCCCAGAAACTATTTGAGTTCTCTGAGGCAGAAGTGTTAGGGAAAGAGTTTGTAGAGACTTTGCTGCCCACGCATGTTCGCAGCCAATTTAATAAAGGCATGGATCGTTATTTCAATAGTGGCAAATCAAATTTGATAGGGCGCCGTATTGAAATGGATGCTGTCCAAGCAAATGGTGAAATAATTCAAACGGAATTAAATATAGTGGTTTCGCAACGTGCTCAGGCTACGATTTTCACTATTTTTATTCGTGACATTTCTGATGTACGAAAAATGAATGAGGAATTAGAAAAGCGCGTATATCAACGTACTGAAGAAATACGAAATGCCAACCTGGAATTGGAGCAGATGAATGCTCGACTTGAAGAGTCGAATGTGCTTAAGACAAGGTTTCTTTCTTCGATGAGTCATGAATTACGAACGCCGTTGAATGCAATTCTAGGCTACTCTGATTTGTTAAAGGGTCGTCATTTTGGTGACATCAACGAGAAGCAAGAACAATATGTACGCTATATTAAAGACGCAGGTGCGCATTTATTGGAATTAATAAATGACTTATTGGATCTTGCAAAAATAGATGCGGGTGCAATGGATCTTAATAAAGAAGATATTTATATTGATGATGGAATTTTTGCGACGGTAACAATGCTTAAGAAGCAAATCGCCGAGAAAAACGCAGATGTTCGTGTAAATATCTCGGAATGCACCTTCTCTGTCAATGCCGATGCAAGGAAACTGAAACAAATCTATTTAAATCTTATGTCTAATGCCTTGAAATATATCGGTAAAAATGGTCAAATAACGATTTCCGCGAAGGTTGAGGGTGGAATGGTGAGAAGCAGTGTGAGCGATGATGGCGTTGGAATAGCAGAGGATCAACATGAAAGCATTTTTTCTGAGTTTCATCAAGCAGACCATAAGCGCGATGAGAATTTAGGTGGAACAGGTATAGGGCTGGCACTCACCAAGCGATTAGTGGAACTACATGGTGGTTCAATCGGTGTAGACAGTGAGCTGAGCAAGGGAAGTACCTTTTGGTTCACCATCCCTGTTGCAGTTGATTCTAAAATGCTCGTGAGCCCCGAATCGTCGGCTATGCTGCAAGTGCCTGTTATGTCACAGAGAAAAATATTAGTAGCAGAAGATAATGATGCAAATTTAGAATTGATTTTAGATATGTTGAGTATTTTTAAGCATAATATATCTATAGCTCGCGATGGTAGACAAGCGGTTGAATTAGTAAAATCAAATAAACCGGATCTGGTGTTGATGGATGTGCGTATGCCGATTATGGGTGGTCTTGAAGCGGTTGAGGAGATTCGATCAGATGAAGCGTTTAAAGATCTGCCAATCATTGCGGTTACTGCTAGCGTTGGGACTGACTCTCAGATAAAACAAATTGAATCAGGTTGTACTGACCATTTGTCGAAGCCAATCAATTACAAAGAATTGTACGCAATGTTAGAAAGATATTTACCAGCATGTACTTAGGGAGGTATAAATGATTGAAGGTGCTAAGGTACTTATTGTTGACGATAGTGAGGCCAATCGAGTTTTGCTAACGGATCTATGTGAAGTCATTGGTGTTGAAACAGAGTGTGCTGTTGATGGTGTAGATGCACTCAAAAAAGTAAATAGTTGGCAGCCTGATTTGATTTTATTAGATTTGACCATGCCCAATATGGACGGCAGGGGGGTCTTACAGCATCTGAAAAAAGACGATGATTTGAGTACCATACCAGTGGTTATCATTTCTGGTGTTGATGATATGGCAAATATTGCCGAGTGTATTCAATTGGGGGCTGATGATTATTTAGTGAAGCCATTCGAGCCGACTTTATTATCTGCTCGCATTCGATCCTGTGTAGCTAAAAAACAAGCTCATGATAAAGAAATTGAATTGAGTAAGGTTATAAAAAATAATTATGATAAGTTGAAAACTGCGGTGCAATCACGAGATGCGCTTGCCCATATGATTGTACATGATTTGAATAATCCACTTGCTGCCATTAAGGGTTATGCTCAACTGATGTTGCGTAATAAAAATGATGAGGAAAAGGTTGGTCGTTACAGTGGTATTGTGCTTGAAACAAGCGAAAAAATGTTTGAATTGATTCAGGAAATTTTAGACGTTTCTAAATTTGAGAGTGGCAGTATGGATGTTCAACTGGAACAGGTTGATTCAGCAGCTGTTACGCAAGAAGTTATACAGATGTTTGAGCCAGTCGCTAAGGAGCGTGATATTGTATTAGATGTTCAGTTCGATGCCGATCATTCAACTATTATGGCAGATAAAAATCTAGTTAAACGAGTGTTGCAGAATCTTGTTTCTAATGCGCTTAAGCATTCACCGAAAGGATCGCAAGTCAAAGTCTCTGCGCGTGAATCGAATGGTTCTTTAGTGTTTAAGGTCACAGACAATGGAGATGGTATCCCACTTGAATTTCATGATAAGATATTTGACAAATACTTTCAGGTGTCGGGTGGTAAAAATACCGAACGAAGTGGTGTTGGTTTAGGCTTGGCTTTTTGCAAAATGGCTGCCGATGCACAAGGTGGTCATATTTGGCTTGAGAGTGACGCGAGTGAGAAAACAGCTTTTAGCATTGCTTTGCCGATTGTCGAATGATGCATACAGAAAGTACAGTGCAGATGAATGTAGAGAGAAGCAAAGTAGTTGTCGTTGATGATGATCCGTCAATGAACGAACTTGTTACCGATGTTTTGCGTGAAATGAATTGTGACATTATTCAAGCTTATGATGGTCTCGAGGGTATTAGGTCGGTAATTAAGAATGACGTAGACCTGATTATTACCGATATAAATATGCCACAGATTGATGGTATTAGTTTAGTTGAACAATTACGAGTCAATCATTTTGATACACCAGTCATAATTATGACCTCGGAGGGTGATCTTACTACAGCACGCAAGGCAATCCAATTAGGTGTTTGTGATTATTTACTAAAGCCATTTTCGGATTTAGCGGAACTGCAGGCGGCAACCCGGCGCGCCTTGGAAAAAGGAACGGCTCGTAGGGGTCAGGATATACTTGAGCGTGAATTAGTACAGCGTGTCAAGGGAGCGCCTCAAAATGAATGTTTTGATCTAGAAATTATTTCATCGGCATTGCCCTATAATACAGAAATCGGTGGATATAAAATACTCGAAGAATTGGGGCGGGGTGGTATGGGGGTTGTCTATCGGGCTGAGGTTGAAGGTTGTTCATTGCCAGACCTAGCACTTAAAGTTATTTTGCCAGAACATATCGCTAATAAAGAAATGGAACGTCGATTTCTCCAAGAATCGCGCGTCGCAATGCGCTTAGAGCATCCGCATATAGTACAAACCTTTGATTCGGGCAGAGATGGTAATTTGTTATTTTTAGCCATGGAACTTGTTCGAGGAGGTAGTGTTCGCGATTATGTTGCGCGAAACGGAGTATTTGATGAAAAATATGCCATTACTATTTCTTTGCAGTTGCTTGATGCGATCGAGCACCTTTGGGAAATTCAGTTGCTTCATCGAGATATAAAGCCAGATAATATTATTATTGCGAGTACTGGTGAAGCTAAATTGACAGACCTAGGCTTAATAAAAGATTATACAGAAATTGACAATACGATAAGTGATAGTGATGTCATTGTTGGAACTCCAGAATATCTTGCTCCTGAACAGGTTATGGATCAGGGTCAAGATTTGGATGTGCGAACAGACCTTTATTCATTGGCATCGTCTATTTATTTTATGCTTAGTGGTAGGCCCCCATTTGTTGCAAATGACTTTGCTAAATTGATGACCTTGAAGCAGACAGAAGATGTGATCCCTGTTCGTAATTTCAATTCTAATATATCCGGACGATTGAGTGGGATCTTGTGTAAAATGCTTGAGCGGCAGGTTGTGGATAGATTTCAAACCCCTGACGAAATCAGAAAACTTTTTTTAAAACTTATTTAATTAAATAATCTAGAGATAAAATAAAAGCAGGCGTATTGCTACGCCTGCTTGAGAGTGGGATGGTGGTGAGATCATGCGCTAGCCCAGCAACACTCTTGAACATTGACCCACCAAGCACAGGAAATTGTTTGTAATGAATTCAAGGTGTTGTCTGGGCTGCATGATAAATCCCTCCACGGATAAGTTCTTATTGGACCGCCATGACTGCTGCATAGACGCGGGTCATATCGCTTGAAAGTTGGTCGAATGTGCCGCGTTGTTCACTTGCTGGTGCATCATCGCCGCGTTCGTCATCACCGCTTGCTTCTTCAGGTTCTTCACTGTGACCTAACCATGCGTGGTAGGTTCCATAGTCTTCACCGTTATAGCAAATTTGTGCGGTAACATTTCCGATTGTTCGGTCAGAAAGATAAATAGTTCCTTTGGCGCCATCGCGCAAGTAAGTGTAAGTTCCAAAGCTATCGCCGGTGTTACGGCCATCACCATAGATGGTGTATTGTGTAGCGTTGTTGAAGAGCAGTGTGTATGATCCGACGCTTGGGAAAGCACCTTCACCGCTGGTGATGATAATTTCATAAACCTCATCGGATAAGTCGACAGGTGCCATATAGGATGACTCTGTGGAATCTATGCCGCCAGCACTAGTGCTGGTAATGGATTCGAGTGCGTTGTTACTACTGCTGCTGCAAGAGCAGATAAAGAAAGCAATGATAAGTGTTGCTAGTTGTTTCATGGTAAACTCCTTTGTTTGGTGGACATTTGATATAGCGCAAAGCTGGTGCCAATTGGCTCAAAGAGGTGTATATAGCGTAAATACTTATTTATTAATAGCTTATGCTATTTAAGGTCTAGTTTAGAATTGTTTCTAAACATCCTTTGACATGTCAAAACTGTCAGACGCATTGTTTCCCTGACAGCTTTGACATTAAAAAAGGCGGCCAGAGGCCGCCCGAAAGTAGTATGAGAATTGGAATTCTTTTTAGCCAACAACACCTAAAATGTCATTCTCGGTCATTAATAAATAATCTTCACCTGCGTGGCTGACTTCAGTGCCACCATAGCTGTTAAAGATAACGCGATCACCGGCTTTAACGCTGAAGCTGCTGCGCTCGCCATTGTCGAGTACTTTGCCATTGCCAACCGCGAGGACTTTGCCTTCTTGTGGTTTTTCTTTGGCAGACTCAGGCAGGATGATGCCGCCTTTACTAACTTCAGCAGCGTCAGAACGCTTAACAAGAACGTGATCACCAAGTGGTTTGATAGGAGCATCTTTTGCCATGTGGAACGGCCCTTTTTACTGTTTTGTGGGGTGAAACTTTTAGCGCCCAAGACCTAACTGACAAGCCTTGGGCGCCATTTGGTTTTACTTATTTGTCGTCTACAACCTCGAAATCGGCGTCTTTAACTTCACCAGCACCGCCGGCATCTTGGCCGCCTGCGGCTTGAGCTTGCGCTTGAGCAGCAGCTGCGGCTGCAGCAGGATCACCGCCGCCGTCTTGTGAGGCTTGCTCATAGACACGCTTGGCAAAGCCCTGGGCTTTTTCTTCCAGTTCTTTTTGGCCAGCTTCGATGTCAGCTTTCGATAAGTCTTCTTTGGCGATGATTTCGCTGAGCTTATCGCAAGCTGCCGTGATGTCGGCTTCTTCGCTGCCTTCGAGTTTGTCTTTGTGCTCTTCGAGCATTTTCTTGGTTTGGTGAATTAATTGTTCTGCAGTATTTTTTGCATTAATTAACTCAGCGCGTTCGTTGTCTTCTTTTTCGTGAGCAGCAGCATCATCAACCATGCGTTGAATATCATCTTCTGATAAACCAGTAGAATCTTTGATGGTGATTTGATGCTCTTTACCAGTGCCTTTATCCTTGGCTTTTACTTCAAGGATACCGTTAGCGTCGATGTTAAAGGTCACTTCGATTTGTGGCATGCCGCGTGGTGCAGGTGGGATGCCTTCAAGGTCGAATTTACCAAGCATGCGATTATCGCGAGCCATTTTACGTTCACCTTGGTGGACTTGAATGGTCACGGCTGGTTGGTTATCAGCTGCCGTTGAGAAGACTTGGCTTTTCGATGCAGGGATAGTGGTGTTGCGTTCGATTAAGGGTGTTAATAAACCGCCTTCAGTTTCGATACCCAGGGTTAATGGGGTAACGTCTAAAAGCAGAACGTCTTTAACTTCACCAGTTAAAACACCACCTTGAATAGCAGCGCCAACAGCAACCACTTCATCAGGGTTCACGTTGCGTTTTGGCTCTTTGCCAAAAATGTCTTTGCACATTTCTTGTGCAGCAGGCATACGCGTTGAACCACCGACCAAGATCACGTCGTTAATTTCGCTTGCTGATAAGCCAGCACCTTCGAGTGCATCTTCGCATGGTTTGCGGGTGCGCTCAATTAATGATTTAGTGATGTTTTCAAAGGTCGCGCGGGTAACTGTCATATTTAAATGCTTAGGTGCACCGTCGACCATGGTGATAAATGGTAAGCTCACAGTGGCAGAAGTAACTTGCGATAATTCCTTCTTGGCTTTTTCTGCAGCTTCTTTTAAGCGTTGCAGGGCCATTGGGTCTTTGCGCAAATCAATGCCGTCTGATTTATTAAATTCATCAGCAATGTGATTAATGATCGCTTCGTCGAAGTCGTCACCACCGAGGTGGCTGTCACCGCTAGAAGCGAGCACTTCTACAACACCGTCACCAACCTCTAAGATGGAAACGTCGAAGGTGCCACCACCAAGGTCATAAACAGCAATCTTTTCATTTTCTTGCTTGTCCATGCCATAAGCGAGTGCGGCAGCAGTCGGCTCGTTAATAATACGCTTCACATCTAAGCCAGCGATACGACCAGCGTCTTTAGTCGCTTGGCGTTGCGCGTCGTTAAAGTAAGCAGGAACGGTAATCACTGCTTCAGTAACCGTTTCGCCGAGATACTCTTCAGCGGCATGTTTTAAGTTTTGTAAAACAATTGCTGAGATTTCAGGTGGGGTGAATTCTTTATCGTCAATTTTTACTTTGACGAGATCTTCAGCACCGCCGGTAATTTCGTAAGGAACTGTTTTTTCTTCAGCGCCAACTTCTTTGTGGCGACGACCCATGAAACGTTTAATTGAATAAATCGTTTTGGTAGGGTTGGTAACAGCTTGGTTGCGTGCCATTTGACCGACGAGGCGTTCGCCGCCATCGGTAAATGCAACAACAGATGGTGTGGTACGTGCACCTTCTTGATTAGTAATGACCGTTGCTTCGCCGCCTTCCATAACAGAGACGCAGCTATTTGTCGTACCAAGGTCAATTCCGATTATCTTACCCATGATAAAAAACCTTTCTCTTCCGGTTTACTCGCCGGAAAAAATTTGATGTGTAATGTTAGAAACGACATTGATACCGACAGGCTTGTGGAGCATGGCAAATGCACCGGCCTGCTTGGCAGCGATTTCGAGTTCCTTATCAGCGCGAGCACTCATCAAGACACAGGGGGCCTCGATGTGTTGTTTGTGCATGCGCGCCAGGAGCTCAAAGCCACTGATGTCAGGCATATCAACATCACTGAATACGAGCTCACAATTCTCGTTATTGAGAATAGTAAGCGCATTCAGGCCACAGTCCGCACTCATGATGTGACAACCCCAATCGCTCAACATGTCGCAAAGGCTGTCGCGCACCATTATATCATCATCTACAACAAGTACCGAGTGCTGGTCCATAACAGCAATAAAAGAGCGATTAGTATGCCAAGTCAAAGTCATTGATATGACTATACTTAGGACCAATACCCTAGGACTTATGACGAAGCTGTGTCAAAGTGACCAAAATGATCGTTTATGAGCGTTGAGATAACTGGTATGAATTTACACAAAGGATGAACAGCACCATGCTTGCATACTTAGCCTCGGAGTCTTTTCAGTGGCGTATTTGCGATTAACAATACGATCAATATCCCTCATTTAATCCATAACAGTCGACGGAGTCATCATGGATAAAACTGTTCTTAAACAGCGACTAAAGAAGCAATGCATCGAAACCCCATCGTGGGGCTATGCCGATTCAGGTACACGCTTTGGTAAGTGGGTACAGAATAGCGCCGCGCGTACCTTGAATGAAAAACTCGAAGACGCAGGTCAGGTACAAAAATACACCGGTATTTGCCCAGTCGTTGCTTTGCACATTCCATGGGACATTCCTGAAGATGGTAACTGGGATGGCGTTAAAGAAATTGCTGACGGTTATGGTGTGCGCATTGGTGCGATTAATACCAATGTCTTTGAAAGCCAAGAATACAAATGGGGTAGCTTTGGTCATACCGATAAAGCTATTCGTCAAAAAGCTATCGACCATCACATCGAATGTATCGACATTGCCAATACAACCGGCTCATATGGTTTGAGCTTGTGGTATGGTGATGGTAGCAACTACCCAGGCCAAGTGCATTTCCGTCGTCGTCGTGAGCGTTTCCAGGAATGCTTGGTCGAAGTCTATAGCAAATTAACTGACAATTTACGTATGTTACTCGAATATAAATTCTTCGAGCCAGCATTTTATCACACTGATGTTTCTGACTGGGGTCAGTCTTTATTATTCTGCCAAGCCATGGGCGAACGTGCACAGGTATTGGTAGATACCGGACATCATCCAACCAACACCAACATCGAGCACATCGTTGCAACATTAATGAGCGTTGGTCGCTTAGGTGGCTTCCACTTTAACAACCGTAAATATGCCGACGACGATTTAACTGTTGGCTCAATTAATCCATACGAGATTTTCTTAATCTTTAATGAATTAGTTGACGGTGAATTATCTGACAACGAATTTATTCGTGGCCAAGCCAACAACGTAGCTTACATGTTTGACCAAAGCCACTGTTTGAAGAATAAAATCGAAGCAACTATTCAATCTGCCATCTTCTGCCAAGAAACCTATGCAAAAGCATTATTGGTAGATCGTGCAGCACTTTATGAAGCACAAGAAAACAACGACGTTTTGGTTGCCGAAGAAATTCTTAAGGATGCCTACAACACTGACGTCCGACCTCTGCTCAAAGAATTGCGTGAAGAAATGGGTGTTGACCCAGATCCAGTCATGGCATTCCGTCGCAGCGGTTACACCGAAGCGAAGGCTGAAGAGCGCGTCAAACTCCACGGCGTTGCTACTGGTGGCGGTTATCAATAACGATTCGCTGAAATTAATAAATAAAGCCCGCTTGTTTTTACAGGCGGGTTTTTTTATTATTTGAACCACAGATGGACACGGATTAACAAATATAATCCTTCGGTAACGAAGAAGGGCTCCTGGGAGCGCGACCGTCCTCGGTCGCAGGACGACATTGTTATGCGGGCGAGACGCCCGCGCTCCCAGGTGAATACTTGTATTAACTGTGTCTACCTTGCAGCGCGATAAATCACTACAAAATGCGCCCGGTTATAGGAAACGGAAAAGGACAATTTGTATGGATATATTATATACCTGCCCCGCCTGGGGGATCATGGAATGGTTCGAGCTCGATGACAATTTTGAAAAACAAGCTGAGCGCATTAAAGAGGCTGGTTACGATGGCATAGAAATGTGGGCGCCGCGTAATGACGAAGAGCGCAAACAACTCGATACTATTTTAGAGCGCTACGGATTAATGTTTAATGTTGGCATGGGTACAGGCGGCGACACGCTCAAGGAACACTTGGAAAGTTTAGAAGAAGGCATGCGCGATGCAGCACTTGGTGGTGCGAAAACCGTCGCTTGTCATAGTGGCCGCGATATTTTTTCGTTTGAAGATAATTTAGAAATAGTCAAGCGCGCTGCTGATTTAGAAGCGGAACTTGGCATTCGTTTTACTCATGAAACGCATCGTATGCGTATGTGTTATAATTTGCCGGATACGGTTAAATTTATTGAAGCTGAACCACGCATGAAATTGAATGCTGATTTTTCACATTGGTGCTGTGTGCATGAAAGTGATTTATCGGATCAAACAGAAGGCTTGAACAAATGCATCGCCAAGTCTTGGCATGTGCACGCGCGTGTTGGCCATCAAGAGGGACCGCAGGTCACCGATCCACGCGCGCCAGAATGGCATGACATTGTTGAAAAACATTTTAGCTGGTGGTTGGATATTATTAAAGCACGTCAGGCAGACGGCCTTGAGTATTTCACGGTTTGCCCTGAATTTGGTGCGCCGAATTATATGGTCTGCGTACCATATACTGGCCAGCCACTCGCTGATCAATTTGATATCAATAAATACATTAAAGACGAATTAAAACGCCGTACGGCATAGGAATTAAATATGGCTACTGCTGAAGCACTAACAAACGTTCAATTACCATTAGGCGAGGGCCCATGTTGGCACGCAGGTCACCAGGTTTTGTACTGGGTAAACATCGATGGCAAAGAATTACATCGCTTTAATCCAGCGTCCGGTGTTGATGATGTTTTTGTCCAAGACGAAATGGTCGGTACCGTTGCCCCTTACGGGGATGATGAATTAATAATTGCGCTGCAGAATTCGTTAATTGTGTTTAACCCCGCGGACAATTCAAAACGCACACTCTGCGACTTTGCTGCTGGGGATGCGAATTTACGAAGTAATGATGGTAAATGTGATCCAGCTGGTCGTTTCTGGATTGGCAGTATGCCATTTGATAGTTCTAAGGGGCTCGGTGATTTATATCGCTATGATGCTGACGGATCGTTAAATCATCAGCTTTCAGACATCGGTTGTTCTAATGGTTTAGCTTGGGATTTAAGTCGTTCACGCATGTATTACATCGACTCATCGAAAAAGCAGGTTTATAAATTCGATTATAACAACGATGATGGTTCTATTTCAAATCAAGAAGTCTTTGTTGAATTTTCGGGCGACATGGGTGTGCCTGATGGCATGACCATTGATAATGATAATTGCATTTGGGTCGCGCAATGGGGTGGCCACGGCGTTTCGCGTTTTGATCCCGATGGTAAATTCATGGAAAAAGTTGAGTGCCCAGCACAAAATGTCAGTGCCTGTACCTTTGGCGGTGATGGTAAGGGTGGCGATTTAAATGTGCTCTACATGACCACAGCCGGAAAAATGACTGAAGGTGGGACTGAGCATGATGGCTTGCTTTATAGATGCGAGGTAAACGCATCGGGGCAGGCGGCATATCATTTTAAAATTTGATTTATAGCTAACTGGTATGTGTCTTAGCTTTGGTCTTAGTCTTAGTGCCCGAGACCGTAACTAAGACTAATAATTGCGCCAGCAATGGACTAAGACCAATACTTATACTAGTTGGCTATAAAAGGATTAGTCAATATGAAAAACTTCACGAATATCCGTGGCCACTGGTGAGTTGTCTTCATTGCTGGGCATAATATCACCCATATGCACCCACCACTTTTGGCAGATTTCGGTGGAGGCGATGGCGTTCCAACGCTCTTCATCTTCGATTTCCGCATAGGCAAATAATTGATGAGTCTCTTCGTGTAAGAAGATTGAGTAGTTGTGCACGCCGTGTTCTTTGAGGCAGGCTTCGAGCTCAGGCCAGATCGGACGATGGCGTTTTTCGTATTCAGCGTGTTGATCAGGGTTCACAGACATAACGAAGGCTTTGCGAATCATAATGAGCTCCAGGGATAGGTTATGAATTGAGATTACAACGAAAGTCTGCCTACCTGCTCATATTAAGAAATATTTCTATTCTAGGTGAGTGCCGGGAGGGTCGAGCGCTGGCTCGACCACAGACTTTGGTGTCGAGCCAGCGCTCGACATTTCCGGAGATGAATTCGAGTTAGTGCGCTGTTGCTCCAATCAATTGCATAACGTGAAAGTCCTTGCTAAGTCGGACATGTTCTAAGCATGCTGCGCCAGGAGTACTTGTGAGCGACGCTGCTATTCGTGCTGAGATTAAAAGTGCCTGCGAGAATCGCAGGACCTTTGCTATTATTAGTCACCCAGACGCCGGTAAAACGACGCTGACGGAAAAGCTACTGTTGTACTCCGGTATGCTGCGCACGGCAGGTATGGTTGGTGGACGTAAAAATAGCAAAACTGCTGCTTCTGACTGGATGAGCATGGAACAAGAGCGCGGTATTTCGATTACCGCATCGGCCATGCAGTTTACCTACAAAGACACAGTAATTAATGTGATCGATACGCCAGGTCACCAAGATTTCTGTGAAGACACCTATCGCAGTTTAACCGCTGCTGACTCTGTGATTATGGTCCTTGATGCAGCCAAGGGTGTCGAGGCACAAACGATTAAATTATTCGATGCCTGTAAAATTCGCGGTATCCCAGTGATTACTTTTATTAATAAAATGGACTTACCGGCTCGTGATCCGCTCGAATTAATGGCAGAAGTAGAAGAGGTTCTCGGTATTCACGCCGCTGCCTATAACTGGCCGATCGGTAATGGTCAGGGCTTTAAGGGCGTGGTTAATTGTGATAATAAAATTTGTGAATTGTATGAGCGCACTGCCGCAGGCGGTCAGCAAAAAGCTGCGGTTACCCATGTGCCGCTTGATCAATTAAAAGAACAAGATGGTGTCGATCAGGCATTCGCAGATCAGGTTTTAGACGAAATGGAATTATTAGCCGAGGCTGGCAATCCATTTACCTTGGATGCCTATCGCAAGTTCGAGGTCACGCCGGTCTTCTTCGGCTCTGGTATGAATAACTTTGGTGTCGAACCATTATTCGATGCTTTAATTGAATTAGCGCCAAGCCCCCATGCACGTGTTGCTGATGAGGGCGAGGGTGAAATAGAACTCGATCCCGTTGAAGAGCCGTTTAGCGCCTATGTATTTAAAATGCAGGCCAATATGAATCCGAAGCACCGCGACTGCGTGGCCTTTATGCGCATTAATAGCGGTCGCTATGAAAAAGATTTACAAGTAAAACATCAGCGCTTGGGTAAAAAGATTCGATTATCACGTCCGCATAACTTAATGATTAATGGACGTGAGACTGTCGATCTTGCTTATCCCGGTGACATTATCGGTGTGATTAATAACGGCAACTTTGCCATTGGCGATACGATTAGTTGTCGTGGTGAATATACCTATAAACCGTTGCCACAGTTCCAACCGGAATTATTCGCACGAATTCGCCCAAAAGATTTAGGCAAGCGTAAATCAATCGACAAAGGTTTAGTCCAATTGGTCTCTGAGGGTGCGGTGCAATTATTGCGTGAATACGGTCAGCATGCTGCCGATCCATTCATTGCTGCAGTTGGTCAATTACAATTTGAAGTCATGCAGCATCGTTTACTTGATGAATACGGTGTTGATACCGAATTAACCATGATGCCCTATTCGTCGAGTGCTTGGTTAGAAGGTGATCCTGATACCTTTAAAAAGCCATTTAATGCGGTTTATGTTTTAGATAATCGTGAACGCTTAATGGTGCTCTTCCGCGATGACTGGGAAAAACAACATGCCCGTCGCGAAAATCCTGATCATCAATTATTAGATCACGCCTAATAAGGTTTTGTTTAATTTTTCCTATTCAATTGCCTCACGGTTAATGGTATACAATCGGGATGGTCGAGCGCCGGCTCGACCTGCAACGCTTTCTTGGTCGAGCCAGCGCTCGACCGTCCCGGGTGGCACCCGTAGAAATAAAATCAACCAGTAATGATTGCGAGTGGGGACATTCGCGTTCCCCGGGAGAATTACGGCAGGCGCTGTCCGCGTCCAGCTAAGAACAGACGGTACCAGTCATCTCGGCTTAATTGGATTGAGGCAGCATCGGCTGCAGCTTTAATCCGTTCTGGTTTGGTGCTACCAATAATAGGTTGAACAAAACCCGGAATACGCAGCAGCCATGCTAGCGAAATTGCCGATGGGCTGCAATTGTTTTGATGGGCAATAATTTGAATTTCTTCTTGTACTGATTTAATAATTTCTTGATCAGGATGTTCGTCAGCAACGGGGCGATCATCTAAAAATCCATGGGCCAGTGGTGACCACGCTTGAATGCAGATATTATGTAGTTGGCAATATTCGAGACAGGCGTCGTGATTAAACCCGCGGTCATTAATGTTCCAATCAACACCCGAGCTGATTAATTGACTATGGAGTATGCTTAATTGAATTTGATTAACCACGAGGGCATCATCGAGCTGCGATTGCAGTAAATCAATTTTACCAGGGCTGTGATTGCTCACACCAAAATGATTAACCAGGCCTTGTTGTTTTAAGTCGCGAAAAGCGCGCGCGACTTCTGATGCTTCCGCCAATGCGTCAGGGCGGTGGAGGGTTAATATGTCTAAGTAATCACACTGCAGGTTTTTAATGCTTTGCTCGGCACTGCGCATGATGTGTTCATAGCTGAAATTGTACTGTTGTGGATTGTGTTCGGTGCCGGGACGAATGCCGCACTTACTTTGAATGACCATGCTTTCGCGCAGGTCTTTTCGTTTGGATAACCACTCACCAAATATTTTTTCTGATTTACCGCCGCAATAAATATCAGCGTGGTCGAAAAAATTGTAGCCGCTGCTAATAGCCTGATCTAATGCGGCATCAGCCTTTTCACGTGACTCGTCGCTTATGTCTTCAGGGCCCCAACCGCCGAGGGGCATGCAGCCATAGGCTAAGCAGGTGACGTGGAGGTCGGTATTGCCGAGTTGACGCGTATCCATGTGGCGACTCCTGTGTGCAGACTTTACCAATTACTGGGCTTTGTCATCATAGCAATAATGAAAGACCGTTTGTTTGCAATCATCGTCTATATAGGTGGTTTTTTAGCGCTGATGTGGGCGGTCTTTATTACCGAGGCAAGCCTTGAAACATCCTTTCACCAATGGGGTATTTTACCCAGGACTTGGATTGGTTTACGCGGTATCCCGTGTACGGTTTTTTTACACGGCAATTTAGAGCATTTAGTGGCCAATTCGATTCCGTTTGCCATTTTGGGCAGCATTGTTGCGATGCATGGTTCCGCTGTGTTTTGGCGCGTCAGCAGTGAAATCATTGTTATGGGTGGGATTTTGGTGTGGATTTTTGGTGGCGAGAATTTCCATATTGGTGCGAGTGGTTTGGTCTTTGGTTATTTAGGTTACGTCTTGTTTTATGGTTGGTATGCCAAGCGCTTTGTGCCGTTAATTGTATCCTTAATTATTTTTCTTGTGTATGGCGGTGCATTACTTGGTGTCTTGCCAAGCGATCCGCATATCGCTTGGTATAGTCATTTATTTGGACTCTTTGCTGGTATCGGTGCCGCCAGTAGTGAAGCTGAAATCGCACGACGCAAACGCAAAGGGGACTATGAATGAGCTATCAATTATCGATGCAGGATGGCAGCGCTTTACCATGGCCAAGTGAAAAAATCGTATGTGTCGGTCAAAATTATGTGGCCCACATTGAGGAAATGGGGTCTAATCGGGTTAAAGACCCGGTTATTTTTATGAAGCCATCGACGGCTTTATGTGATTTACATCAGCCGCTGCGCTTACCTGATTTTTCAAATGATGTGCATCATGAAATTGAATTAGCAGTGATTATTGGAAAAACCGTGCGTCAGATTGCAGAGGCGGATGTAACGGATCATATTCATGCATATGCTTTGGCGATCGATTTGACGGCACGTGATCTGCAAAAACAATTTAAAGAGCGAGGCCACCCGTGGGAATTAGCCAAGGCCTTTGATGGATCCTGTCCTATTTCGACATGCATCCCAACAGCAGCTGTTGAAGATCCACAGGATGTCGAATTACAATTAACGGTAAATGGTGAAATTCGTCAGAGTGGAAACACAAGGATGATGATTCATTCCATTGATAAATTAATAACTTTTATCTCGCGCCATGTAACCTTGCTGCCAGGAGATGTTTTATTAACTGGTACACCAGAAGGCGTTGGGCAACTTAAAAGTGGTGATATGTTAGAATGTCGGCTTGGAGAGGAATTAACGGTTGATACCATAATGAATTAATAAATTCATTATGGTGATGTTACGGTAAGTGTTACTTGCATTGCTTGTGGTGTGGCGGTTGTGCTGCCTGACGGAGAAGTGAAGCTCAATTTAAATGGATGTGTACTGCTAGCCGCTAGATTAGAAGTCAAACTTCTTGGTACGGAAAGATCGGTCTCAAAATTCGTTATTCCATCAGCTAACCCATCATTATCTGCATCTAGGTTGAAAACGAACAGATTTGGTCCTGGACCATTCACTGATGAGTTAGTCCAGTTTGCCGAATCGCTTGCGCTGATTTCAACATCGATTGGGGAATTCCCTGCGTTTAATATTGCATAAGAGAATGCTGATGAGGTTGCATTTGTTAACATTATGCCTAAAGGCATGGTCCTGGGTGCAGTAGTTCCATCACTCCATTGTAGATCTACAATTATATTTAATTCTGTTACATTGAGATTGACTTGGTTTGGTGTAGATAGGTCTATGACACCTGTATAACCAATGGGCATTGTTACAGTTAGGGTATTATCGGTTAGTGCTCCAGCGTAAGTGAATAACGTATAAAGACCGGTGGTTAATCCGCCTGCATTTGTGACTGTCAGTGAGCCATCAAGGGTTAAGTTATTTGTAGTGCCAGTTAACGCGACTCTGTCACCTGTACCTGGTGCGCCCAAGTCAAAGCGTAAATCGCTGGTGTTATTTAAAGTTAAACTGGCTGGTGTGTCTTGGCTCACTGTTAACGTGTTGACGTCAACACCCATAGCGCCTGGGCTTAAGGTACCACCGCCTGCTACAGTTACATTTCCTTGCACATTACCACTGCCACCGAGTGTTCCTGTTGCGCTGACATTTACAGCAAGACTTTGGACGGGGCCTTCGGTAAGGCGTACGTTACGATAAGAGGAAAAACCTCCGAGATTGCCATCATCGTCACGAATCAATGTGATGTAATTTTGGTTACCAGTGTAGTGAGTGCCGATGGGAATATCAAAACTCATCCAGGTTCCTGCATTGCCCGGGTAATTTAAATACGTCGCGTTGCCCCAGTTTTGGGTCCCATAAATGCGGAAATTCCTGTTTTGGGTAATACCGGTATTGTTGTCCATACCTATGGAGTGAATATCAGTTTCTTCAACTGTACTAAAGAATTCAAAGCTAATGCGAGTGGCTGCGGTTATATTGTAACCGTAGGCAAAGGTTAACCAGGTATTATCGGTCAGTGTAATAATGCGTCCGCCATTAGTAATAGCCCATAAATCATCTTGGTTTTGACCTCCATAATCGGCGATCCCGGCTGCATTAAATAATACAGGAGGAATATCGAGGTACATATAGGCATTATTTATCAAGGTGCCATTTACGCTTGCAGTAGTGACATTAATGTCGCGATCAACGATTAAAGAGGCGCCGGCATTGACAGTCAGTGTGCTGAAAATTGGTTCAGTGCCACCTGAAAGGGTAGAGGTCCCATCAAAGAATGTGGTAGTGCCAGTTAAATTGACGCTGTTATTGCAAACCAAATTTCCTTGAAAAGTAGTGTTTGCTGCGGCGCTTAATGGACCAGTTGTAACGGTTGCGGTGCCAGCAATGGTAACCGCACTATTAATGTTGACGCCACCCGCTCCATTGAGATTTAAATTATTGAGCGCAGCGCCATTTAAATCAAAAGTTTGATTGGCAGCGCCTGTGGCATTGGTGGTGTTGCCAGTCGCAGTAAATGTGCCGCCATTGACTGTATAAGCTCCGGTAATATTGAAGGTGCCATTGGTATTAGAAAAGGTTCCGGAAGTTTGCGCGAATGCGTCAAGTGTAATGGTTTGATTATTGGCGTTAATAGTGCCACTGAAATTATCGATTTGTATGGAGGTAACGGTAATTGCAGCTGTTGCATTTACGGTCAATGCAGGTGAGTTAATATCAAATATAGCAAGGTGACTAGCTCCTGGAATACCAGCTCCACCAGCTCCACCAGAAACCGTTGACCAATTAGTGCCAGTATGCCAATCCGTGCCAGGGCCAACAAAATAACGGCCGTTGAGAACTGTTACAGGACCTGGCGCTGCATAAAAAGTCCCAGGGTTATTCATGTTATTATATTCAGTTTGAATCCATGAAGTTGGTCTCACAAATTGACTAATGCGCACTTCATCGATCGTGCCTGACCATTGTTCGCCGCCTCCAGCGCGACCAATGTTAAATGCTGCCGTTGCATCAGTGCCTGGTGTAAATGCACGTGGAGGATTGTAAGCGGTGCCATTGTGAATTAATAAGGCATTGGTGGTATCATAGGTTATGGTGAAATAAGCAGGCGTACCAGTGTAATCGGGATCACCACCAGCTGTCCAGTTAGCTTCGCTGCCTTGACGACCGATACCTGGATTAACCGAGTTGTTAGTCGGATTGTAAAATTGCCAGCGGTTGTTATTAGCAGCCCAGGCATCACCTTTACATAACCAGGTGCGAAATCCGGTCATGCTGGTTTGTGAGACCCAGCCTTGCAGCGTAAATGCACCTGGGGTATCGAGATTGGGCACGTCACCGGAGTTCATAATGGTAATTTGTTGACCACCATTAAACACCGCAGCCGCACCGATAGTGCCAGCAGCAGTGCGTGTCGGTTGATTGCCAGTATTAATTGAATCCCAACCGTTACCTGTTGAATCGACATAATCGCCGGCGCTGCCAGTTGGGTTTTCTTCTAAATGCCAAACCGCTGTATACGACGACCATACTTGATTGCGACCGATAACTGGATCATTAAATGCAGGAATAGAGGCACCGGCCGCACCCCACCAAATGTAAAAGCTTGTTGCAGCAACATTGTCTAAAGCAGGGATTTGCACCCAAATTTCAGCTGTCGGCGTACCACCGGGATTAAATGATACTAAATCAAAAGGAATTGGATTGAGTCCAGCTGCATCGGTGGTAAAGCGGATGTCACCACCGTTAGCCAGCGCATCTTGCGTGCCGTCATTGTCAATCATTTCTGCCGGTAATTCATTAGCGGTTAACAAAACGGGAAATGCAAGTTCGGCAGCAACGACTTGTGCTGGATTAGTCTGTAATTGTGATTGATAAGCCCAGTCATTGGGAAAGGTAACCGACCATGCATGTTGGCCGACGCAAATAAAGAGAAATAAGAGTAGGTATTTATTAAAACGCATAGCTTACTCCCGCACCAAAGAATAAACTATTAAAGCTGGCGTCATCTAAGCTGCCATCAATGCTCGATCCAGTAGCTAGGTTCACATCGAGATCACCATCAACATTCCAATCTGCCATATGCAGATAGGCATCTAAATAGAGACGCTCTTGAAACCGCCAATTAACACCGAGACGTAGATCAATGCCAAGGCCATCGCCAGTTTGTTTCATTGAGGTGCCAGGATCAAGTGTTGGGCGTAAATTGAGACTCGCTTTGGTTTCATAATCAAGCAAGCTCAGATCTAAGATCGCATACCAAATTAATTGTTCGCTGGCTTTCCAGTGAACAGATCCACCAATATAACCACCATTCCAAATAGTATCAAATTTAGAATTCATAAAGTCATTTGGATTTGTAGCGCTGGCACCGCGAATATTACGATTAACAAATTCGTATTCCTGGCGCGACTCAAAAAAACCGACACGTGGAGCGACTTGTACATTGTCGATAGGGTTAAATCGATAATCGATACCAAGGCTATAGCGTTCATAGGAACCACCATCTGATTTACCAGATAAATCAGTTGATGGACTAGAGAGGTCATTATCAGCATTACCATCGTGACTGAAAGTCATGACATAATCAATGTGTGCATGCATGTTATCGCGAAGTATTGATTCAGCTTTGACGCCAATAATTATTCCTTGAACATCCCAGCTACTGCTTTCATCGACGCTGCCTTGGCTGGTTGAAAATTCAAAGCTATCATTTTGCATCCCCAAGATACCAGTGATGAAAAAATCACTATCATTTTCAAGCCATACTAATTCTAAATCTTCGGATTCATATTCAGCTTCATCATTATCTTTGGCAAATTCTCTTTCCAAATCTTCTAATTTATCTTTAGACTCATGGTCTTTTGCGCGCTCATTGCCCGGTTGATCGTCGGTGGTGAACGCATTTTCCCAATCGTCTTCTGATTCTTCGTTGTCATCTTCAATTTCTTCACCATCAGATGGTGGGTTAGTGTTGGTGACGGTGCTTGATTCTTCTCCTGGAGTTTTACCAATTTCGCCAGTAGTTGCTTCTGCTTTCACACCTGGATCACTTGGAGTCGGGTTTTCTGGTGTGACTACTGGTGGTGGCGTTTCTTCCTCTTCTTCGACAATTACCGCTTCTGGATTTTCAGTTGTAATATCGGCAGGATTCTTTTCAGGGCTTACTGTTTCTGTGCTTGGATTTTCTGGAGTAGTAGCCTCTGTTACTGGTGTATCTGTTTCAGTAATTGGCGTCTCGGTAGGGGTTGCTTCCGTTGTAAGTTTTGGATTTTCGGCTGGCGCAGCTTCTTCGACGATTGTTGGTGTAGTTCCTTCTTCTACCACTGGAACTGGGATAACCGGAGTTTCTTCTTCGTCTTCTTCTGAAGTGACCGTGTCAGTATTTTCTTCTGTAACAGTAACGGGCTCTGGATTTTCAGCGGGCATGTCTTCGTTTACTGCTGGTGTAAGGTTTTCTTCAACAGGCACGGGGACTGGTACAGGATCAGCGTTCTCTTCCGCATTCTCTTCAACTTTTTCGACCTCAGTAGTTTCATTATTCTCAACTACTTCAGTTTCTGTATTTTCTTCTACATTATCTTTTTTAATGCCAACGCCAACTTCACCAGCGGTTACTTCGGCTGTTTTGTCTATGGTTTCAGGAGTTTCTTCAACTACGGGTGAGGTCTCTTCAGTTAATGGAGGTGGGATTGGGGTAATGTCTTCCTCTTCTTCCGTTTTTTCCATGTCTTCAGCGTCTTCGTTGACGATGACGACATCATCAGGATTTTTATCCTTGTCTTCTTTTTCAATTTCCTCAGTTTTGTCGACGACCGTTTCTTCTTCTTGCGCCGTGTCTTCCTCTGTTTCGTTGGCATCGTCTTTATCTGCTTCGGCGAAGGCATTGCTGTCATCTTCATTGGCAGTGTCTTCTTCATCTTTTTTGGGTGCTTTATTAATTGAGTCGAGAACCAGTGATTTTTTCCGTTCAATGATTAATTCTTCGTCTGCAATTTCTTCATCGGCACGAGGATCTTGCTCAAGCTCTTCAGCCTGTAGTAGAGAGGAATTAATGACAAACAGTGCAAGCATAGAGCACCACCAAATGCGCATTAGTTACCCGATGATGGTTGGTCAACTACATAGATGAGAACATCTTGAAGTTCTTGAGTGGTACTTGGTAAGTCATCGACTTGAACGGTAATGCGTACATGTTCGTTGTTACCAAGTGCCTGAGGCCAGGTTACACGTGCTGTGAGGGCACCGGTCTTGGTAATGGTCATGCCAGCTGGAGAGCCAGCACCTAATTGGAATTGAAGATCGAAGCGTTCGAGCATACCCAAGTGACCTTCGGGTACTAATTCGCGTACATCGACTTTGATATTGTAGCTCCAACGATCGTCCTCGAGGGCCCACAGTTTCGCTTCAGAAACAATACGTGGTCCATTTGGATTAACTGGTACAGGTCCAGTATTTGGATTACCGTCGGTTACCGGAATACCGGTATTTTGATCATTCCAGATGCCAGGAATATCGCGGATGACACCTGGGCTATCTAGGCTGACAATGCCTGTCTCATTTGGTCCGACAGTGCCAGGTAAGGTAATGATAACTTCATTGTCACTGGCGAAGCTGCCGGTGTTAAAGGCGATGCCATAACCGTTGCCTGCTGAGGTGATAAATCCGTTGAAGAAGAAGTCATTGGAGTTGAGGCTGCTATCATCCACTGGTTCTGAGAAAACAATGCGAACCGTTGTATCGGTAACGGTATTGGCGCTCAGTATTGCAGGCCCTGCATTATCAACAGGTGTCGTTGCTGATTGGTCAGGCATGCCATTGCCAGCCAAGTCGACTAGAGAGCCTGCCGTATAAGATACCTGAGGTGTTTGACCACTGTCGAGTAAGCCATCGGTAAATTCTAATAAAATTAAATTATCATTGGCTAATTCCCCGGGTAGTGTGCCGAGGGTGAGTGTGCCTGCTCCAGAGATAAAGAAGTCATTTGGATTAATTGTGGAGTCAGAGATGTTTTCGTCGACTGCAATTAAAACACTATCGATATAACCATTCGCATTTAAATCTCGAGTTACAATGGTTGCAATATTAGGTGCGGTACTGTCGAGTAATTGGAGTGTAAGGGTAGTGTTGGCAGCATCTAAGCCAGTTAAATCAAAAAATTCATTACTAGCGGTCGTTAATGTGTCTGAACCAAAATCGCCTGCTGTAAGAGGCGCATCTAATTGAACAGTAAATATTAAGTCACTGGCATCATCGTCGATAAGGCTAATGGCATTTGGTCCACCATTACCCGATAGATCAGTAAAGGTGATATCCGCGAATTCTACAGGACCAACGCCGGTGGCGGTGCCAAAGGTTGGTTCTGAAAAACGCATGGTCACAATAGACGACCCAACAACAGATTCGGCACTCATGAAGACCGGATTTGCCCCGTCTGTGCTGATTAAACTTTGATTATCTTGAGTTAATCCAGTGGTTGCGGATATTATGTCGGTACCAATGCCGGGGATGAAATCCACGATCGGGGTGACACCTGTGTCTGGAACATTATTTGGGATCAAATTTAATGTTAGGGTGGATGTATTATTTATTGTATAATCAGCAGGTACTATTTGATAACCGTTGCTAACTACAATACCTGATAATCCATCTGCGCCACCCAGATTATCATTGATGTTGACCAGTTGGTCAAAATTAATAATTAATTGATCAAGATACCCATCATTATCACTATCCGCAGTTAAAACGTTTTGAATTGTGGGCCCAACTGTAATAGTGATTGTAATATTTACTTGTGTCCCACTATTTACATTTGACACAGCACCCCATGCGTTATTTGCAATTAAGAGCAAAAAGCAGGCGGTGAATATCTGTGTCCAGTTCATGACTAATCTTTTTATTCTACAATATATTGAATTCGCAAAAAGCTCATGCTGGCCAAGCTAGATGCTTCAATTTCTTCTGGAGTTTTCTTTTCTTCATTTTTCACTGGGAAAGGCTTAATAAATAATAATTCCTCATATTTATCTCCGGCTTTCGCCGAATCAGGAATTGTTCCACTAATTTTGTATTTATTCTTCCCATCTTTTTTAACTGTTTGATCTGGGACTGGGCTTAGCCAGCCTTTTTTCGGTAATAAGGTGAATCCACTGCTTTGATATCTTTGAAATTTAAATTCTTGATAAAAATCAGACAATTTAGCCTGTTTTAAGTTAATGTCTTTGCCGAAATTATTCTGCAATAATACTTCTGCTGAAAATTCAGAGCCAGGCTTGCCTTTTAAGGTTATTTGACCAGGCGCGAACGCTAGGCCCTTTCCGCCTAATTTGTCAACATCTGGTTTAACTTTAGTCTCTACAAGAACGCGAGCGACTAGGCTTAATCCAACACCAATGTTTTGTTTGGTTCCAGACTGTATTCGCACATAAAATAAAAATTTTCTGTTGTAATTTTCTGGTTTCTCTGGGATTTGAATTGTTAAACTGACCTTTTCAGTCGTAGCACCTGGTACAGTTATTTCATCTTTATGCATTTTGCACCAGGATAAATCGGGAATGGGCTCATACCCGTATTCCCAACTTTTGCGATTATCAGTGGGGGGAGCTTCAATTGATAATACGTAGCTTTGTGGATTTTTACTTCGATTCGCAACGCGAAATGAGAATTGACCGACCTTTTTTAAGTCGACCTCAAAGCCGGGTGGAATGTCTTGAAATAAAGCGAGTGGCGGTCCAAATGCTAGTGCCTGTAGTTGAGTAAGCACACAGCATAAAAGAACGGCCACACTCCCTTTCAAGAGAAAATTATGAAAGGGAGTATGAGATGGCCGTATGTTTGTCATTGAAGACTCCATTTATGATTAAAACTTCAAATTATGGTAGGCTACCAACTAATGTTACGGTAATTGCACCAGAGTTGGTAGTAGTAACCGATGATGGTGTACCTACTTCTAGTTCAAAGTTCATTGTTGCACCAATTGCCATGGTCGTCAGTGCAACGGGAGTACCTGGATTACCTACAACAGCTAATGCTGGGTTCGTATATGAGCCACCATTATTGATCGAATATCCCAAGGTAAATGTGTCGGCGCCGGCAGCTAATCCATATGTCCAGCCACCTGCTGCATCATCTATTTGGATTGTAACATCCATTGGAATAACTGTAGACGAATTTAGAACGTCCAAAGCTAATGGGTCATCACTTTGTGTGTCATATGTGCCAGATAGCGCTACGTTTGCTGCAGTGCCAAGTGCCCATGTTCTTGGGGCGTAGTCGTCAGCAACACCACCAGCACCATCATCCCATTCTATTTCTAGTAAGGTATCAAGTTGGATGGTTACATTAATGACCAAAGTGTCATTATTTGTTACTGCAACAGCATATGCGCTTTGGCTAAAGGCTAACATAGCCGTTAAAACCAGTAGCGTGGTTAATAATTTGTTCATTGTGTTTCTCCGTAGAAGGTTTGTTTGTTTAAAAAAAGGAGGGTTTGTGTTTATCTGTAGTATTTCAAATAGGGGGGCCCGCCCGCGGTCCCGCTCGACTCAGGTTCTTCCAGCAACATGCAGAAAGTTGGAAAGCTGTATTCATGGTTATGAGGCCGCATAGTTGGACATACTGCCAGCAAACGACGCTTCTCCAGTGTTTAATAAGATGGTTATACTTAAAATTGATATAAGTTTATTCATATTGAGGTGAACCTAGTACGGTTGGATTCTAGTAACGGCAAACGAGACTCAAGAGCTATGTTGTTTTGTTAAGACGTTGGTAGCACAAGAGCTACACAGAGTGATATTGCAGTTGACCCCGAAGCAGCGTGCATCTAGAATTGTCTAAAATAACAACAGTGATGTTTTCTAAACTACTGATATTATTACGTTTATAGAGGAAGATGTGCAAAATACCCGTGTTTTACTATGGTTTTTAGCAATTACCACGCTCTTACTAGTAGCTTGTGGCTCTAGCACATCTGGTTCTGGATCAAGTAACTCAACGGTCAGTGTCCCAAATTACAACAGTGCGCCACCGAGTTCCGGGATCGGATCTATTCGCGTTTTGGACCTACCCACGGGTGCCGTCACTGATTTTGATGAGAACTATAACATGGCCCTTTTGGGTGTTGATCAGGTTGCTTTCCGACTCGTCAACAACACCGAGGCGTTAATTGGTTCTCGACCTGGCAGTTTGGGCAACACGAATGATGAGCCTTACCGGGTAGTGACGCTCAACGCATATTACCTTTCTGTCACTGAGATTACCCAATCGCAATGGCAGGCTTTGTCAGGTAATTCACCATGGACCGCATTGGGGCCTTCGGCAGCAGTTGGCGCCGTGGTCAATGATCCACAGTTGCCTGCAGTGGGTATGACCGCCAATGAGGCAATTGCAGATATAGCTACGTATAACGGAACGCTGACGGGATTTGAAATCGATTTACCAAGTCAGGAGCAATGGGAGGCTGCCTGTCGCGGCGGTTCCTCAACACCCTATGGTTGGGGTACCGATGAAAGTGTCGCGACAATCGGGCTTTATGCGATTGTTCAGGAAACTCGCCCAAATATTGGCGTTCAGCTTGTTGGTCAGCGTTTACGCAATAATTACGGCTTCTTTGATATGCACGGTAATGCAGCTGAATTAGTTCAGGGAACTGGGAGTGGCGGTACAGCCATTCTGCGTGGCGGTTCTTGGTCAGACATTGTTTTGCATTCGCGATCTGGTAATCGCCAGTACATCGATCCAGATGTGCCCCATGCGATCATTGGCCTGCGCCTAGTCCTGCGACAGACTCTTTAGCAAGAACAATATATAGATACGTATATCCATAATAGACCATTGGTCTGTCTTATTGATAATGATTATCATTAACGCTTGACAGGTGAAATGACTTGTTAATCTCTCGCGCCTCAGTTAATGATAACCATTCTCAATAAGGACTAACATGAGAAACATATTAGTAAAAACTTTGGCGCTGAGTGCGCTGACCATGGGATCAGCTATCGCTGTTGATAACGATCCATTCGCCGGCTTTGGTAGCCAAGACCGCATTGGTCAAGGCGACAACGAATTGCGTTGGGGTATGTATGGTGAACTCCATTACAACAACCCACAGTCAAAAACTGACAACGATCAGTTGGATTTACATCGTTTGGTATTCATGGCTGAATACACCTTCGATGATAAAATCAGTTTTTTCTCAGAAATTGAAATTGAACATGCTTTTGTTAATGATGGTCAAGGTGAACTTGAAGTCGAACAGGCCTATCTCGATTTTGCAATGAACGACAGCACCCACGTTCGCGCCGGTGTTTTATTGGTGCCTATTAGCATCATGAACCTCTATCACGAGCCAACTTTGTTTTTCGGTGTTGAGCGTCCAGATACACAAAAATACATCGTGCCAACCACATGGTTTGAGCCAGGTGTGAGTGTTGTCGGTGATGTAAATGATCAATTAAGTTATGAAGTTGCACTGCAAGCTGGTTTAAGTAATGCCGGTTTCAGCACGAGTGGTATTCGTGGCGGACGTCAAAAGGCTTATGAAAGTGCTGCTGAAGATATCATGATTACTGCGCGTTTGGACTACCGTCCAACTCCAGAATTATGGCTTGCAGGCGCATTAAATCATGGCGCAACCGCACAGGATCCATCTGGTCAAGCAGACAGCGGTAATTTAACGCTTCTTGTTTTGGAAGGTCGTTATGATTCAGGTCCTTACAAAGCAGGTATTACGCTTTCGCAGGGCATGCTCGACGATGCTGAAACAATGCCTCAACCAGATGTGAGTGAAGAGCATACTGGTATCGAAGTGTTTGCTGGTGTGGACATTATGCCATTCATCAGTGATTCACGTAGCGACAGCCTTTCATTCTTCGTGCGTTATGAAACTTACGATACACAAGCAGATGTACCAAGTGGTAATGAAGACGAAAGTAAAATGGTCGACGTTATTACTTATGGTTTCGATTATAAACCACATCCAAACGTTGTGGTTAAAATTGACTATCAAGATTATGACAACGATGCAGACAATGCAGTAGATAAATGGAACATGGGCATTGGCTGGATGTTCTGAGGTCCACACATGGTGATTAGGCCCCGGCAAAGGTATAGTTTCCATACACAGAACATCGGTAGACCTGCACACGTATGTGTGCAGGTTCTATTCTTTTTCTTGTCTGTTTGTGTAATGGCCGAGGAAAATTATTTAACTATCGAAGCAGCATTAGAGAAGGCTTTTCCTGAGTCGGCTCAATGCCAACAATTTATTCCTGAATTAAGTCGCGAGCAAGCCCGTCTGGTTTTTAGTAAGGCCCACCCTAAAAAGAATGGTAAACTGCAGCGTATTTATGTTGCGCATAATGACGGTGTCTTGGATGGGGTCGTATTTATTGATAATGCGATTGGGCGTACTGAACATTTTACTTATGCCTGTGCCTTAAATAAAGATGGTTCGATTAAACGTATTGATGTGCTGACCTATCGTGAACCTTATGGTAATGAAATCCGTAAGCGCTCTTGGCTCAAACGATTTGTCGGTAAAAAGTATGGAGCAGGTTTGCGGCATAAGCGCGACATTCCCAATTTAAACGGTGCAACTTTATCGTGTCGTGGAATGGTCGAACGTGTTCGATTTTTGGTGACGTATTATGACTTAGTTTTGTCGAAGCAGGTTGCTGATTGGCTGCCGCAGGCGTCAAAAGAACCTTTAGCGAATGTAAAAAAAGTCGAGCGCTCAGCGATCATTGGTGAACCAGTATTTCGCATTGAATTATTGCGTAATAATAATGAAGCCGTTGAAGCATTACAGGCACACGCACAAGCAGGTTTGCAAAGAGCTGAAAAATGGGATGCCCATATCAATACCTGGAATCCTGAAAGTGAACTGAGTCTGGCTTTGCAAGGCAAGCTGACGACTGTGTCGGATGGATTAAAAGATTTTATTAATCATGTGCAGGCCATGCACAGATTGACCAAGGGTAGTGTCGATCCGAGTGTGAAGCCGCTGATTGACGTTTGGTATCAAGCAGACAAAAATCAAAAAATTCCAGATACATCTGCAATAAATGATGCACTTAAGCATGTAGGTTTGAAAAAAACACAGTGGGATGCAGCGACTAAATCTCTGAGTTGTCCAACAACGATGCGCTGGGATGCATCGGCTTTGGCTAAGGGCTGGATGATAGACCGGGTTTATGATGAATTAACTAAACAAAAATTAATCGGCAGTTTACATTATGGTGAAAGCAGTGTGCGTGCCTTAGGCGAAACAATGCAAGTAGCCGTGCGTGATCCCAAGGATCCAGGGCGCGTATTTAAGACCATTTCTTTAAAGGCCGGTCAGGCCATTTCGAGTTCGGGTACTTATCACCGACAATTAGTAATTGGTGATGAGCAATTTAGTTACTTTATTAATCCTAAAAATGGGCAACCAATACGCACCGCACGTGCGGCAACAGTAATCGCAGCAAATACAGCACTAGCAGATGCACTGTCGACTATGGCTTGTTTGCTGCCTGCCGAAGAAAGTTTGCCTATTATCGATGGAATAGATGGCTGCGCTGCACATATCTGGATTGGCGATAAGCAACACGCTAGTAAATCCTGGCCTCAATAAACAGACACAGACTTTTGTTTTGATGCTTCCTGCATAGCGTTTCGTATTCAGGGAGCAGCTATGCTAAAACGTCAATTCGGATCAACCGAGCTCAATATTTCTGTCATTGGCATTGGTGCCTGGGCCATTGGTGGTTGGATGTGGGCTGATCAGGATGACGCTGATAGTATTGCCGCTATTCATGCTGCCGTTGATGCTGGTGTTAACTGGGTCGATACGGCTCCGATTTATGGTGGTGGCCATAGCGAAAAAATGGTGGCCAAGGCTTTGCAGGAATTACCTGAAGATAAGCGACCAATGATTTTTACTAAATTTGGTTTGGGCACCGATAATGATGCGATGCGTCGTTCGGCATCCTATGAGGAAGTTATTGCTGAATGTGATGATAGTTTGAAACGTTTACAGGTTGATTGCATTGATTTGTATCAACAGCATTGGCCGGTTGAACAAAATGTAGAAGAAGCGGCACGTGCTTGTGATGAATTATTAAAAGCCGGAAAGATTCGTTATATCGGTGTGAGTAATTTTGATGTTGATCAAATGAAAGCATGGCAAGCGACAGGGGTGCCATTGCATAGCTTACAAACACCGCTGAGTTTATTGCGTCCGCAATCGAGTGAATCGATTATTCCGTACTGCTTTGAAGAAAACATTGGCTGCATTGCTTATTCGCCGCTGTATCGCGGTATGCTCTTTGGTAAATGGACTGCTGATCGTACTTTTCCAGAAGGTGATGGTCGCGCCAAGCATAAAGATTACACTGGCGAACGTTTCAAATTACATGTTGCGGCGGTAGATAAAATTGCTGCTGTTGCAGAAGAAGCAGATATGGACTGTGCCCAATTAGCTATTGGCATTTTATTGTGCAATCCCGGTTTAACCGGCTGTATCGTTGGCGCACGTAATGCGGGGCAGGGGGCTTATCTTGGTGAATTAGGTATGCCGGCTAAATCGAAATCTATTGAAGCCGTTGAAGCAATAATGGCTGAATTGTTTGAGCAGCTAGCAGCAACTGAATAAGTTACAGACCAAATTTTAATTTAGTCAACAGCATGTTGACCTTCATTTTAAATACTTCGGGATCGAGTGGCTTGGTGAAATAACTCGAGGCACCAGCTTCTACGGCGCTGAAAATTGTATTTTGGTCACTGATAGAGGTGATCATGTAAATAAAAACATCAGGGTCTAATTTGCGCGCGGCTTCTAAAAATTCCAAGCCATTCATATTGGGCATAACTTTATCGACAAAAATAACATCAAATTTTTCTTTATTCATTTCTTCGATGCCTAAGGCACCGTCGAGTGCAGTGACAACCTCTAGTTCACCATCAACATCTGCCAATAACGTGGTCATCATTTTTAAGATGGTTGGTGAGTCATCGATTACGAGTGCTTTCATCGTCTTTGTCTGCTCCGTCATGTCTTACCCTATCGAGTTATACTTAGTATGCAAAGTATCAAATATAACTATTTAAGTATTGCGAGATATTTATGATACTCTTTGGGGCGAAGTATAGCGATGCAGGCGCAATATGTCCAGTCATATTAAGCGATTACTAGCTGTTTATTTTTTAAGCAATTAAAATTTAATTATTATTTGTGTGCGCGTGCAATAAGTAATTGGTATGGGCTGGATTCAGGGAAGCCTTTAGTAATTGGAATGTCTGCACCAATTGGCGGATTTGTTAATAGTTCAAATTGATTAAAATGTTGCGTTAGGTGCTGTTTGAGCGCGAATTGTTTTTTATTACCGAGCGTATTACAGCATGCGACTAAAAACCCTTGATCATTCAGGCAGTTTGCAGCAACTTCTAATAATTGCGGATAATGCTTGCGCAGAATCCATTGATTTTTGCCTTTGCCATGTGCCGCAGTCGGTGGATCGAGGATGATGATGTCAAATGTATCCCGCATTTCTTTGAAATACTGAATGCTATCTTGCACGGCAATCGTATGTTTGTCGGCAACATGATTCAGGGCGGCATTGCGTTGAGCGGTCTCCAAGGACGGCGCTGCAATATCGATATCCACAGCGTGTTTGGCACCAGCCTGCAATAAGCTACTCGAAAACAATCCAGTGTAGGCAAATGCATTGGCTATGCTCTTGTCGATGCAGTGTTGTCTGAGAAATGCACGGGTTGCGCGTTGATCGACATAAACGCCGGTCGCTAAATCAGCGCAGGGGGTGATAATGACTTCAGTGCCCAGTTCTTTGCCGATATATTCCCGCTTAGGGTCAAGACTTTGTTCATTTGGTCCGTAGCTACGCAAGGGATGTTTGCGCAAATCATCCATATGCTCTTTAATGATGATTTCTAATTCAGGAAAATGCTTGGCGCACCATTGTATAATGTCATTCAAATAAACTTTGATGCACGGCGCGCGTAAAAGTATGAGCACTACAGGTCCAAGCAGTTCAATGCGTAGACCGGGAATAAAATCGGATTCACCGTGTACGAGACGGAAACAATTGGTGTCTTCATCATCAAGTAAGGCTTGGCGTTTTTCTTTGGCACGATCGAGCGCTGAGTGAATGGCGAAGTCTTTGTTTGCGGCTTTGTGGTAAACACGAGCGCAAATCTCTTGATCAGGATCAGCGAGTGCAGAGGCAATGGGTTTGTTTTTTTCATCAACTAAACAGACGGCTTCGCCAGTCTTTAATTGATCAAGGCCTTTGGTGAAGCGGTCGACACGAATCCACGGGTGGCCGTCTTTGACAAAACGAACGCTGCTACGCGAAATGGTCAGGTAGCGCATTATTCGATAACGGGTTTATCAGTGTGCACACTGCCGTCGCTATCTACGCGATGCGAAAAGCATGAGCGACGCAATTGGTGGCAGGCTGGGCCAGGGGCATCAACGGCGTAGAGCAAAACATCGCCATCGCAGTCGATGCGTACCTCAATGATGCGCTGTTTGAAGCCGGATGTTTCACCTTTAACCCATAAGGACTGACGGCTGCGGCTGTAGTAGGTGGCCACGCCAGTATCGAGCGTGGCTTGGATGGCTTCGCGATTGGCATAGGCAAACATCAGGACTTCGCCGGTAGTCTGTTCTTGAGCAATCACCGCAACGAGATCGTCTGCATCCCATTTGATCAGATCGAAAACTTCCTGAGCCTTGCCTTGCGGGGCGATATCAGCCATGCGCGGCATGCTATCGGGCAAATGGGTGAGGCAATCGATATGGACAGTTTGTGGACACGCTTAATCTACGCCCCGCATTTGGCGCAGTGGTAAAAGGAGTTGAGATGACTGAATATGAAACCGTCGTTGGTCTGGAAGTACACGTCCAGTTACACACCAAAACTAAGATGTTTACGGGTGCGACGCATCAATTTGGTCGTGAGCCTAATAGCCAGGTTGATGTGGTCAGCATGGGTCTGCCAGGTAGCTTGCCGGTGATCAATGAAGAAGCCGTTCGTCTCGCTATCAAAGCTGGTTTAGCTATCGACGCCGAGATTCACAATTTCAGCAAATTCGATCGTAAACATTATTTCTATCCGGATTCACCGCGTGGTTATCAAATTACACAATTCGACGAACCCTATTGCACCAATGGTAAGGTGGTCATCGATATGGAAGATGGCAGCCAAAAAACCATCGGCGTGACGCGTATCCATATGGAAGACGACGCCGGTAAATTAGTGCATCAATCTGGTGGTAGTTATTCAGAGGTGGACTTGAATCGTGCAGGCACTCCACTGTGCGAGATCGTTTCTGAACCTGATATGCGCAGTGCTGCTGAGGCTTATGCTTACCTCGTTGAATTAAAACGTTTATTGAAATACGCCGATGTCTCTGACTGCGAAATGCAGGAGGGTTCGCTGCGTTGTGATGCCAACGTCTCGATTCGCGAAAAAGGTACTGAGGAATTCGGCACTAAAGTTGAAATTAAAAACTTAAACTCATTCCGTGCCGTTGAGGCAGCGATTAATCACGAGGTTCAACAGCAAATCGCTTATAAGCAGGCTGGTACCTATGACGATGTGGTGAAACAGGTAACCAAACTCTGGGATCCTGATACCAAGACCACGGCTGATATGCGTGGTAAAGAGGGTGCTGCTGATTATCGCTATTTCCCCGAACCAGATTTACCACCATTGCTGATCAGCGATGAGCGCATCAATGAGATTAAATCAGAGATGCCGGAAATGCCGCGCATTCGCCAAGAGCGCTTCGTTAAAGAGTATGGCTTTAAAGAAAAGGTTGCTAACGAACTCTGTGCTGATCAGGAAACAGCAAACTATTTTGAGAGATTAGTAGAGAAAAAAGTACCGGCACGTTTAGCGGCAAACTGGACCCGCGAAGAAGCAATGCGCTTAGCCAACGTGAAGCATCAAGCCTTAGAAGAAGCTGCGCCAATCGATAAAATGGCTGAGGTCATTATTCTGGTTGATGAAGGTAAGGTGGCTCGCGTTGTAGCGCGTGCAGCGTGTGATGAATTATTTGATTCTGAAGAAACGGCGACTGAATATTTTACTAGTCGTGGTCAAATACAGGAACAGGACGACGACTCCTTAGCCGCATGGGTTGCGCAAGCGATTGAAGAAAATCCAAAGGTCGTTGAGGATATTAAGGGCGGTAAAATGGCTGCTGTTGGTCGCTTGGTCGGTGCAACGATGAAAGCGACTGGTGGTAAGGCTAATCCGAAGTCAGTGCAGCCAGAAGTCCTGAAGCAATTAGGCATCGAAGCGTAAAAACGCATTAATTCATGGCTGAATGGGAATTAATTCTAACTGGAACGGGAACCAGTCATGGGAATCCGCCTTGGGGTAATCCCAACATGTGGTCCAATGATCCGCGTGATCATCGCCGTCGCTCTGGAGCGATATTAAAAGGACCGGGGGGTGAGGTAATCCTGATCGATGCCGGACCGGATCTGATGCATCAGCTCCGCGACCCCTATAAACGGACAAAGATGTATGAATATCCAACAGACTGTATCTGTAGATGTGATGGGGTTTTAATAACACACGACCATGCTGACCATTGTCACGGTTTGAATGATTTGCGTCATTTGAACAGGCTTATGGGTTCAGAAATACCACTCTACGCGCATGAAAGTCATTTGAATACATTGTTGCAAATGTTTCCTTATTGTTTTCGTGATGCACATGCTGTTTATGAGATGAGTAGCCCGGCGTTGCGAGCCATTCCTATTAAAGATGGTGAAAATTTTAACATTTGCGGAATAGACGTACAAAGTTTTTATATGAGCCATGGTCCAGCGGGCAGAACAAGCGGTTTTCGCCTAGGAAAACTCGCATATTTAACTGATCTCAAAGAAATTCCTGAAGAAACGTTAGAAACAGTTTTAAATGATATTGAAGTCTTAGTAATTGATATGCTTCGCGATGAAACACATGAAACACATTTAAATTGGGAAGAGGCTGAAACATTAATTCAACGTATTAAACCTTTAACATGCTATTTGGTACATATGGGTTATGAAGTGTGTCACAGTGAGTGGTTGGATCGACTTCCTGACAACATCATTATGAGTTATGACGGTCTTTCAGTGCAAGTCCAATTATAAACTAGATATAAACGATACAGCAATTGGTGTCACAAAATATCAGAACGGTTTACATTAAATCCCTGTATTTTTAGCTTGTAAGTCATAAGGTTATGTTATACCATAGGATTGTCGTGCCTTTTGAAACAATCAATGTTACTTTATGTACAAAACACTATAATTATTTTTTAGAAATTAATATTAATTCATTAAAAAATAAAAAAATAATTACAATAATCACTAACAAGGATTTAATATGTAATTGTTAATATTGTGTTAAGCTTGTAATAGATTATAGTGTCCTTGACTATTATCTTTATGTGGTATTTATATTAGGTAATCCTTTTAATAAAACCAACGGAGTATACTCATGATAAAGAGAAAATTTATAACCGGTGCATTGTTGGGAACTGGGCTGTGTTGCTCCAGTGCAATGGCTGTCGATATGAGTGATATCGAAATACATGGCTTTGCCAGTATTGGTTACTTTAAATCATCTGACAATGATTATCTAGTCGAATCCAAGGATGGTTCGATGGAGTATAATGAATTCGGCATTAATTTTCGTAAGGAAATTGATGAAAAGACTAGCTTTGGTATGCAATTCTTTTCACGAGATCTAGGCGATCTTGGAAATAATGAGTTCATGATCGATTGGGGCTATGTGGATCATAAATTTAACGATTTGGTTGGCCTTCGTCTTGGCCGTGTTAAACTACCAAGTACGCTTTATAATGAATACCAAGACGTAGATGTTGCGCGGACAACTATTTTAATGCCACAGGGTGTTTATAGCATTAGCTTTCGCGACGTTACATTGGCTGTTGATGGTTTGACAGCTTATGGAACTTTTGCAACGCCATCGGCGGGTGACTTTGAATATAATTTATATTATGGTTTTTTGAATATTCCCGAAAACGGCTCAGTAAAGCAAGCCTTGGGTGCCGATGAGGTTGATAGTCATATGAAGTACACTGCTGGTGGTAATCTTATTTACAATACGCCACTTGAGGGTTTGCGTTTTAACCTTTCCTATGGTTATACCAAAGACTGGGATTTAAATGCGACTATTAACACTGTTCAAAATTTACCGCCCACATTTGCGCCAGTTATTGTATCTGCTCAGTTAGATTTGAATGTTGAATCGTTTATTACTCGATCTGTTGGGGCTGAATACACAATTGGTGATTGGATTTTTGCTGCTGAGTACTTGACGCGCACAGGTACTTTTAGGCAGGCTGGCGCATCGGTCTTTGATATTCGTTGGGGCGCTTGGTATGTGCAAGCGGACTATCGTTTGGACGACAGATGGGCTTTTGCGGCTTACTATGCTGATTATTTGGATGACCGAGATGACACAGACGGTAGTGGTTACACCATAGATTACTCAGCATGGCAGAAAGATTTGGCTTTTGCTGCTCGATATGACATCAACGATAATTGGAATGTGAAAGCCGAAGTCCATATTATTAATGGTACAGCATTGGCGGATACAAATGATGAAGAAGATTGGGAAATGTTTGCACTTAAAACCACAGTGACATTTTAGGAGACCGAGAGATGAGAATACTTCTAATCTCGGCATGCTTTCTAATTCTCTGCTCCCAGCGTTTGGCTGCGGAAGTGGTAGCAATTGTGCATGCTGATAGTGCTGATGCCTCTGTCTCGGCATCGGATATAAAAAATATGTATCTGGGCAAAAAATCTTCGTGGACTGATGGCACTAAAGTGACCATTTATACCCATGCAGATAAAACCCTGAACGAGACATTTTTGAAAAACAACGTCAAAAAGACACCTTCCCAGTTTAAGGCCTTTTGGAAGAAACAGGTTTTTACTGGTAAGGGACGTATGCCTGATAAGCACGCTGATGATGCGGCGATGATTAAAGCCATTGCTGCGAAGAAGGGTGCCGTTGGCTATGTCGATAAGAAAAGTGTCGAAGGTGCCACTGGCATCAAGGTGCTGAGTATTCAATAGGACGAACTCATGGGCGTAACAGCTAAAATATGGTCTGGTGTTATTGTTCTTATTGTTGCCTTTGTAACGACGGTAACACTGGGCTGTATTTTTGGCTTAAAAACGGAAGCAGCCTTACAGACGACGAAGGACAGTCTGTTCCCGGCGACGATTCAGAGTTACGAACTGCGTACATCCTATAAAAACGGAATGGAACTTTACGACCTTGGCAATCTCCTTGGTGAAGAAGAGGAGATTGCCAAGGCTTCGGATGTATTAACCAAGACAGCCAGTCAAGCTGATGTGCTCATTATTAATAAAGCTTTGCCTGTTCAAATTACTGAACAGGTAAAAGATATTAAAACGAAATTATTGGCTTGGCAAAAAATTGCGACGCCGTTGTATAAGCGCAGCGCCGTTGACGAATCAACGGAAGCTGATTATGCGATTTTAAAGAAGCTCAATTCTGAGCGTGAGCATATCGGCAAACTTATCGACAGTGCTGTGCTGGCTATTCGTAGTAATACTGAAAACGTTATTGTTGATTCTGAACAAAAGAGTGTGTCGCAACGCTGGTTCAGTGTCTTTATTATGGCTGTATCGTTGCTGCTCTGTGGTTTCATCATGACTATGATTATTAACAAAGGCATTCGTGGACCGGTTAATGATATTGTGGTGTCGCTACAACAAAGTGGTGCTGGCATTAGCTCAGTTTCAAATGAAGTATTTCAGACCAGTGATTCAGTTAAAAGTATGACTGGATCCCAGGCTGATAAGATAGGCAGCATTTCTGCTGGTATCGATCAAGTCAGTCAGATGACAAAAAATAATGCTGGTAATGCCAAGTCAGTAGAAGATCAGGCTGAAATCGCACGCGTTGCGGTAACCAAGGGCCTGGAAGCGATGAATAATTTGCAGTCCATGGTGGCGGTTATTAAAGACGATGCCAAAGAAATGGATCAAATTATTAAGACCATTGAGGACATTGCCTTTAAAACAAATTTATTAGCACTGAATGCTGCAGTGGAAGCAGCGCGTGCCGGTGATGCGGGTCGTGGATTTGCAGTGGTTGCTGAAGAGGTGCGCAATTTGGCGACCGGATGTGCTGAAGCGGCGAGTAATACCAATCAGCTGATTTCACGTACCGTGCAAAATATCGATCAAAGTGTAGTGGCAACTGACAATGTCGGTGAGTTTTTACAGGAAATTAACTCTTCGGTTGACCATGTGAGTTCGCAGGTGAAAGAGGTGAGTCAGGCAACCGCGCAAGGTTCAGTGGCACTGAATTCTGTATCAAATGATTTGGTTCAAGTTGAGGGCCTGACCAGGACTACGGCCACTAATGCTAAGAATAGTCTGAGTTTAGGTGAAAAGTTGATGAAAGAAGCCGAGCAATTGCAGGAAGCGATGAATGGTCTGAATGCAATTATACGAGGAATACACCAATAGTGGTTTCTTAGATAGAGAGTACCTAATCGAGGGGTGGTAGATATGATAGTGTGTGTAAACTTAGCAATGATGAGGGTCTCATAATATCATGTCTGAAGTAGACTTTTCTTCCGATCCAGAATTACTGGGCTCATTTATTATCGAAGCGCGTGAGCATGTTGAAATTATTGAACAAGGGTTGTTGGTTTTAGAAAGCGGTGAGAGCGATTTAAGCACTGCAATCGATACATTGTTTCGCAGTTTTCATACGATTAAGGGCACTGCTGGTTTTCTTGCCTTAGATGATTTTAGCATTCTTGCAGCAGACGGTGAACAATTATTAGAAGAATATCGTCAGAGCGGTGAAAAAATGACGCAACAGCATATCGGTTTGTTGTTGACGGCCTGTGATTATTTAAAATTAATGGTCGGTGCTTTGGATGAGGCGCTTGGCAAAGGTGAAAAGGTAAAATCGTTCAAAGATGATTTGGCAGACATTTGCAAACAATTGGAGGATGCTGTCGGCCCAAAGCAGGCAGCTGATGTACCTGCGAAGGCTGGCAAGGTCTTCGTCGCTAATCCAGCAAAACAACGAGCAGGATTAGTCGCCAATGTCGATGATGAAGAAAAACCGAAAGAAGCATCGAATGGATCGTCCAGTAATGGCACTGCGCGCATTGCAAAACCAAGTAAGCCACGACCTGTTGCCAATGACCAAATTCTAAAATTAAAAGATGAAACAGTGCGTGTAAAAACACGCGTCCTTGATCAGCTCATTGATACGATTGGTGAATTGGTGGTTGCTGAAGCAATGGTGGTCGAGAGTCAGCACGAGGAAAATAAACAGACGGTTGATGAGTCGTTACTCAGTCAGTTAACTAAAATTACTCGTGAGCTCCAAGAAATTGGTACTTCATTACGCATGGTTCCCATTCGACCAGTATTTCGTCGAATGGCGCGTGTCGTGAGAGACTTGTCAGTTAAACTTGGTCGCCCTGTCCGTTTGGAAACAGAGGGTGAGGATACGCTGCTTGATAAATCAGTTGTTGATCGCATTGGTGATCCGCTTTTACATATGGTGCGGAATTCTGTTGATCACGGCATCGAAGAGCCTGAGGAGCGTCACGCAGCTGGAAAACCAATAGAGGCAACTATTACACTGAGTGCACGTCATCGCGGTGGTAATATTCACATTGAAATCAGTGACGATGGTCGTGGCATCGATCGTGATAAAATAAGAGCACGGGCTGTTGAAAAAGGCATTATTGGTAAAGACCAGGTGCTCAATGAACGCGACACCTATGATTTGTTATTTGCACCTGGATTTTCGACAGCGAAAACGGTTACCGATGTTTCCGGTCGTGGTGTTGGCATGGATGTGGTTAAAAAGGAAATTCAGAGATTACGTGGCGTTGTTGATATCAAATCTGAACTAGGTGCTGGTACATCCATTAATATGCGCTTGCCGCTGACACTGGCTATTATCGATGGCATGGTTGTGCGTGTCGGTGAAGAACGTTATGTTATTCCTATCTTATCAATTTTAACCTCGCTGCAGCCAACTGAAGAATCTATTCATATGGTGCTCAAGCATGGTAAAATGCTCAAGCATCAGGATGAATTGCTGTCTATATTCCCACTGCATGATTTATTTAATGTCGATAATGCCTGTGAGAATATGTCTGAATCAATTTTGGTTATTCTCGAAGAAGATGGTAAGCGCGCTGCGATTCAAGTAGATGAACTCTTGGGCCAACAACAGATAGTCATTAAAAGTCTGAGTGGTGGTGCGATTCATCCTCCTGGTATTACCGGAGCGGCAGTTATGCCAGACGGTTTAGTCGGTTTGATACTTGATGTGCCGGGACTGATGCGTTTGGCCATTAAGGATAATGATATTGGACCTGAGCAACTTCATTCGGAGGTGGGCTGATGTCAGAAAAAAATGGTACCAGTAAATTTGCCAAATCCGATGAGATGGAAGCATTAATTGGTAAGTATCTAGTCTTTGAAATAGCTAATCAAGAATATGGCATTCCCATTGCATCGGTCAAAGAAATTGTTGGCATTATGCCAATTACTCGCGTGCCCAAGGTACCTGATTTTATTCCAGGTGTTGTGAATCTTCGCGGTAAAATTATTCCAATTGCTGATTTGGGCATGCGTTTTCAGTTACAAACCTATGAGGTGACTGATAGAACCTGTGTCGTTGTTGTGCAATTACCAGATGGCCAGGGTATCTTTGGTGTAATTGTTGAAAATGTTCCTGAAGTTATAGATGTTGCTGTAGAACATTTAGAGAATGCCCCTGATATGGGTAATCAAAATGAAATGCGTTTTATTACGGCTATGGCCAAGTGGGAAGAGCGCGTAATTATGCTGCTCGCTTTAGATAAGCTGTTCGATACCAAAGACTTTGAATCAGAATCTGGAAACTTACTTAAAGAGCAAGACGGCGTGGAAGCACAAGCATGAGATATTTGTTTTGTCTTTTAATGTTGTTGGGTTCGATGCTGAGTGGTTTCGCTGATACATCGGCCAATGACTTAGAGGTTATGGCCCAATCAGATATCAATGCCTATATCCTCATTGGTATTTTTATATTGAGCACCATTGTCATTATTTTATTGGTGCATACTCAATGGTTTACGCAACTGAGTATAAAAGGTAAATTTTATTTAGGTTTTGGTTCTGTCCTTATTTTAACCATTTTAGTTGCTTCAGTGGGAATATTTTATTTGCGTATTGCTATTGGAGAAAACCAAACCGCAGAGAAAACACGCAGCGTACAACTGCATCTCGCTGATTTGCAATCAAAACAAGAGGCGTTGTTGCATTCTACTAGTGCCCAATTGGACCGAGTGAATCTACTCAAGAACCAGCACGCAGAAAAAATTTCTTCGTTGTTCGGTGATATTTCCGATTTGGATGCCCTGCTGGAAGAAGATAAACGTTCGAGCGAGGTGAAAACACTTATCAGTTTGTACGAGATCTATAAACAAAACAGTGAAAAAGTTTTTGATAGCGAGGAGTCGTTGCACATCAATCGAGATGCTTTGACTAAGGAGGTCTCTCAAATAAATGAAGGTGTCGATTCGTTGAGTGAGCAGGTGGTGAGTTTTCTGAAAATTAATGAGGAAATCGATGCATCGACACAGGCTCATAAAAAAGCTGTGCTCAGCGTCTTATCAGCAGTAAGTGTTGAACCTGTACCTGAAGTCAAAGAGGGTGAGGACCCTCCTGAACCAGCCATTAAACAATCAAATTTTGATAATGCGAAAGCTCAAGTTGAGCAAGCCTTTGCGGTACAAGGCAAAACGTTGGGCGAATTATTGGCTAAACGCAATGCCAAAGAATTAATTAGTTCATTAGCGTTACTCTCAGTTACCAAAGCACGACTTGTTCAGTTGTCGACCATGGACCTTCGTTTTGGCGGTGGAACGCGTGGTGATATTAAATCAAACGTAGACCAGCAATTCGAAGCACTTGTCAATGGAATGAAACAATTCCACACACAGACCGCAGCAGTAGAAATTGACCAAGCATGCGATGAGGTGTTGTCGAATATTAATAATTTACAGAAAAAATTCGATACATTTGTTGATGATGAATTGGTCCGTGTTTCTGCTCATACATCTATTACAAATACATTGGGTCAAATGTCAGTCTCGCTGGATCAGATGTCGGGTATTTCTTTTGCGAAAGTTGAACGGGCTGAACGTTATTCGTTTTGGTCATTTGTTGTAGGCGGTTTAGCGTTATTTGTAGTCGGTATAGCTGTGGCAATGTATTATACCAGAAATCTCAGCAGTATGTTGCAAGACGTTATTGACCGTCTGCGTATCGGTTCGAATGAAGTAATGACTGCTTCTTCACAGGTATCGCAGGCGAGTCAGCAAATGGCCTATGGTGCAAATGAACAAGCGTCGAGTTTAGAAGAGACCAGTGCAAGTCTTGAAGAGATGTCTTCGATGACGCGTAAAAATGCTGAGAACACCGAGACTGCTAATAATTTAGCGATGGATGCGAGTGTTTCTGCTGAACATGGTGGCGATGCAATGGATAAATTGATGTCAGTCATGGAAGACATTCGCGATTCATCCAATCAAACTGCGAAAATTGTTAAAACAATTGATGATATTGCATTCCAAACAAATTTATTAGCCCTGAATGCAGCAGTCGAAGCAGCTCGCGCCGGTGAGTCTGGCCGTGGCTTTGCGGTTGTTGCAGAAGAAGTGCGAAGTCTGGCCCAACGTTCTGCTGAAGCGGCAAAAAATACAGCTGCATTGATCGACGAGGCCCAGCAGAATGCAAACAGTGGTGCCTTAGCGGCTGAAGCAATGGGCGCCATTTTTGATAAAATCAAAGAAGTAATCGGTAATGTTGCAACGCTTTCATCGGATGTTTCGTTGGCGAGTAATGAGCAAGCACGTGGTATTGACCAAATTAACGCTGCTGTTTCGCAGATGGATCGCGTAACTCAATCTAATGCAGCAACATCCGAAGAGTCTGCGTCTGCTGCGGAAGAGCTTCAATCGCAGTCGCGTGAATTAACCGCGTTGGTTTCGACTTTGGATAAAGTCGTGCAGGGCGGCAGTCAATACATTGCGACCTCACAAGAATCAATAACAATTCAGAAGGCTAAAACAACCAAGGTTAATCGAACCACGCGTGTTGTAGAAACCAGTTGGGGTGGAAAAAAAGAAGCGAAATCTGAAATATTTCAAAAAGCTATGCTGGAAACCGCGGATGAAGATATTGAAAGTGATGCCCAGATTGAGGCTCTTCGAGGTACAACGAGAAAAGAATCAGAGGATGCTAAGCCGAATAGTCAAATAGATACAAATGAATTTCTAGGTGAAAAGGTTAGTCCAGAAAAAGTAATTCCGTTGAGCGAAGAAGAAATGAAAGACTTTTAAGGTATTTATCAAAATGATCTCACCGAAAGTATTTAATCGATTTAGGAAGATCATTTACGATTATAGTGGCATCGCTTTAAGTAATGAAAAAAAAGAGCTTTTATGCATGCGCGTACGTAAAAACATGAACCGCTTAGAAATAACAGACATTAAAGATTACTTAGAAATAATTGAAACAGATGCTAGTGGTGCCCATATAATTGATTTGTTGGACGCTATATCAACGAATGTCACCAGTTTTTTTCGGGAACCTCATCATTTTGATCTGCTCAAAGAACGTCTGATTGAAATGCGCGAGGCAGGTGTAGGACGAGTTCGCATGTGGTCGTGTGCATGCTCCACAGGTGAAGAGCCATATAGTTTAGCGCTTATAGCGCAGGAGGTTTTCGAGAAAACCTTGGTCGACTGGAAGATTTTAGCGACAGATATTTCCACCAAAGTTTTACGAACAGCTCAAGATGGTGTTTATAGCGAAAAGAATATAAATGGTGTAAACTTTGAAATGTTAGATAAATACTTTAAGCGTTCTATTAATGGATCGGTTCATTACGAAATTTCTGATCGTATTAAACAACGCATTGTATTTCGTCGGTGTAATTTGGCCGATCCACCGTTTCCATTAAATGGCCCATTGGATTTTGTTTTTTGCAGAAACGTGATGATTTATTTTGACGATGCTGTTCGTGCTAAGCTCTTAGCAGAGATAAACAGATTATTGGCGGATGATGGAATTTTATTTGTTGGCCATGCTGAGAGTCTTACTGGACTAGTAGGGAAATTTAAATGTATAAAACCAACCATATATAATAAACAAAGGTTTAGTAATGAGAAATAATTGTATAAATCTAAGAAAAGCTGTGTAGAGTGGATAAATGAACCTGATGCATAGTCCTTTAGATCAAGCAAAAAATAATGAATTATTCTGCGTTGGCATTGGCGAATGGCAAACTAGCGATTCTCAGTCGTCGGAGTTAATTACATATTCATTGGGATCATGCATTGGTGTCTCGGTTTACGATTGCAATTTAAAAATAGGTGGTCTCGGCCATTTTATGTTGCCGTCGTCGCGTTCGAATCCAAAGCGAGCCGCTCAAAAACCGTCTTCATACGTAGACACTGGATTTTCTGCGTTATTGCAAAGTTTATTCGATATGGGGGCAAGTCGGACAGATCTTGTAATCAAAATCGCTGGCGCCGCGCGAGTTATTGAATGTGATGATCGCTTTCGAATAGGTGAAAAAAACCTAGCAGTAGCCCGAAAGATTCTTTGGAAAAATTCCCTGCTTATTCAAGGGGAAGACGTGGGTGGTACTCGGCCGCGTACTATGAAGTTATTTTTGAATGATGGACGAACTGAAATAAAATCAGCAAGTGAGTTAAAGGAAATCTAGGTGCAATTATGGGACTAGACATTTTAATCATTGATGATTCAGCAACGGCACGCAAGGCCATTCGTAAATCAGTGGGTATGGCACCGCTTGATATAGCAGGTGTCCACGAGGCTGCTGGTGGGGAAGAGGCCTTTGATGTTTTAGATGCCGAGGAAATTGATTTAATCTTACTTGATTTTCATATGGATGGTATGAATGGTGGTGAAATAGTTGATCGCTTGATCGGTGATGAGACAACTTGTCAAATCCCTATAATTATGATTTCCTCTGATCGAAGTGAAGATCGTATCAATGAATTAAAGGAAAAAGGTGTTCACGATTTTATTGGCAAACCATTTAAGCCTGAACGTTTGGCCGATGTGGTTAAAGAAACTGTAGGGAACGATGTCTGATGAATACCACTAAAAGTCAGCAAGTTTTTGATATAATTTCGCAGACGATCGAACAGCATGCATTCTTGTTGTGTGATCTGCCAGAATTAGCGGAATCAGACGCTTGTCCGGAATCAGGTATACGTGTCGACATTAGTGCTGATGGTGATACCAGCGCCTCAATGACTTTGCTTTTACCAGAGTCAGTTTGTCGCGCATTAGTTGGTAATTTATTAGACGAGGAAATAGCTATTGATCAGCGTTGTGAAGACTCAGTAATTGCACGTGATGCAATGGGTGAGTTGGCAAATGTCTTGGCAGGAACCTTATTCTATGAATTATCTGAAGACAAAAAACCGCTTTTGATATCAACACCTGCAATTTCCTCTTATAACGAATCCTATTGGGATCAATTAAGTAGCCAAAGTTCCTCAATGCGTTTATTGATTGACGATGTCGCCATGTTGTTTTCTATTTCAATCAATAATGAATCCATTATTGATGAGGCACTACGCTGATGTCATTTCACGGAGTCTCAGTTAAAGTGCTGGTAGTGGACGACTCGGCGATCATTCGCCAGGTTCTCAGTCGACAATTGGGTCTGCAAGATGGTATAGAAGTTATAGGGTCAGCTCCAGACCCATTTAAAGCGCGTGACATGATTGTGGAATTAAATCCAGATGTTTTAGTCTTGGATATTGAAATGCCAAAAATGGATGGCATTACGTTTTTGAAAAAAATAATGGAGTATAAGCCAACGCCGGTAATTATTTGTTCATCATTTACCCAGAAGGGCAGCGAACGTGCCATTGAGGCGATGGCTGCTGGCGCGGTTGATGTGGTTGAGAAAACTGAAGCTGGAACAATGGTTCAAGAGCTTTCCAAGCGCATAGTAACGATAGGGTCGCAGCAATTGACTGCTCAAATAGAGCGATCGCGTAATCAGCAAACTAAAATTTATAAAAAAACCGATCGAATTGCCGTTAATGTTGACAATTCGGTGATTGGTATGGGAGCATCGACAGGGGGCATACAAGCATTGCAGAGCATCCTGCGTAAATTGCCTTCTCATATTCCAGCCATCATGATTGTGCAGCATTTACCAGCGGCGTTTACTACATCATTTGCCAAACGCCTTAATGAACTCTCCCCACTGACCATAGTAGAGGCAAGGGATGGAGAACGTGTTCATGCTGGGACCGTCTATATTGCTCCAGGTGATCAACATATGGAAGTCGTTAAGGTAGCGGATTATTTGAAAGTGCGTCTTCATGAGGGGGAACCCGTTCATCACCAACGGCCGGCAATTGATCTATTATTTGCATCAATTGCAAAAGCTAAGGGTATAAAATCATGTGGTGTATTATTGACTGGTATGGGTGCAGATGGAGCTGCGGGAATGCTCGATATGCATGAAACAGGATCGCATACTATAGCGCAAGATGAATCGAGTAGTGTTGTTTACGGCATGCCACGTGTAGCCTTTGAAAAAGGTGCAGTCGACATGGTTGCTCATATAAATGATATCCCCAAGGCTATCATGGATTGGGTGAAAACTTTAGAGTCAGCGCCAATAAATGGGCCTATACAGAGAGGAATGAATTGATGGGCATTGAACCAAAAAATCTTGCGGGTTGGTCAGATTTATTGGAGCAAGCGGTCAAAGATACGCTTATTCCGAGTATGAAGACGCAGGAGTATACATGGGATACCACTGATATTGTTTCAGATCCTAAACGTTTGGCTGCATTTGTAGCCCTTAGCAGTGCTGGTGAATCAATTCAAGTTGGTTTTTCAGGTGAGCCTAGTGACGTTGCAAGCGTTGTGTCGCAAATGTTTGGATTTGATGATTTGGAAGATGCAGGTGATGATTACAGTGAAATCTTAGATGGTTTGGCTGAGATCATTAATATCGTTGCTGGCGCATTACACCGTAGTCTCAGTTCAGATGGCAATAATTTACAATTATCAATACCCTTGTTGATTCATGGAGAGATTGTCATTCAAGGTAAAGAGGAGTGGGTAGCGCATCGTTTGACTATCGGCGATAACAATATCGATGCTATTATTATCCGCGGTTTAATTCAGAAACAAAAAGATTAAAGGAATAAACATGCTAGGTAACGTATTAATCGTTGATGATTCAGGTCTCAGTCGCCGCATGGTTAAGAAATGTGTGACGAGTACTGGATTAGAAGCTTCAGAATATTTAGAGGCTGCAGATGGTGCAGAGGCTTTGGATACATTGAAATCGACAAGCGTCGATTTGTTAATAACTGACCTCAATATGCCAAATGTTGATGGCTATGCTTTAGTTGATGGCATTGAATTTGGTACGCCTATGGCACCGCGTTTTGTTGTGGTAATCTCTTCGACTGCCTCGGAAACCGTGGCTGAGGAATTGATTTCTAAGGGTGTATCGGCGGTGGTTTGTAAGCCCATTTCACCTGACAGTTTAAAATCAGTCTTTGAAGGTTTAGACCTCATCGAGTAAAATAATGAAGATAAAGGCATTGGTAGATAAGGCATTAAAAGAGGCTGTGCTTGAAACGTTCGAGTGCATGGAGCTTGATGGTCGTGTGGTTAAGCCTGATAGTATTGCCGGTGAAGCGAAAAAGAAAATTACTTGGTCTTGGACTGAAATAACTGAGCCACTCAAGGGCCAAATGGTATTATTGATGCCCGAACGTCTGCAGCGTGAAGTGTTCTTGCGCATGGTACATGCAGGTGTCGATGAGGTAACCAAAGAAGATCTTATCGATGTACAATCTGAATTAACTAATATTTTAGCTGGTCGTTTAATTAATATGCTGATTGGCGGTTCGGTTTCTCCGTCATTTACTTTACCACAAACTGGTTCGGGGGTACCTAATGTGCGTTCTGGAAGCTGGCGTTATTTGGGTTTTGAAATCGGTGACTCTTGGATTTTAGTATTTATCAGTGGTGAAGAGTTGGTGAACTTTGGTGCCAAGGATGAAGCCGGTAAAATAACAAGAAGTAGTGGATTCCATGTCGCTGTCGATATTGGGGCTAGTATTGTACCGTCGACAACCAGACGAGTGAAGAAAGATGACGAGACTTCTTCGTTCGAGGCAGAGAGCGTAGAATCGATGTCGGAGATATCCGGTAAGCACAATATATTGCAAGATAATGCTGATGAAGAAACGATTGTTGCACCACCAAGGTCAAAAACACCCGAAACAGAATTTGGCATCTCGTCCAGCGCTCGTTTGAAAGTGCCTGAAGGTGCCAAAGGCAATAAGGTTGATATGCAACCATTGCGACTTGGTGGTTACAGCATCAAGAAAAAAATCGGCCAAGGTGCGATGTCGAGTGTGTTCCTGGCGGTTCAGGAAAATCTCAACCGTTTAGTTGCTATCAAAGTTATGGATCCTAAATTCAACGAAGATCCAACGTATGAAAAGCGTTTTCACCGCGAAGCACGTCTTGCAGCCGCTGTAACGCATCCAAATGTCGTTTCTATTCACGATGTTGGTAAAGATAACAATTTCTTATATATGGCCCTACAATACGTTTCTGGGGGCGATCTGGCGCAGGTATTAGAGAAGGATGGCAGTCTTAGCGAAAAAGAAGTAATTTCGATGTTTATTAGCATTCTCCATGGTTTACAGGCCATCGAAGATGCTGAATTAGTGCATCGTGATATAAAACCGGCTAATATTTTACTTGGTTATGATGGGACGCCGTTGATTGGTGACTTGGGTATGGCGCGACCACCCGAGGAAGAACACGAAAATGAAGAACTTACCATGGCTGGTACGTTAGTTGGCACCCCAGCATATATGTCACCAGAGCAAGCATTGGGAACCACTGATATTGATATACGCAGTGATATCTTTTCACTAGGCGTCACGATGTATTTAACGCTAACTGGTAATCGTCCATTTGAGGGTGTAACCCCAATGGAAACAATCATGAAAATTATTAAAGATCCGATGCCTAATCCTCGCGATGAGAAACCTGAAATAAGTAAGGGTATTGTCGGTATTTTGAAAAAGGCACTCGAAAAAGAACCGTCCAAACGTTTCCAGCATCCTAAAGAGTTCGCTGATGCTCTGGACGCTTTACGAGAAGGTAGCGGCGTAACACCGAAGGCGTCTTGGTTACACAGGCTCTTTGGTGGCGCAGATTAAGTTATCTTGAGAGTTCTTTTATCCGCCATTCGATAAAATCGGTTGTTGGCGGATCCATCCATTTGTGCGGTATTTTATAGCTTTCTAAAGCTTTTTGCTTATCGCCATCTAATTCAGCTTTGAGACCTAAGTACAATCCAGGTGTTGAGCCGAGATCGAATTCTCGCCCAGGTTTTTTAGCTCTATAAGCTTCGGGACTTAGTGATCCGGTGAGGATACCTAAGCGATCAGATAAATCACCTTTGAAATGCTCTTTAAAGCGGTGTTCGAATTCTTTGTAGGTAGTAAGCAATTTAACTTTGTCATTATCTTTAAGATAGTGAAGAAATGGAGTCATGACATAACGCGGGAATTGTAGGTGATGTCCCCAGCCAAAATCCATCGGCCACGCTTCGCTTTGTCTAAATGCTTGGAATGCCTCTTGGTGTTTACCCTGTGTGAATAAGACAAAGCCTTTATGATAAAGTGCCAGGTGGTGACGCGCATCATCAATTTCAGTTATTTTAATGACGCGATCATAATCACCTATTTTTATCATTGCTGTGTGGACCAGGTGTGGTTGCAGGCGTCCTTCTTTAATGACTTGCTGGTACAAGCCTTTAGCCATGAGTGAGCGAACATAGTCTCGATTCATATCGCTATACTGTTCAATAACTTCATCGTAGCGTTGATTGCTGTAGAGCAGTGAAGCGTGTTGGCTGCGATCATTTGGAAATAATGCTTTGATGCCATCGAGGTCATTGTTGCGCTTCAGGTCACGGACCTTCATGAAGATTTCGTGTCCATATTCTTTCATTGCTTGCTCGTATTGACCCATCATTATTAAGAAGCCAGCGCGACGTTTTGGAAAGTCTTTATAATTGTCAATTATTTCCTGGTGCTTGCCCATGTTATTCAAGGCATCAATAAGGACTTTGCGATCAAACTTAAAGTTGTCGACAATGAATTGATGTAAGCCGAATCTGTTTAGCTTGCCAATGATTGATTGATAGGCACTGAATGGCTGAGGTTGTATATCGAGTTTTTGGCACCACGAAATAAATGATAGGCCACGTGTTTGTAGTAATTCTTTATTTTCATCAGTGCCTGGTGTTGATTTGTTGGGTAATTTGTTGATATAATATTTTGATAAGAAGCGTATGGCTGTCTTGCGTATTGTCGTTGAATACTGTTTGCTGCTCAGAGCACTGAGTGATTTTTCGGCAACATCCCAGTTATCATTTTTCAGATAAATTCGTAATTCTTCAAGAAGAACATGCGGTATGAGCTCATGGAGTGGGTAGAGCTGTTTAAAGCCATTAAAAATTAATAGTGCTTCGATATCTTCACCGAGTTCTGATTTGCAACGAGCTAAGCGATAGTGTGCATAGGGGGTGATTTCAGCATCTGGATAGGATTTGATAATATCGTCATAAACCTGTGCAGCTTTGGTGTAATCACCATCACTGTAATAGCTGTGACCAACCGTGAGTGGGGTGATGCGTAGTGGTAATGGCTTATTGTAAATGGTGACGTTATCGATGAGTGCAGAATTCTCTGCAATTTCAAAGCCAAAATATTGATGATCCGATCCGACTAAAAATTCTGGATCCTGGTAAGAGATAATGATCTTGCCGTCGATGGCAAACTGAACCATGTCATCAAATTTTTCCAAACGAACACGAAAGGTTTTGCCTTGGCTTAGTAATTCACCGGTGAAGGCGTCTTCTAAGATGCCGTCACGCATGCCTTTGGTTAATGCGATGTAATTATCTTTGGAAAAACCGTTCACATGAATGGTATAACCTTTAAAGCGATTGCGTCCGCCGATAAAACAATTGAGGTTGATGTTTTTGTTATTGAGGACGAGGTCCCATTCGACGGCTATGTCCCCAGGGATGCGCTGGCGATAACTGAGATTGGTGGCGCCAAAAAAACCGATGCTGTCAGCGAGTAATTGGCCATCTTTGACTTTCCAAAAGCCTTTTTTATCAAAAGCAGTTTCCTGCTCATCGGCAAAGACCCAGGTTGGATAGCTGGTAGCATACCAGCGGTCAGCGAGTTCACTGGTATCTGTATAAGCGAAGGATTCTTGGTCGTAAATTTTCCAAGAACTGAGTTCTTTGAGATGTTCTTGATAGAGTAAATAGCCAAATATTGCAGCAATTACTATACCGACGCAAGCAGCCCAAACCACACGCTTATTGTGGGTATACCAACGTTTGAGGATGTCGATTGGTGTATCGCGATAAGCACTAATCGAGAGGCCTTCTTGGTAATAGGTTAAATCATTAATAAAATCTTGAATATCGGCGTATCGATCATGTGGGTTAGGCGCCATAGCTTTGCGCGCAATAGCGAGTAATCGTGAAGGAACTTGTTGTTGAACCTGAGCAGGTAGTGGATTGATAAATCCGGTTCGTTTCATTTCCCAAAAAGATTCAAGGTCGTTTGACCACGCTGGGAATTGAAATGTCAACAGGTGGTAAAACGTTGAGCCGATGCAATAAATATCAGATGATTTAGTGGCGTATTCACGCCGCGCCTGTTCAGGCGCCATGTATGCGGGTGTACCCATTAAACGCTTGCGTTTCTTACTCGTACTTTCTTCTTCTGATTCATTTACTTGTTTAGCGGTACCCCAGTCAATCAGTACAACTTCGCCAAATTCACCAATGATAATATTACCAGGTTTGATGTCTTGATGAATAACATCCTGATTATGAGCAAAGGCGATAGCTTGACAGACTTTGATAATAATATTGACGCGTGCGTTGTAGGACTGAATTTCCTCAGGAATATGTTTGCTACCGCAAGCTATGGCCAATAAATCAGCAAGTGAACTACCTTTGGCTTTACGCATGGTAAAATACGCAAGGCCGCCATCAGAAATACCAAGTTCATGTACAGGTAAAATATTTGGATGCTCTAAGGAAGCGGTGAGACGCGCTTCCTGAAAAAAGCGATCCATATGCATGACATCTTTGCTTGCTTCTGGATGCAGAAATTTTACAGCAATTTCTCGTTGAAGGTCGGTGTCATTAACACCAAAAACCTGACCAGAGCCACCTTTGCCCAATGATGTCGAAACCGTGTAGCGACTGGGGATGCCATCTTTTTGCAATAATTGGTTGGCTTCATCAGTGCTCATGCTCTCAGCATCAGCAAATGGATCTGATTCAGTGAGCGAGGAGAGCGCAGCAGTAGTGCTTAATCCACTTTTGGTATTTTCAGGTTGAAAATCGACTGCGATTCCGGCGACATCGGCATCATCGACGGTATCTAATAAATTATTATGAATGCTGCCGATATGATCGTCTTCTTCCTCTTTGCTGAGTAATTTACGCACACCTTCGGGGCTAAATGCATCTTCACTAATTGTTTGTGCTAATGCATCTGCGTAGACAACTTCATCGACAATGGTCTCTGTTAATTCGGTTTGAACCGTCTCTTGCATAGTTTCGCTATGAGATGGATATTCAGGATCACTTTCGCTTAACTTATCCGGATCACTGGGAGCAGACGGCATAGTGAAATTATGTTCTATCTGAAGCAAAGACAAAGCCTTATACGCAGAATGTGGGTGATGGGAGTCACCAATTACAGGGTGTACGGTTAAGAATTTACCACGATGATGGGCATGCGTGGTCATAATGAGTCGCTATACTGCGCAGGTCTTAATTCCGCTGGAGTCTGCTCTCAATGAGAGATGCTAAGTAACTATGGCAGCTAAGTTTAAGTGTCCCCACTGTGAGGCCGCTTACCCAGCTTTGGCGAGTTTGGTAGGGAGATCGGTGCGCTGTAGTCACTGCCAGCAGCCTTTTCAGCTGCAAAAGGATGGGAGTGTTAAAAAGCTAGCTGCAACCCAAGTCGTTAAGCGCGATAAAGATCAAGAAAAAATTCGCGAGGAAAAGCGCGAAGAAATGACGCGCAGTTTAACGCGCAAAGAGCCTGGCACGCGAGCACGCTTGTTAAAAGAAAAAGCGCAAGCTATGCGCAGTTCCTTGGCCTCAGCTGCAAGTGCAGCATTAGAGGTGGTCGAGGCAAAAGTAGAATCGAAAAAAGACAGCGAGCGAATTCCTGGTAAGCGGGTCGAATCAGCTTCGCTATCTGACTTTACGCCTGCGGCAC
>JANQLF010000242.1 GCA_028280785.1 Planctomycetota bacterium
GGAGATGCCAACATCCGCTCACTTCTAGTTGAGACCTGATTACTAGTTGGACTGACAAAGCGACGGAAGAGCACCCGTTGCATGATAACCAGAAAGGCCAAGCCGATCCACAACCACTCAAAATGGAGCATCGGGACACCACTTGCTGACTCCTGGCGTTGAACAATGAAGAAACACAGACCCGAAAAGAGCCCAGTCGCTACTACCACCGGATGTTCTAAATCTTCGATGGCTCGTTCAACAAGAGCCGAACGACCCAACGATATATTCACAAAGGCAAGACCGAGTAAAAGCCCACCCAAAAGCGGAGCCCCACCTTTGGCAATCGTCACGCCACCACAAATAGCGATGATCGCTAACAAATAGACATATGCCTCATCGCGTGAATGCGCCTTTGTCGCCAAACGACCAAGGCTCACACCAAGTACCAATGGAACACCCAGCCAAATTAACCACGTTTGCGCGACGTTTTCCAAAAAGCGTTCTTCTGTAACCGCACATAACGCAGCACCAGTCGCACCAAAAATAAGCGCTAATAAATTCCACCAACCAGTGGGAACAATATGACCAGTAATCACATCGCGGTGCCTTGAAAAAATCGCTGTCTTCATCGGTCGTTGACTGCTGGCGATTGCAAAGGCAGCCAAAATTAATGAACCACCTACGATTTCGATCATCGCTAGATCAAGCTGCGTATATAAAATAAAGAATACAGGAATAAAAACCAAGCTACCTTGCCCTAAGGCACCGGCACTTTTCGTGCTCAAAAAATTCCAACCCGCTCGATAAATATAGGCAGCGCGCAATTGCATACCGACTAACAAACCAGCCGCAGTCAACGAAACAATTAATAAGGCACGAATAGACTGGTCGATATTGACCATAGTTTCTTCATCAACACCACTAAATACATAAGGCAATAAAACAGCACCAACCAGGAAAGGAAATAAACCGTTATCAATCCACGGTTGCCAAAAACGACGGCGATCCTTAGTCGATGAATGCGGCAGGCCTAATGCTAAAATGCCTACAATAACTAAAAGAATAGCTTCCACTATTCATCAACCTCGGTTTTCGAAAGACCAATAACCCGTGGCACATCAATCGCAAAGGCGATACCGGAACCAGGTGTATCCATACCACCCGCAGCAATACGCACCATTTCTAAAACTTCACCAGTTCGATCAGTAGGCACCAGGGTTAAAATAACCTGACTGTGCCCTACCGCACGAAATGCTGATTTAAATCCAGCAAATAAACTCATGTGCGCCGCTAAATGCTCAGCCATACCACGTGCTTCTAAAATGGTTGAACCACGCACATCATGCTCAACAAATAATTCTAATAATTTATCAACAAACTCAGGCTCTTTTAATATCGCCACAATCATGCGATGTTCAGCAGCCGGTGCAGCTTTAGGCTCTGTGGCCGGAACCTGATCATTTTCTTTGCTTGTTTGAGTGCGTTGCAATCGATGGGTACGCACCTGTAGCATGCGTACTAATTCATAGCGTAGCGATTCTGCATCTTCACACTCACGTAATTGATCACGCGATTGCGGGTCACGAATACATGCAGCTAAATGCGCCATCCAACCCAAGTGACGCGAAGCATTGCCCTCGGGAATAATGACCGCAATACGCAACCACGTTTGCTCTTCATCACTCACATCGTTGGCCATGTAAATGCCCATGGTCGGCTCGGTAACCAGTGGGCTGCGAATATGCGCTAAATCAACGCCATGACCCAAACCAAGCACCCGTTCTTGCAACCATTCCTTGGCTTCATCACTTAAATGCTCACTCAGATCAGCACCAATTTGTGCCGCCCAGCGCTCAGGAATTTCCGCCGCTGGCCCAATCTTCACAGCATTTTCAGGTATATAAGTCACAAAGGCTCCTGCGATGTAGTGCGATGCTACCATAAGGTCTTACATCGATACACCATCTCCGATAAAGTATAAAAGACTTACTTGTATGAGTCCAATCACGATGCCTAAAACCGCGCCCCACATCTCAATCGCACGAAACTCTGTACGCGCAACATGATGAGCAACCGTTTCTAAACGATCTAAATCAAACTCAGCAATTTTTTCACTCGCTACTTTTTTAATATCAATGTGCTCTTCAGCAAAATGCGTAATGCGATCAATCATCTGTGATTGGTTTTTTACCACTTCCTCAATAATACTTTCGCGAATACTCGCGATGCGTTCATCGGTAATAAATGCACCGACTAAAGGAATTGATTGCCACTCGGAAACTTTTTTCTCTAAAGCCGACTCAATTAATTCATCAAGTATTGGACGTAGATCGGCTTCTTTTAATGGTTCAGCCATTTTATCGAGATGCACAATTTCACCGCCAACCACCTCACCAATTTTCTCAGCTAATTCAGTTTGACGACGAGGAATTAAACCCTGCATACCAAAACGTCGCTGACGCGGATGAAATAACATTTTTATCGCAACCCAATTGGTCACATAACCAATACAGCCACCAATCAACGGAAATACTAACCACGGCCACCATGTCATGATCAGCATGCTAAAATGGCCAAGCCGAGAACAAGGGCACAACTAGCCCAATATCGCCTATACAGCCCCAAAATACAGGACTTGCACTGCAAGGTTTGAAATAAGCATACCCGCCATGACTACACAACTGATCATGCATGGTGCTGCCGGACGTATGGGACAGCGTATCCTTAGCCTCGCCCATGAAGACGACGAGTTCGCTGTCGTCGCTGGCGTTGACCGCGAAGCCGGAGCACTGAAAGACCTCGGCTTGGCCATTGATAAACCCTTGCTCGATACCCTTCCTGCCGAAAACGGCGCTGTAGTCATTGATTTCAGCCATGCCTCAGCAACACCAGCATGCATTGAACACTGTGCCGCCAACGGCATGCCGCTGGCAATCGGCACAACCGGCATTGATCCAGATGAGTTTAACGCCCTCCTCGATAAGGCAGCTGAACGCATCCCGGTTATGGCTGCACCCAACATGAGCGTTGGTGTGAACGTGGTTTTTCAAATTGCCGCGCAAATTGCCAAGACCTTAGGTCTGGATTACGACATTGAAGTCGTTGAAGCGCATCACCATCACAAAGTCGATGCCCCATCTGGTACCGCTTACGGCATTACCGATGCGATCTGTGAAGCCACCAATCGCACCCGCAGTGATTTAGTGCATGGTCGCGAAGGCCACACCGGCGAACGTCAACGTGGTGAAATCGGCGTGCATGCCCTGCGCATGGGTGACGTCGTTGGTGATCACACTGCATATTATGTTGGCAACGGCGAACGCGTCGTCCTCAGTCACATTGCGCATTCACGTGATATTTTTGCCCTCGGTGCACTCCGCGCAGCTAAATTCTTAGGTGCAGCGAAACCAGGTCGCTACACCATGAAGGATGTCTTGGGACTCTAATGAGCGTCGAGCCTGCGACGCATTTTTTTCGCGTCCTGTGAAGTAATTCATGCTACATCTCTGTAATAATAGTTCAACAAATTACCCAATCGAGACTTACGTTTGATAACTCCCTCATTTCCTGCGGTTTCAAAGTTCAAAGACTCATCGGGAATCTTGCCATTCAGACCCTGATGAGTTCGCTCTCGATTATAATACTCAACATGCTGTTCCAATCGAATACGTAACCGATCTTCGCCCAATGGAATATAATTCCGACAAACCTCTCGTCGCACGGTCCCAATAAATCTTTCCATATAAGCATTCAAGTTAGGTGACTTTGGAGGAAGCAATTTAACTGCGATTCCGGATGACTCCAAAACAGTTCGAAATTTACCTCGGAACATGGGATCTCTATCCATGATGATCATTTTTGCACCTGCAAAGAAACCATCCTCATCACATTCGTTTCTTGCCAATTGAGCTGTCCAACGACCGTTCGCCTGTGAACAAACACCTAACAATTTTACTTCTCTTGTAGACAGTTTCATTGCATAAAGCGCATGACACCTGTATGTGCGTTTGTCACCTGGAATTTCAAATGTAGCAAAATCTATAGCATATAAATGTGGCCAATGGTCTTGTAGGAATTTACTCCAGACATTCTTACTACTTCGCTCCTTTGCAGGAGGAATGCCATTACGCTTCAACACCAGGCTAACACCCCTGTCTGATAAAATGATACCAAGTAATTTCAATCTTTGACTTATCGCATCCTCGCCCAAGTAGGATTAGCCAAGGCTATTTTACAAATCAACGCTTCCTGATTAGCATCCATACGCTTACGGCCACGATTTTTAGCTGTGTATGTTCTAGCGATTAACTTGCGATACCAACGTCGCAAAGAATCAATAGTTACTATGTGTTCAGATAATTTTAATATACGTCTATCTAATTCGTTAGCCATCGCTGCAAGCCTGCGACGCTCATCGTTATGCAGTTTTGGGCGTTTATTTAGAAGTCTTTTCAATATCTGTATTTCCAAATTCAACAGCTCTATCAGCTGATACAATTCCTGATTAATTGCACCAGCACATGCTACCACTAACAACACATTTTCAGTATCAATGAGATCTTTAGACATCACGACATTGTAACTGATGTTAAATCCATGCAATATCGTGTAAGTTATTTGTTTTTAATGATTTGGAATTACTTCACAGGACGGGATTATCGTGCCCTTTCTAATCTAATTACTCAGCGCGATAGTCTATACTCACAGGAAATTATCCTGTGCATATTCGCTCATCTACCACAACTTAGACTTAATGACAACAACTTACTATGGAATATTTTATGTAATTTTATCTATATAAATATTGATAGCCTAACTCACGAATAATCATCGCTAAACACTCAATTGCGTATATACCATCTCGCTCTGTTATTAATCTAGGATTATATTTTATCTGTTCATTGGGCTTTGCACGAGCATGCAACCGTGCGATCGTATGCGCAGAATTTAACAGTGTGACCCTTCCTTTCTCTTCCTCTTTATTTCTAAGGTAATTTATTAAATTCTGTAAATCTTTTCCCATTTTCTTTTCATCGTATTTAGAACAGTACGCACCAAAAATAGCCGAGGCTGCATCCCTACATCTATCAATTACAGATTCAGGACCAGCTCTATGAGCATTTTCCGACACTTTTTCTAGTGTTTCTAATACTTTTTCACGACCGTTCTCAGGCAATAACTCAACATTAATTTCTGGCAATACTCCATAATAGGACAAAGCACGCAATGTAAGTAAATAATTCCCTGGACTCATACTCTGCTCTACTGCCAATATCCTCCATCTAGTAGTTGCACCTTTTGTACCAACTTCAATTACTTGATTTAATTTTATACCAATATCCTTATCAAGTGGATTTACCGACAGGAATGTGCTTAGCCCATAATTAACAAAGATACGCCCACAATCATCTATTCTTTCGTCAGGGTGACGCGTCCTCACACTATGAGGATTCAAGTAAACAACCGAGTTGATATTACTATGTTTATAAATTCGCCCTCTTCGTATGCGAGTAACAGGATCAAAAGAATCTTCTCTAAAAACCAACCGCGAGCTATCATAAGACCCTTTCACGATCGCCCCCGATTCAGGGTTGATATTCACTGTCAACAAAATTGGATTGGGCCAAGCTACATTTACAATAAGCGACTCTCCCTCGTAATAGAGATAATGCTTCGCATCATAATACAAATTCATCGCATTCCCTCCTCAATTTACACACCACAGATGGAATCTGTCAGATTTAAATAGGAATTATTAGTTTATTATCTATATCTAATTTAGTTTCAATCACGCGTACTCCATGATTCTCACATTCAGATCTTACTTTTAACTTTAATCCATCTTTAATTCGCATACCAAAATACACGGCTGTTATATATGGCCTTAGATTCAATAATTCATCATCAGTAATGAACCGATATTCTTTCTCATGCTTCCAGAAACTAAGCTTTGTAGTAAGTATGCTGGTGGCATTTTGTCCTACAGCATGGCTGGGGAAATATATATCTGGTATGTTATTTTCATAATTCACACGATAAAGGTTTGTGAATTTTTTAGAGTTTAAAGTTAACTCTATCGCAATCCCTTGAAAACCATGCGCATAATACGCCCATTGAAGAATTGAGTGAACAGTATTGCTGAATGAACAAATTCTTAGATTTGACTTTTCGCTCAACAAATTCCTCAAATCTTCTTCATATATAGGATTCACAGCAAAATATCTAAACATCCCTTCCATCGGATCGTTTTGGCTTTCCCAGTATCCACAATAAAACAATCCAGTTTTAATTATTTGCAGAACACGTTTAATCTGTTCCTCAGATGCAAGACTGCGATATTTATATAATTTCATTAAGGAGTTATTGCCTTATCAACGCTTTTTGCGATTTGTATTAGAGTTACCGAATCGCCACTATTATTTAAAATAGGGCGGTCTAAATTCCAATAAAGTAAATAAGTTGTTGTTTTAGTGTCGTTGCCCCTTTTTGAGTTTTTTCCACACTCAACATATAACCAGATAAAATCCCCCTTCTTAACATTTAGAGATTCAAACCAGTAAGTATTCCTTAATTTATTCGACTCTGCATTATTTGAGAAGGTCCTATCTGCCACTATAAAATTATTCAAATTACAACTTTGCAGTACCTTAATTTTTATTATTTCAGCTTCTAGGTCAATTTTGATAATCTCTATTTCCATAATAGCCCCTCAAGCAATGACAGAATTTATATTCCTATATTTTATTATAATTTGGTGTTATAGTATACAAAAGAACCATCAGCTTTCTAATTGTATAACACACCGTGGAACAATATCGGCGGCTCATCAAATAATTAATCTGGGAAATTTTATTATTCACACTTTCGTCACAGGTATTATGTCCGATAATGTGTTAATATGTAACTTTTTAAAATAACCTGTCCTATGAAAAAACTATCTGTAAGTCATAAGTCTAGTTGTCGTGGCTGTTTTGAATTACTTCACACCACGGGCGATCGTAGCGCGCGACAAGCCAATTTTTGAGCAATAGCACTATCGGTATCAGTTCCCAGCAATTTTAAATCCCGTTTTGTCCACTCGTACTTATTACCCGGTGACGTCCTAAAATTCAATGTCCAAAAAATTCCGACGCTCTTTAACCGCAGATTTACTCACGCCCCATTCTTCTGCGAGATATTTATAAGGACAGATGCCCAACTGGCGACCATTCCACGCGTCCATTGTTCTGCAATAGCTTTAAGGAAGTACTCAAAACTTCTGAAATCACACCTGTAATCTTACCACCCAAGTCACTTACCATGAATGCTTATATGGAACGATTTATAGGCACCGTGGATAAAGAAGTCTCCCGTAATTATATTCCCATGGTGAAGACCGATTATAAGTCACCTATAGGAAATATACTTAATTATTACTATCGAGATGTGGCTCGAGTTTTTTCACAAGACAGGATTTTAAACAGGGTGCCTAAGGATTTTCATTATCATTCTCCGGCAATTTAAACGGATACTTCCTCCTACGATACACATCAAATATAATTGCGCAAACAAGGGCCACAAAAGAAATTACTGTCATTCCAACTTCTAGACCAGATGAATTGATAAATTGCTCAACACTGTTATCAACCTCATTCTCAGGCTTTCCCATATTCTCCTTCATCGCAGTATATGTTTTGAAAGCCAAAACAAAAAAGGAAGCTAAGAAAACGAATAGAAAGATCCTTATTAAATTCTTCACGGCACACCATTTCTACATGGGTACAAATTCTTGCATTCCTGTACTTTCATCCAGTACCATGCTGCAATTCCTTGCATGATCGCCTGGTATCCAGCGTAATTACCGGCTCTTTGGGCGGCTGCCCAAGCGCCTACTCTTCCCTCACAGGCAAATACACATGTGTTATAACCCATCCAGCTACCTTCACATATAACGCTACATTCAGCCATCATTTCACGGAATTGTTTATCTGTAGATGCTTTCCATGTTCTATATAATTCATCCGCGTCTGCAACTAATCTATGCCGAGTTAATTCTGCAAAATTTATACAATCTGCGTAAGACTGAGCGTGTGCATTAATCTTTTCATGGTCAGGAACACATATAGGAACAACTCGCCATATTTCATCCAATCGCCTATTACATCCAGCCAATGAGAATGTATGTTCAACCTTCCATCCATCGAACAATTCACATTCGCCACATAGAGATAATCCCAATGGGTCCAATTTCGTGATGGCAAAATACGAACTATACAGATTCAAACCATCTTGATATCCAATTGGATCTCGATTAATAAAAATTCCTAAATCACTTGTGTAATATCGATTACGGAAATACCAATTCTCGGTCTCATTGTCGAATCGACGACCAGAGTATCCATACGGATTCCCAACAGCCGAAGTCGCAGAGATATTTTGCGTATCATCAGCAGTAAACCAATTCGTATCCGCACCAACAGCTGTAAAGACTGTTTGCATACCGTAAGCATCATAAATATAACCCTCAGCGATGCTGCCAGTTTCATCTGTAAGCGCATGGATGCTGTACTGCGTATTACAATGATAGAACTGACGATCACTACCGGATCCATCATTGAGCTGAGCAACAGTAGCGCTGCGATCGTCTAATACCCATGGCTCATCAATATAATTACCATACACATATTGTTGAACAATAACGTCACTGCCATCGCGCTCTTCAATCACCTGCCAATCGTCATAATAATAATGATGCGTGCCATTGGTCTCACTGGTGGAAAGGCCACCATTGGAAATTTCCTTACGGAAGCGACGATTATGACAATCATACGAATACTCTGCAATTTGAGCGCTATCCGATTTGCGATAGACTTCACGCAGACGATTAATCGCATCCCATTTATAGGTTAACGTACCGTCATCGGTTAAATTACCGTTCTTGTCTAAGACATGGGTACCGGTTGCAGCATTAACACCGTAAGGAGTTCCTGTTACCGCCACAATTTCATTAAAATCACTGTGTGTGCGATTTTCAGTTTGCTGGCTGCTACCCTGATTCGTGTGGTTATTCGTATTCCAATTGTGCACACCATCCAATGTCCAATCCTGTGCCTGCAGCGTACCTGGGAGCGCTGAGGCCGTATTAATTGATGTCTTAGCCGTATTTAACGTACCTCGATCGAATTCTATTACACGATATGCACTGTCATATTCATACACTTCACTCAGGCCAGTCGCATGTTGTTTCTCTTCAACCAATTTATTGTTCATCCGGTCATAATTCGGATTACCGGAATTATCTTGGTGACCAAATCCAACTACGAGCGTACCGTTACCCAACGCTGTCGTTCCAGTAGAATCAAATTCCCAACGATGATCAATAATGCGACGCAGACCGTCAAAACCGACATCAGCATTTTGGCTCGATACTTGGCCGATATGGGTTAAACGGGTGTCATTTTGGTAAGTTAAGGTACCCACGCGCCATTTACCAATATAGGTATATTCACCGATGGCACTTGATTGACCATTATCCGTTATGCTCAGTAAGCGATCCAAACGGTCATACACTAAATCAATAACGCGACCATCAGGATAGGTTACTGCACTCGGTGCGGCTTCTGAAGAGTCACAACCACAAGCGGTGATGTCATAATCATAACTCGTTTGACGAGCCGTACCGCTGGCACCAATCTTCTGTTCTTCCTCTACTTTTCGCGCTAGCGAATCGTAGAAATATTTGACCAGGAGATCATCTGTCGTTGGTGTAGGATCGTTATTGTCAGTACATTCAGTCATACGACTAAGGCCATCATATTCCCAAGTCTGGCTGGTGGTACCAATAAATGCAGAGCCACCGGGGTTACTGATACTATTAGACTTACGACGATTATTGGCGTCATGAGTGTAGGTCATCGTCGAGCGATTACCCGATGCATCCCCTTCATTCTTCCATGTAGCTATATTCGAATCCTTATCATAGGTGTAGGTATTATCAGTGCCGGATGATTCTGTGTTCACTGGTGTGGTTGCCGCACCGCGTAACGCAACATTAAACGATCCAGAGTCACCACCAGTGATGGTGAAACTCGTTCCCGTTTCAGCCAAGCCCTTACGGTCGGTAAGCATACGACTTTGATTATCATAAATATAAACAGTCGTATTCCCATTATCATCGCGTAAACCGATGAGCTGTGAATTATCGTCGTAAGCGTAATGCGTTGATAAAAGACCATCCCCAGATTGATTGGTATCGACTGTTGGCGCCGTTGTAAAATCACCTTCTAAAGTAGCGCCGATATTGGTGCCATCACCCTGGCCAGATGAAGTCAAACGCACTTCATCTTCGAGTTTTCTGCTGACACCATCATAAATGTAACGCTTCACATTACCGTAGTCATTAATCGTGACCGATGAAGACGATCCCAGGCCACGTCTGCTGAAACTACGCGAATTCACTGGTCCTTCAGCATCTGCGCATGCGATTTTATTACCGCGTGAATCATAACGACAATCATCAGCCTGCCCTAAATTATCAAAATAAGTTTGGCGACGATCAATAGCATCATAAATAAACGTCGTACGGAATTCTTCATCAGCGACATTGGTAATATCAGTCACATCCGTCTCTAGTTGTTCGATCAGATTATTGTTATCATCATAAGCCATTTCGACTGTATTACCGTCTATATTTGCCGGATCGAATACGTCTGTTGTTTCGTTATAACCATTCGCAATGGCGCTATCCGTCGTTTTGATCGTACGTGATGCACCATCGTAATCCGTCATATACGTATCGAGATCATCCTGAACGGTAAACGTGCCGCGTGATTGCCGGTCATACTCAGTCAACGTCGTTACACGTCCAATGACCGTAATACCTGCAATAGCACCTGGAATCGCTGCCGTATCACTATTGGCATCACTTAAATATTCCGATAACAAATCCATATCACTACTATCAGATAAACTTGGTGTACGCGTTGGTGTATGGTCCTGCGTTTCATAGAGGACTTTATGTGTAAACCACACACGGTTTAGATTATCGTGTATAAATTCAGTCGCTGCGAGGGTTTTATTACCAGTCGTACCAACCACATCATCTTCGGGATCCCCATCTTGGATGATACGAATCACATTACTGTCTGGGTCATAAATCTTTGTTATTTTATTACCGAGTGGATCAGTGATCGTTTTCTGTCTGTCATAACCGTCATAGGTAAACGCCGTGACATCACCACTGCCTGCGATGGTTGAATTGTTATTAGAATCACTATCGGTGTCTTCAGCGTCAACACGTTCGATTAAGTTTTCATTATCATCATAATTATAGGTCACGGTTGAAGCAGCCGTACCACTGCCACCTGGACGATCGAAGGTCGTTGGATCACCCGTGGCGTAATTACCAGCCGTTGGACGCGTACTCGTACCCGTCACTTGTTGGAAAATTAAGTCGCGCTCATCATAGACAGCACTATTGGCATTGCCTTCTGGGAAAATAGTAAGCACTAAATTTTCATTATCGTCATAACGGAATTTGGTATTTAAGCTGTTGGCATCATCAACTTCGGTGCGTGTTTCTATACGGTTATCTAAGCGATCATATAAAGCAAGACTATCTACAAAGGCATCGCCACCACTACTATCAGCGGTTGATAAACCCGGTGTCGTATCGGTCGCTTGGCTTGGCAAGGCACCAAGGCCAGAACCATCCACGTCAGACGTATTTTGACGATCTTCAATTTGTGAAAGCACCACATTGTTATTGTAGTCGTAGAAGCGACGAGATTTATAGGCGAACGCCGTCAATTTTTCATTAGTGTCGCTGTGATTATACAGCGGATCACTTGGTGATGCAGTAGATGCACCACTTATATCTGCAGCACGAGTGGTGCGCACTCGTTGGTTTAGTTCATTGACAAAATAATCGGTGCGAATGCCACGCCCATTAGTAGATGTAATGGGATTACCAACATCGTCATACGTGTACGCTACCGTAATGTCCACTTCTGACGGATCAGTATTATTGTTAGAAAACGTTGCCGTTGATTTATCAGTACCGCTTTGGTCATAATAGTTACGCGTGTCATCAACAACGTGCTCTTTTAAATACCCCCCAGTAGTTGTATCGAGCGTGCGACCATTGGCTGGGCTTGGTGTTGTAGTCGAGTCACCGTCTGGATCATTTTCGGCAAAGTAATCATAGGTATTCACATTACCTTCCGGCGTAATGACTTTGGTTACTTGGCCAAAGTCATTGTATTGACGCATGGTCACAATGGTTTGCAAACGA
>JANQLF010000247.1 GCA_028280785.1 Planctomycetota bacterium
GGGCTGTCGAGCCAGCGCGGTTTATTCTCCAAATAATAACGATGGTCGGTCCACATATTTTCACTGCCGAAGTAGGTCCATGGTCCGCCAAAAATAACTGCGTTCGCTTCTTCGTCGTAATCTTTAACCGTGGATGGAAAGGGGTTACCCATGACAGGTCCGTATTCGGTGTGAACGACGGCGCCGATCCAATCTTCTTTTTTGCCTTTTATGTGTTTGCTATCGATGCAGCGGTGATAAGTACGGCCATCGATTTTTGTTTTGTTGTTGCCTTCCCAAAACTTTGGGTTTTCCCAGCGATACCATCCGTCGGTGCGTTCGGCTGGATCGGTAAATGTCCAGTTTGGATCACGAGCTAAAACGATTGGTTCTGCTTTGCCTTGCTTATCGACTTGATAAATACGGCGTGGCATCATATCGACGTCTAGGTACCAGACCTGATCTTTATTTGGAATTTTTTCGTGCTCTGCGCCCTTTTTCCAGCCACCAGTAATTTTACGTGAGCCGGCGAGGACAGCTGGGCCTTCACCCCATGATGGATCACGAGTTAAGCGAATTGGTTCTTCAGCACTGCCTTGGTCATCTACAAATAAACGACCGCGATAGGTGACGCCGCCTTTGAATACGTAGGTGCAAATGCCGTTAAAGGCCGCTGCATTATTTTTTGCATTTTTGTCCCATGGGTGGTGCTTCCACGGTTGTTCACGTGTACCAGGGTTGTTGTCATTACCGTTTTCATAATCGATATAACGGACGGTTTTGCCTGCTGTGAATGTATAGGGCTCTTGTTTGAGTTCGAGTTCGCCGTTTGGCAATACGGTCGCATGACTTTTTTGCCATGAATACCTGTCTGCAGCTGGTAGTAAGAATGTAATGAGGAGGAGTGGTAAAATACGGTACATGTCAGCTCCAAATAGTGATTGTTACTTCAGTACGGTGGCTCAATGAATTCGTGACAGAAAACTATAGTTACGGGCGTAACTAGGCGTTTTATTATTGTAGGGCCTAGTTTGTGATGGGCAAAACTAGGGGAAACTCTATGTAGCGTGTTTATTAGATGAGCTGTGCTTGCCAGTCGAGGTAGCATTGACGTAAGCATTCTCGTAAATTACCGGCATGTCGATGCCAGAGATCTTGAGCATTAATATTTGGTTGGTCGACCAGTCGAGACAAAATTTCCTGTAAAATTTCTGGATTGCTATTTTGGCGATGGAGTGGCGGAAGTATTTTGCGCTCATGGCTGGTGACAATTAACCCAGGAGCATGTCTGACTTTCCATTTGATGCGTTGCCAAGCGAACCGAGGAAGGCTGTCGGCTCCATCAATGAGGATGCATGCTTCGGTGTTGTCTTGATGTAATTGATAAATGCTACGCACGGATGGTTTTTCACGATCAGCATTTATATGAATGCGAATAGTTTGTTTGCCGCTTTCCTGTAAACGTAATTCGAGCGCATCGAGTAGGCAGGTCTTTCCAGTGCCGTGTTTGCCGAGTAAGGATGCGTGATAATTTAATTCCTGTAGTCTTTCAAATAACTCGTCTACATGTTTATCCTGCGGGATGTAGCGAAGTTGATCGATGCAAGCACTGCGAAAAGGGTTGTCAGCTGGACGTCGCATGCAATCTGATTTCCGCATCTTGTGGTGTGATTAGAATATCGATGACATCACTCGTATTAATGGAATCGAAGCTAGCTTCTAGAAACCATGTGAGTGTAATTAATTCACCAGAAAAGCTGTATGGGAAGACCGGTAGTGGGTGTTCGAAATGAATAGTCCCGCTAGTGGCATTAACCGGCTCTTTCCATATTTCGACTATTTCAATGTCTTCGGTGCCAATACCGCTGGTGCGCCAGCCTAGACGAAATGTTGCCTCGTCCATCAATTCATCGGTAGACCATTGCATATGACCGCTGAGGGTGGCGCCAGGTTTGTAGGTGTCTGCATTTAATGAAATGTTTAATTCACTCATAATTTACTCGCAGGATAAACAACAATATCATAAGACTCATCTATATCTGGCCAGCGTGGTATGTCCCCATTTAATTCCAGTCGCCATTCGATTTTATTATTGCTCGCTTCCCATGTAGGCATGGAATTTTTGGGAAATTGAATTTCGAAGCTGCCACTACGCATATCCACACTATCAGAATATTGTGCGAGCTCTATTTCGTAAAATGTTTCGGTGCGGGTAATGGTATCAGTTCCTCTTCGATAGGTTGCCGACTCGATACCTTTAAGCTTGAAGCTGAGCGTGCTTATTTTATGGACGTTTCCACTTAATTCGAAATGCAATTTTACCACATTTCCGAGGCGTAGGTGATTGGTGTTGATGGTGACTTTTGGTCTTGGGTTGGTCAGGGCGAGAATGCTATAGAAAACCAACCCTATTAAAAATAATCCAACAAGTGCAAAAATACTCATAAATAAGGTCAAGCCCCATTCAGGGTCACCCGATTCAAAGCTTGGAATGATTTCAGTAAAGATTGGTATGCTGATACCGCCATTCCATAAGGCTGCAAAAATTAAAATTGCTATGAGTTTGCCAACGGGGCTACTGGCTTTGAGCTCTAATTCTGACTCAGGCTCCATGAATAATGCCTCGCCATGGTGATAATAC
>JANQLF010000264.1 GCA_028280785.1 Planctomycetota bacterium
TCATGCGCATGAGTGGTTCTCAGCGTATGAGAAAAAATATAAAAATCTGCCAAGGGATTGGGCCCAGTTGAGCGCGGCCCTTCTGGAGAGATTTGGGTCCAATACCGGTACCAGTAAAGTAATTTTAATTGGCAATAAAACCGAAGCAGCGCCTGTGGCTACTGAAGCAACACCAAACAACAATACGAATGCGACGCTGCCAAGCATCGCCGAAGTTGAAAAAGATGTCGATGCTGAATTAGCAAAAAAAGAACCGCAACCAGAACCACGCCCTGTTGTTCCCCCTGGCCACCAAGACATTGTTGCACCTTATGCCGATAAACCATGGCCTGGCAAATATACTGGCAAAAAAGACAAAACCGAAACCAGTGTCGTTAATACTGATGCCAGCGGGAATCCATTACCGGTCCAAACCAAGAAAGAAAAAATTATTCCTGAAGATATTGCTTTAATCCTCAAGAAACGCAAAGGGCGTATTTTATTCGGTAAAGATGCTGAAAAAGTTTTAGCTGCAGCACGTGAGGCAGCAAAAAATGAGCAGCATGACCGCGCCCTCGTTTTATATCGTCGCCTCAAAGACGGCACCATGGCAGCCGAAGCGCTACCCGAGGAAATTGAAATACTGATAAAAATTAATGATCTGAAGCAAGCGATGGAACTCGTACGCACTGCCCCACCAGAAGTCATGAACACAGCACTACGCATTCAAGAAGCCAATTTATGGATGGCCAAAAATAAATTAAAATTAGCCATCTCGGTACTCGACGGAATTATTCCTGACCAAACGGACGATTATAAAAATGCACGCTTATTGTTAGCTAGATGCCACATTCAGGCCGATCATATTCGCAGTGCGAAAACCATTCTCCAACAGCTCGCTAAAAATGACGACAGTTGGGGACAAAGTGCTAAAGCCTTATTGGATCAATTAGCAAATAATTAGGCGAGCACCGACGAGTGGTCTGAGCTATTTGCGAAGGATTTTACGAAGCCCTAGGCGGAGTAAAATAACGAGGACAACGCTCGCGGGGGCTTGGGGCATTAGCCCCAAAACAAAAAGCTATCGAACAGATTTTAATTTTCTAACTGCGTTAGAAATACGCTCGCTCACTTTTAACTGACCAATCGCCGCCATTGTTTCAAATAATGGCGGTGTTTCTTTGCTACCAGTTGCAGCAACACGTAAAGCCATAAAGAAATCACGAGGTTTGTATTCTTTTTCTTCAGCGAATTCGCGCACGACTTTTTCAAGATGCTCATGATCCCAAACAAAGTCTTTGCTCTTCAAGGCTTTTTTGAGTGCTGATTGGAATTGCTCAAGCGCAGCACCGGTTTGCTTGGCATCCCACTTTTTCGGCACCAATTCTTCTAAGTGATGGGTTACGGTGTCCGCAAAAAATGTTGAGCACAGCCAGGTGAAATCGCCACCAAAGACCAAACGCTCATCAATTAATGGCATTAAGTCATCAAGTCGTTGATCAATAGCACTGTGTATCGCAGCCTTTTTAGCATCCGTATCCAATTCACGGAAATACAGGCCTTGGATGTGTTTTAACTTTTGCAAATCAAACACCGGACCGGCAACGTTAAGGCGATCAATATCAAAAATACGTACCAATTCGGCTAAGTCGAATTTTTCAAGTTCATCCGGATGACTATGACCAAGCAAGCTTAAGAAGTTTAGCAATGCTTCCGGTAAATACCCTTGCTCTTTGTACCACAAAATATTAGTTGGATTTTTACGCTTGGAAATTTTTGATTTATCAGCATTACGCAATAAACCGACGTGAATGTATTCTGGGGCTTCAAAGCCGAGTTTTTCATTAAGCCAGGTATGCTTCGGCAACGAGTTTAACCACTCCTCGGCACGA
>JANQLF010000266.1 GCA_028280785.1 Planctomycetota bacterium
TCATCGAGAGAGACTGGAATATGATCATTTAATAACGAACTGATGATGTATTCGGAAAAGAGGTTGTTTTCCTTTGCAATTTGTAACTGTTTGTTTAACGTGGTTATTTTATTGTTATTTGCTTCTTCATATTTACGAGTTGTCTCTACCTCTATCTTATTACGAAAATCTTTCAATTCTTTTGACGTATAGTATCTCACTTCTAATAGTTTATTGGTTAACTTTCTATATTGGTTGGTTCCCCAATCCCTGAAATAGAGGGGTGGAATCGATATAATCGGGACAAGTATGCTGAGGGCTAGGGCGTATAACAGAGGGATGATGAGGGGCTCTAAGTTATTTCTGGGAAAATTCTCTACATACCGAATGCGTTCTGCAATGTCTGTTTCAGCTAAAAAGAAGTAAGCCAAAGGGTGCCAGTTGAAGAGAAACCATGAAACTATGAAATAACAGATAAACGGATTGAGTGCCTTTTCTTTGATGAATTCACTAATTCCAGTGTCGATCTTTTCTTCTGACATTTTTTTCTCCAATCTAGCCTCTATGTTAAGTTATCAAAATTTAATTGCCAGTAGGGGCAATCTGGATAAGCTATGTATAAAAATCCATTGCGAATTTAGCGGAAAGGTGTAAATGCTGAAGGGGTGAGAATATTAAAGAGATGCATGTTTACATTTTTATAAAAATGTTCTTGCTAGAGTTCAGAGAGCCTGGCGGAAAGGCAACTGCTTTTTAAATTATAATTGTTGTGGTACCCGGAAGAGGATTCGAACCACGAGCAGGTAAAATGTGTAGCATTTTAGAAAGCCAACTGCTTGGCTTTCGGCCCGCGCAGTCTGCCGAAGCTCTGCTGTAGGAGGCACCCCGAAAGGGGTGGAGGCAAATGCGCAGCATTTGGTTTGCTGAAGCAAACTTCGAATCCCATTAATAAGAAAAGCCAACGAACAAAAATTCGTCAGCTTTAATTCCATACTTTTAATTGGTACCCGGAAGAGGATTCGAACCTCCACGTCCAAAAAGGACACCAGCACCTGAAGCTGGCGCGTCTGCCAATTCCGCCATCCGGGCAAGGGGCGCAAACGATGGTCTGGACTCAAGTAATGTCAAGAAACCTGAGCGTGCTGCCGAAGTGAAATTTTGCCCAAATGAATGGGGTGTTACCCCTGAAGGCATGTCTACGGAAGCCTATCTTGTTTGGGCCTTGGGTTCTGTGGCTGATCGATATTATACAAGCAGATGCCAGCTACTAAAGAATTCAATCCTCGTAAAGTTAGTAGAGGACAGGTGATATGCGATACCTTTAAGGTCATCAGTCGCCTGGGCGAAGGAGGCTGCGGTGCAGTCTATCGCTGTAAGCATTTGAAAAAACCGGGTACTGAAGTGGCGGTCAAGCTGCTCGACAACCTGGAAGACCTTCAGCGTTTCAATCGTGAAGCAAAGATGATGCGCAATATCAAGCATCCGAATGTGGTAACGCTATTTGGCAAAGGGGTCTTTGAGGGCCGTCCGTTTATGACCATGGAGTTTGTCACCGGTGGCAGCCTGCGCGATCTCTTAGATAAGCGAAAAAAGTTATCTGTAGAAGAAGCTGCGTTGATTGGTGTACAAGTTGTTCGTGGTTTGCGTGCCGCAAACACGGTGCATCGTGATCTTAAGCCTGAAAACATTTTATTAACCAAAATTGGTCGTCGAAGTACGGGCGAAGCTGAAGCTAAAGCGACGAAGGGTGGCACGGTAGTCAAACTAGCGGATTTTGGACTGGCAAAAAATATTAATAGCGACTCGATGAATTTAACGCGTACCGGTCAAGTAATGGGTACGCCAGTTTATATGAGTCCTGAACAGTGCCGTAATACTAAAAATGTTACTATAAAAACGGATATGTATGCAATTGGAGTCATGCTTTTTGAAATGGTCACCGGCAATCCACCATTCGATCATGATAATATTTATGATATTATGACCATGCATTGTACTAAAGAGCCAAAATTTCCGAAACGCATGAATCCAGAGATTAAAGCAATTTGTGAGCGTTGTTTGCAAAAAACACCAAGTAAGCGTTTCCCTACATTGGCTGCCCTTGAACGAGCTTTGGCAAAACTAGCGGGTGTAGAAGTGGAGGCGCCACCAAGCACTTGGAAGAGAAAAATTATTTACTTCCTCATATTGTGTGGCCTCGGTGGCGCAGGTTATTTCTTCTGGCCACAAATCGCAGAAAAAATAGCCGAGTGGACCGGTTTGGCATTTTAACTCGTCGCATTCGCGTCGTTCCGGCCGAATTGGCAATGCCAATTATTTTCGGCCTTCTCTTGCTCTGTGCTCCTGAACTTTAGCTTCGCTAAAGATTCCGCCGCTGGCGCCGATTTAATGGGAATTTAGGCGCGTAATTTAGCTGGAGTTTTGGATTCAACGGATTTGATGATTTTATCGCTAGTTTTTTGTAGCTCTTTGTCGCTGAGCGTATGATCATCGGATTGCAAGGTGACTTTCATGCTCACAGCTTTTTGTGCAGCATCAATTTGATCACCGCGATAAACCGTTATTAAATCGATCGATTTAAATAGTTTGCCGGCCGCTTGTTGAACCTGTGTGCTTAATTCATCCCACTCAGTTTGCTCTGGGCATACCCAGGTGAATTCGCGTTCGACTTGTTGAAATTTGCTTGGTGCCTGCATGGCAATCGGTTTCACACTACCAGATTGCGAGAGTAGTTGTTCGATTTCTATATGGAAAAATGCAGCCGCATCTTTGCATTTGTGTTGCTGGCGAATATCAGGGTGGATCTCGGCGGCGAAGCCAACGGTCTTTTTGTTGACGACTAATTCGACCAGGCGCTTATCATCAAAACCCGGTGCTTCGTCGCTGCTTGCTTTCAATTTCACTTGGTAACCGAGACCTTCGAGTACGGCACGAGCGGCATCCCGGGCAGCGTAGAATGGCTGGTCATTGCCTTGTTCAATGACTGCACCAGCAACGCATAAGCGCTCATCAATGCAGGCATCTTGGAAAATACCTTGACCGTAAATTTTACCAACTTCATAAATATGAATATTTTGGAAGTGACGGCGATTGCGTAGCAAGGCTTCGAACAAATTAGGCATCATGCTCGAACGCATGACGGTTTGCTCGCTCGATAGGGGATGGTCTAAGCGAATTATTTTATCCTGTTCCCATTTGAGCTGTTCGGCCCATTGGTCAGAGGTAAATGCATAGGTTGCAATTTCATCCCATGACAACGAAGATAAAATCGAACGGCAGTTATGTTCAAATTGACGTAATTTATTGAGTGCAGGAACTGCTGCAGGGAGACGCGGAACTTCGGCACTGAGTTGCCCATAGCCATAAAGACGCCCAACTTCTTCAACGAAATCAATCGCAGCTTCAATGTCTTTATAGCGCCACCATGGAACCGACCATTTGTTGCCCTCTTGTTCAAAGCCAAGGCCTTTGAGATAGTCAATCTGTTGCTGATCGTTTAAATCAACCCCAAGATAACGTCGCGCTAGGTTAAAATCATATTCGATCAGGCGTGCATCATCGCTAATGCTGCCACTGTAAAACGTGTCGGTGACTTTGGCTTCTGGAATAATTTCGCTGATTAATTCAATGGCACGATTAATTGCTGCGGGTGCCATGCATGGGTAGAGGCTTTTCTCAAAGCGATTGGAACTTTCAGTGCTGATGCCAGTACGTATGCGCGTTTGGCGAATGCGACCAGCATTAAAAATCGCAGCTTCAAGCACGATTTCAGAAGTATCATCCTGAACCATGCTGCCTTCACCGCCCATAATGCCGGCCAAGGCTAAAGATTTTTCTTTATCGGCGATTAATAAATCACCGCTTTTTAATTCGTGTTCTGCGCCATCGAGTGTGGTGAATTTTTCGCCTTCGCTTGCTGCACGAACAATGATTTTTTCACCGTTAATTTGACGGCGATCAAATGCATGCATCGGCTCACCGAGTTCAAGCATCACATAATTGGTAATGTCGACTAATAAACCAAGGGGGCGAACGCCGGCGGAAATAAGAACATCTTGCATCCAAGCTGGACTTGGACGGTTATCTACACCGGTAACAACAGCGCCACAATAAGCGGTGCATAAGTCACTATTAATTTCGACGGACCATTTTTCTGATTGTTGTTCAAAAGATATATTTGGATTTTTAGGTGTCGGTTTGTCAAAGATGATAGCCATTTCTCTGGCCCAACCGAGGTGACCCCACAAATCAGGACGATGATTAATATTATGATTATCGACGTCTAAAATTTTATCGGCACTGCTTAGTGCGTCTTTGAGTGGGACGCCGATTTCTGAACTCTCATCGAGCACTAAAATGCCATCGTGATTATCGCTGAGTCCAAGTTCGTCTTCGGCACAAATCATACCATGACTTGGGACGCCACGGAGTTTCCCTTTTTTGATTTTCAGGCTTTGCATCTGGCCGTCTTTGTCAGGCATGCTGAGTACGGTGCCAACGGTGGCGACTGCCACCTTTTGACCAGCAGCAACATTGGGAGCACCGCAGACGATTGGTAGTGCTTCGTCTCCACCGACATCAACAGAGCACACGCTGAGGCGATCGGCATCGGGGTGTTGTTCGCAGCTCAGGACTTTGCCAACCACAACACCATCGAGCTCAGGAACAGAGGATTCAATGCCTTCGATCTCAGCTAAAT
>JANQLF010000273.1 GCA_028280785.1 Planctomycetota bacterium
GAATCCAGTTGGTCTTGGATGCGCTCTTCGGTTTCTTCGAGTAGTGGGCGCCAGGGGTGAATCTGGCTGACTGCATTGAGCACCAAAATGTCGACAGCGCCGAGATTACTTTCAATCTGTGCTTTTATTTTGGCGATGCTGTCTTTTTCAGATACCGAACCTTGGACCAAGCAGGTTTTTTGACCGAGTGCTTCGATCTCTTTAGCAAGTGCTTCAACCGGATCTGGTTTAGAAAAATAATGCAGGGCCACATTGGCACCGGCTTGGGCTAAAGTCTTAGCCATGGTGCCGCCGAGTTTACCTGAGGCACCGGTAACGAGGGCAATTTTTCCGCTGCAATCAATTGGCAGAGTCATAAATGAATTCCTTAAATTTTTGTTGATTGAGAATCTTATTCCGCTTTGTTATATTACAACATGAGCTGGACACTGTGGCTTGCAGAAATAAGTGATAAAATGCCGGGCATACCTGCCCTGTGGTTCTTTATGGCAGTACCGACTCTATTGCTTTGTCTTTGTGGGTTTAGCATTAAGAGTGCAGCAATTGTTTGTTTGCTTGGGATTCTTTTTTCAATTTGGATGTTCTTGGCACAATGGGACGAAATTTATGTCGAGCCGATAGGCGAGCTCATACATGATGAGCTTGGGCAATCCTGGATAGTGAATGCTTTGTTGAGTACTTGTTTACCGGCAATCGCTGTAGTGAGTCTATTGATCTATCGAATGTATCAGCGATCTCAGCAATTGACCCTAGAGCATAGTGAAGACGCTTAGAAAATACATGCGATTAATACTTTGTTGTTTGCTTCTGTGCTGTAGCGCATGGTTATCAGCTCTCGAGAGTGAAGGTATTTTTAATATCGTCAAAAATCATTGTTTTCAGTGTCACAACGATGCACAGAAGAAGGGCTCTCTTAATTTAAAGAAACATTTTTATGCAGATCGCATCGATGTACCTAAATCTTTAGTCGAGGATTTATATTTTAATCTAGAAGAGGAGCAAATGCCTCCTAGGAAGGCGAAAAAAGTATTAAAAGAAAATGACAGAACGGTGCTCTTACAGTGGCTTGAAACCTATCAACAGAAAGCGGTTGATAGCAATGAGTCAGATCCTGGCTTAGTTGTTTCACCGCGGCTCAATCATATTGAATACGATCGTGTCATTGAAGACCTCATCGGTTATCCCGTAAACGCGGCAAAATATTTCCCCAAAGATGGCGGTGCCGGGAGTGGATTCAGTAACGATGGCTCAACGTTATCAGTCAATGTGGTTATGTTGGAATACTGGTTAGTGGCTGCAAAACATGTTTTGCAATATGCCCGTGCGACACCAGAACGAGGATTGCGTTGGTTCCCAGCGCCGAAGCCGGATGCGAAAAAACCACAAGCGATGTTATTAGACATACGTTCTGATTGGTCTGAATGGCATGATCAACAAGAAGCATTGCAGTCGGTGTTTGTACGACATGCATTTTCTCAAACAACAATTCCAACGCATGTTGATACCTCAGTATTTGCGGATTATTTCGAAGCGGCCTGGGTATTTTTGCATAAAGATACATTGGGCTTGAGTGATAAAACGATTGATGACATTGCGATTGAACACAAAAATTTAAAGCTTATGCCGTCGGTCTTAGAGTCATTTTATGAAATGCTGACGAAAAATGGCGCATCATTTAATGGAGATGAAGACAAATTTTACCAAGAATTGTCATCGAAATGGCAGGCATTGCCAGGTCCACAGACACCAAGAGCTCAAATTCAAGCATTATGTCAAGATCTTAATAAATGGTGCATTTCACCTCGATTGAAAGATAAGCGATTTGATGATCGTTCGCGTGATGATTTTAATGGCAATGGTTACAATCCATTTTATCCATTTAAGGGAATGGATATGGATCTTTTGGCCAAACGTAGCGAACAGGGATTGCGTTCTGAGTCTGATTGGCGGCGACCATTTTATTTAAATGCCCCAAGTATGAGACGGAATGTGTTGCCTGAGGATCTGGAAAAATTAAAGCTGCTTATAAAAGAAACACAACATATTCTCAAACCGAATTTAGCAGCTGATCGAGCTAAAGGCATTGATATCATTCGCGCATTTACACAGCGCGCCTGGAGGCGCCCGGTTCACAAACAAGAATTACATAGATTAATGGCATTATACGATCAACAACGACTGAAGGGAAATACCTTTGATGCCGGAATAAAACAAGCATTAACTGCCGTGTTGGTATCGCCTCATTTTCTTTATCGATTTAGGAAAAACTCTCAAGATGGAGACTTGCAGTTATTAACAGGCACCGAGATGGCTAATAGATTGTCATTCGCTTTGTGGGCGAGCTTGCCAGATGAAGAGTTGCTTATCTTCGGCAAATATAATGCCTTAAACGAGGAAGCCGTCTTGGTGAAACAAGTGCGACGCATGGCTAAAGATCAGCGTATCGTTACAATGGGGAAACAGTTTGCAGCACAGTGGTTGGATTTCCAAGATTTTAGTCAAACAGCACAAGTTGATGCACAGCGTTTTCCAGATTTTAACCAGACTATCGCGATGGATATGGAAAATGAAGCTATTTGGTTCTTTCAAGATTTATTTCAAAATAATGAATCAATTTTAAGCATCACTAAACCAAAGCAGAGAAGGATGACCGAACGTCTGGCTTTTTATTATGGCATCATTGCCAAACCCAAAGCGCCTCAATGGGATAAGGTAAAACGTTATGCTACCGGTGAACACTACGTGGGTGCGTTGTCTTTAGGGGCTATCCAAGTGCATTTAAGTCATCCACTGCGAACGAGTCCAACTAAACGTGGTGCATGGTTATACCGTCATCTACTGGGGTATACATTACCTGACCCACCTGATGATATTCCTGCTATTTCTGAAGACGAAATTGATGACAAAGGTTTATCGTTGGCGCAGCAAATGGAATTGCATCAAAGCCAGCCTAATTGTGCGACCTGTCATAAAAAAATTGATCCCTTTGGATTAGCGTTGGAGAATTTCGGTCCTGATGGACGATGGCGTGTTAAAAACGCACAGGGTCAGTTGCTCAATAATAAAGGTGTCGATGAGACAGGAGAGCGTATTGAAGGCTATGCAGGACTTATTACCTATCTCAATCACCATGTCAGACAAGAGATGTTGGTGAATCAATTTTGTAAAAAATTATTAGCATACATGCTTGGTCGTAGTTTGGATTACGGTGATACCAGCTTGGTAACTGCGATGATGCAAGCGATGAAGGAAAATGATTATCGTGTGGTAACGGCATTGGAAGTGGTGGTTAAGAGTAAGCAATTTAGATACAAACGTATGAAGGCGGCTCAATAATGCTGCGACGCACCGTTTTAAAAGGCCTTGCTTCAACATTGGTCTTGCCTGCTTTTTCAAGCTTAGCTTTTGGTGAGGAACCAAAGAAGAAACTCATTCCCCCTCGAAGATTTGTGTGCGTAACCTTTGGTAATGGCGTTAATGAAAAGCATTGGGGGGTCAAAGGGGATGCGAAATCAATTGCCTTTGAAGGTGCGTTGCAAGACTTTAATGAATTAAAGCATCAGATTCTTGCACTGAAAGGCCTGCGTCTCTTTGGTGATAAGCGTGTGCAAGGAGGCAGTGGGCATTGTTTTTACTTTACCAATCTCTTATCTGGTGCGAAGGTTTATCCAAAAATAATAAGGGCAGGAACGAGTTTGGATCAATTCCTGGCAACTCGTATCGGTCAAAATCATGATTTACCATTTATGAACCTTGGAATAGAGCCTGTTCGCAATGGGACAATATTTGGTGCAGCAGCCGTTTGTGCGTCAACCGTTTCCTGGCGTTCGGAAAGATCACCGATGCCTGTCGAAATATATCCTCGACAAGTATTTGATACGTTATTTGGTGTTCAACGAAATTTAGATGATAAGAGTGTGCTCGATTATGTTCTGGGTGATATAAATAATATTAGAAAAGATTTAAATGTTGCTGATCAACGCAATATAGATGAGTTTGCCAATGCTGTTAGGGAATTGGAACAGCGTATTACTAAGAATGAAAAAACGGCAGCATTATGGAAACCGGAGAATGATCAGCTTGATGTTCAGCGTCCAAGTACCGGAATACCTGATTCTATCCCAGAACATGTCCGAATGATGAGCGATTTACTTATTTTAGCATTGCGCATGAATAAAACGCGAATCACGACATTTATTTTATCACAGGATGTGAGCAGTCGGAGTTACGGATTTATTGAAGGGGTGAGCAACAGTGGCTTGCATGCGTTATCGCATCACGGGAAAGATCAAGGTCGCATTGATCAATTCGTTAAAACCAATCGATGGCATGTGGCTCAAGTAGCATACCTAGCCAATAAAATGAAGAGTATTGATGAAGGCAATGGGAGCCTATTGGATAATACCATGCTGTTTTTTACGCCGACGATGAATGATGGTGATCGACATGATCCAACAAATCTCACGCCGTTGATAATTGGTGGACAGAATTGTGAAGTGAAGGGTGGACGTGTCTTGTCATTTACCGATGACAAAGATAGGCGTTTGTGTAATTTATACGTCTCGATAATGAATAGAATGGGTATTCAAGGAGACAGCTTCGGGAACAGCTATCATCCGCTTGTTGGTTTAAGTTAATGTTGATTAACGATTAATGAAAATGGCCGGACATGATGCTAATGTGCGTTGTGCTTTTAACCAATGTGCTTCTGTATTTACAAGTTCGAGGCAAATGTCCGCAAGCATTTTACCACAGCGTTCGTGTTGAGGGTCTATGGAGCTAAACGGATGAACTTGTGTTTCGGACACGCTATTGTCGAATCCAATGATTGGGATGTCTAAATGCAATCCGCTTAATGTGCGTTGCACCGCTAAGCCAATTGCATCGTTGTAGCATATAATAGCGCCAAAGTGTTGATGATGCTCTTTTAAAAAAGCATCAATAGTTTCATGGACCTGGCCGGCTACAAAGGCATCCATATGATAATGCTTGACAGCAGGGTCTTGCGATTGAATGGCAGATTTGTCGATAGAACAATTGAGTGTTTCACAGTTAATATTCAACTGTTTAAATATGTGCGCATATTTTTTGTCACGGAATGTTGATGATTCGGCGTCTGACAATTCATCGCTAACATTTATGTATAATAATTTTTGTTGAGCTTGTAGGTATTGCAGGGTGTAGTTTGCTGCATCGGATAGAGCTTGCTCGCAGGAAAGGTAGATGCCGGGTAATGGGTAGTCATCTATAGGGTCAAAGTGATAAACGA
>JANQLF010000013.1 GCA_028280785.1 Planctomycetota bacterium
GAACGCAGTTATGTCCACAGCGTCCTGATAATGTTTTTATTAGTTGTAGTCCGAAAAAAATTCCTCTGCAAGACATACAAGTTAAACCGGACTGGTGGAAAATATTAATTCCAGATCAAGCATCTTTTTTGACGATGGCATTGGATTCAGGTTTGCCAATTTATGTGCAACCAACCTGTCCAGATGCGGGTTTGGAAGATGAACAATATCAGAAAAATTTAAGTCAATGTGTTGATCTCTGTTTTCAACATGGTTGTCGATTAAGTTTGCAGCAACACAAATATTTGAATTTGCCTTAGATATCGGGATCGATTATCTCAAACGATTTTTCAGCAAGCAGTGTCTCGTCGAACCAAGTTCGCAAGGTCCATGTTCCTAGTTTGTTTTCCCAGGGTTCCCAAATGGTATCACCGAGAAAAAAGTCAAAATCATTATGGCGAACAAAAAAAGTTCCTTGAAAAGGGGGCTCGACACTACCGTCATCTCGTAACCAAGGCGGGTGGTCTATCTCGAAACGCAGTTCGTTACCGCGACCGTGGTCGATGTGAATGATATAGCCAAATTCAATGCCAATGCGTGCTGGTATAGTCGTGGTGAACTCACTGATCCGCGGGACATGTTTTTGATCACCATCCCATGCTTCATAAAGACCAAAGCTTTTGATGCGGGTGCGCATACGTTGCATTTTTGACATAGTTGCATCATTCAAGGTCATCGCTTGAAACAAGTAGCCGACTTGCGTCACTCGATGAATGACAAACGATAGAGACGATGCCTCAATCGCTGCGTGTTCATGGCCCAATTCGATTTTGCATTGGCTTAGTTTTTTTTGTTGGTGCATGTGCCATGGTCTTGATGAGCGAAGAATTAGATTGGGGTATATCAGCGACAACCCTTGTGCCAGCATGTGTGTTTGTAATTATTTCATTCCATCTCATGAGCCGAAAGATTCTTACCTTGAATGAAGATAGTTTAGAGATTGAAATTGGCTGGTTATGGCGTCGCTGTCACGAAATAAAATTAGAACAATGTAGTTTAGAACTGGCTCCAATGGCGGGTTTGTGGGTGGTAGTTTTACGTGCCTCTAAACGAGTTATACCAATAGCGACTTGGGTGAGCAAAAAACGAGCTGAATTAATAATGAATTTTATTGATCAAGTTGCACCGCAGGGACAGTGGCCGCGACACGCATTTGAAAGGTCTGAATGGGACCGTTAAACGCTCAAGAGATTGTTTCTGTATTTAACAAGTGTTTTGCTTTGCCAAACCCGATTGCCTGCAGAATGCTGCGTGGTGGTGATGAACCGTTATATGTGCCGGCAAATGCACAGCAGCGACAATCCTATATTTACTACGCGCGCGATTTGGCGCAAAGTTGTCTGCATGAGGCAGCGCACTGGTTGTATGCAGGTTCTGAACGGCGCTTACTGACCGATTATGGTTATTGGTATGAACCAGATGGGCGTGACGAGCAAGCCCAGCGCAGTTTTGAGCAGCATGAAATTGCTGTGCAAGCTCGTGAATGGATACTGAGTAAAGCAAGCTGTGTGCCATTTCGCATGAGTGCCGATAATTTACGCTCTCCCGAGCCGAGTGAAGCTTTTAGGGAAGGGCTTTACATTGAAACGCAGCACTTAATTCAGTCAAATTGGAACGGGCGTATGCAGATATTGTTTGTGGCATTTTGCGAGTATACTCAACAACAAGCGAATCAGATTTTGAGACCCGAACAATTTTTACGAGATGCCTTGTATGAGGTCCATGAACTGGATCATCTAGGATCAGTGCATGTCTGACGAATATTACGCTTCTGGTTTATTTTTGAGTCGTATGCACCATGGTCATCGGCGATGGTTGTTATTAAAAAATAGTAGACGTCATGATTGGGGGTTCCCTAAGGGCCATCGCAACAACGGAGAATCCGATGTGCAATGTGCATTGCGTGAATGCGCTGAAGAAACCGGTATTGCTTTATTGGAAATATGCGGCGATCCCTACACCTTAGATTATGAAGTTTCTGGACGTGGATTAAAAATTGTTAATTATTATCCCGCTGAAACACAAACCGATGAAGTGCAATTAAGCAAAGAGCATACTGATGCGCAATGGTTTGAAGCAGTTGATGTCATGAAACAATTACCGCATCAGTCATTAATTCGTTTATTTAAACGTTATCTTAAAAACGAAGGCCTTGCTTAGTCATGCAGACCTTTTTGTTTTTTACGCCAGAAAATGATGTCCTTTATGGGACCGAAGATATTTGTAATGTGTTGGAGCAATGTCCTGGTTTTGCTTGGGATGGTCATTGGCAACAAGGCTATCGATCGGGTTTTTGGGCGGATGTGTATACACATGCGCGCTGCTCGGTAGATGTCGGTCAGGCTGATTTCAATCATGATGATGCGCATAACGAAACGACCTACGATGGTTGGCAGTTAAATCCTATTCAAGTTAAGATACCATTATCATCGCCTCATTGGCACTGTGTGGAAAGCCTTCGCTTTGTTGAGACCATGCTGAGTCAGTTACCACATATGTTTATTCTCGATACGGAAGACACAGCCTCACCAGAAGTAGAAGGTCCGGCTCCTCTCGACCGGATGCGAGCGCTGGCTAGTTGGGAACAGCTCCACCTGAGCCAAACAGAGGGTGTTAGCGATTATCATCGCATGGAACGGGTGAATAGTATTGCTTTATGGCGATACCGTCGAGCTATTGGTGAAGGAAATAAAGAATGGCCACAGGCGCTAGTACTTTTAGATAAAGATGTTGCACGGAGTGCGGTTATTTGGGATGAGCCTGAAGAAGAAATTATAGTACCACCTGTTGAATTAGCGGTTTTAAAAACAGATTACAATACCAGCGTCATTAGCGTTGAGGAATTAATAAGTCGTGCAGCACACGTCAACAATTTGGACTGTGCAGGCGCTGTGAAAATTCCTATTGGTGAAGATTTTAAAAGTGTCATCGCTCAATGTGTCAAAATGGATGTGAGTCGCTTTAAGTTTTTAACCGACGATGAGTGGTCAGATTAGGATGGCGCAGATACCAGGCGACATCGATCAGCCGAGTGAACGAAACCGCAAGCCGGTCATTGAAAATCCAGATGAATTACCTGAAATAAGCATGCGCCCCATTGGTGTTGTGCATTCAAATTACAAAAATCATTTCGATACACCACGCCAGCCAAGTACGCAAAAGATAGCACCACTAATTAATGGCCAGTCCGAAAATGATGCGGTGATAATTATTCGCAAAGGTTTGCAGAATATGGCGCGTGATTTGGTAGGGATGGAGCGCATTTGGGTTATTTTTCAATTTAATTATTCCTTAGGTGTGAAACAAACGGTCATACCGCCACGCGACAGTGAATCACGTGGACTCTTTGCAACGCGTAGTCCGCATCGTCCAAATCCAATTGGCATGTCGTGCGTTAAATTGTTGAATGTAGTTGGGCGCAAAATTTTCATTCGTGATCATGATTTGCTGCATGGCACTGCTGTGTTGGATATTAAACCGTACTTGCCGTATTGTGAGGCCTGGCCTGATGCGAAAGCTGGTTGGATAGACGAACTATCAGAAGATGCTCCTGACCACCGTTGGGATTAGGTGTTGAACTTGCTCTTGTTGTAGATGCTTGAGACTGCTGCGATGCAGACGCCACAGGCTTTATTATTGCGTTGGTATGGTAAAAACGCCCGGGATCTTCCCTGGCGAAAAACCCGTGATCCGTATCGAATATTAGTTTCTGAAATTATGTTACAGCAAACCCAGGTTGATCGGGTTATAGATTTTTATAATCGTTTCCTTGAGGCATTTCCGACCGAGGAAAAACTTGCGGCGGCAAAACTTGAAAAAGCGCATCGTTTATGGAAGGGATTAGGTTATCCGTCCCGTGTTGAACGTTTGCGCGAAACGTGCAGACAAGTTGTTAAAGAACGTGGTGGTGAATGGCCGAATACACCTGAGGGCTTGCAGGAATTACCCGGTATCGGTCCTTATACGGCTGCTGCCGTTTCCTGCTTTGCTTTTAATAAAGCAGTGCCGCTAGTCGATACGAATGTGGCTCGTGTGTATGCGCGTCGCGAAGCTATGGATTTACCGATAGATAAAAAAGCTATTTGGCAGTTCGCTGAAGAGCAAGTCCATAAAAAACAACAGATTCGATACAACAATGCATTGATGGAATTAGGTGCTTTGATTTGTACAGCGCGTCAGCCTGATTGTGAAAAATGTCCTTGGCAAAAAACCTGCAAAACTAAATCAAATACAGAATATTTGGAGCAAAGCGCTGCGCCATTAAAAGTAGCAACAAAAAAGCAACAGTATGGTGTGAAAATTACTGATAAGAAAAAATTACGGCAGCACATTGTTTTAGCGCTCATTCATCATGACGGCGCTTATTTAGTAGCTAGGCGTAAAAAAGGCACGCACCAAGGTGGAAAGTGGGAGTTGCCCGGTGGTAAACGTGAACGTGGCGAAAGTGATCGCGTAGCGTTGGCTAGAGAAATTGAAGAAGAGCTTGGCGCAGAGCTATTGTCAGCGCGTCCTTTTGTTGAATTTACATACGACTATGGCGATCGTTATTTAACGTTTCATTGCTATCGCTGCCATTTATTTGATTCAACAAAAGTGAAGGCATTGGCGAGTAGCAAGATTAAATGGGTTCAACCGGAGGAATTTGATTTATTGGAATTTCCTCCGGCAAACAAGCCGATTCAGGATAGATTTCGTCGCTATCATAAGCTAAAATAAGCACTTTGCACACCATTGCGCTGTTCCTCAATGGCGTAGGCTTCTGCGCTGGAGCCGTTCATGCCAACGTGGTATTCTGAGCCTCATCTCGTTGTAGCGATTCTCTGCGTTTTGGCTGGTTTCTATTTGCTGCTCAAAGGAGCAGATATACTTGTTGAAGGTGCGGTCATCTGTGCCAAACGTTTTGGGCTGACAACAGCCGTCATCGGTGCAACGGTAGTCGCATTCGGTACATCATTGCCTGAATTAATGGTATCGGTGTTTTCGAATATCATGGCGCTGCGCGAAGGCAGTGTGGGTGAGGCTGAAGGGCCTGCGGCGATTGCCGTGGCAAACGTAGTTGGATCAAATATTTTTAATGTTGGAATGGTTTTAGGCGTAGCGGCATTAATTTGCGTGATGCCAGTTCCGCGTACAAGTATGCGCATTGATTTGCCGTTAATGATTATTTCTTTTGTTATGCTTTTTGTATTTTGCTTACCTGATGCTAATGGTTATAGCGAAATTGATCAGATAGAGGGTTTAGTTTTATTTGTTGGGTTATGCCTTTATACGTATGTTTCGATTCGACTTGGAAAAGTAGATGAAGATGAAATTCCAGAAGATGACGGTTCTTCTTTTGGAAAATCAGCATTAAAATTATTCATTGGTATGGTTTTGTTGGCTATTGGTGGGGAATTTACTTTAAACGGTGGTGTTAATTTAGCTCGTGATATTGGTATGTCACAACGCGTCATCGGTTTAACGGTAATGGCAATCGGTACGTCGTTGCCAGAACTGGCGACAAGTATTCAAGCTGCTCGTGCAGGTGAGACCGATATTGCTGTTGCGAACATTCTCGGTTCCAATTGTTTTAATATTTTATCAATTTTAGGCGTCAGTGCTTTAATTATGCCGTTGCCGGTGAGTGCGGGCATCTTGTACTGGGACTTTTGGTGGATGGTTGGCATTTGTGCCTTGATGTTACCGGCCATGTTATTCCGCAAAGCCATCGGATTGCCGACGGGTATCATCCTCCTGCTCGGCTTAACTGTTTATGTGGTTCTATTGGTCGTTCTGCCGGACTTGGGTGTAGTAAGCGCCTAAGAGATAACCACTTAGCGTTATTCCATTGATTGTGAAATTCTCTCGACACTGATTGCACCGATGTATCAGTACCTACTATGATGGCAGTCATACGAGAGAATCCCTATGAGAGTCCGCGCTACTATTTTGCTAGGGATGCTGCACCTGTTTTTGGTCAGTACCTGGCAGTCTATTCATGCTGAAGATCTACCTGGTGGCGATGAGTTAGATCTATTTGCGGAATTGCCAATCGTGATCAGTGCATCACGTCAAGAGACGAGTATTTGGGAATCCAGTGCAGCAACCAGTGTGCTCGATGCAGGCATCATTAATGCCGGCGGTTGGCAATCGCTTGAAGAGCAACTTAAATTTTTACCAGGTATGGATTTTTTAAATGTCGATCGTCGACGGACAGCACTCGGCATTCATGGTTTACACGACGCATCTAGTAACCGAACTCTGTATTTAATAGACGGCATGCCAGCGCATGATCAGTTATTTGGCTTAACTAATTTCGCTAACCAGCCTTTGTTTTTAGACTCGGTCGAGCGCATCGAGCAAGTGCGCAGTCCTGGTAGCGCAGCATGGGGGGCTAACGCATTTCATGGTGTTGTGAATGTAATTACTGCTGACCCAGGCCTTGAAGCAGGAGTGGCTGCAAGCGCACAAGTGAACCATTTCGGCGATGTCCATTCGTCAATAAAGTGGGAAAACCAATGGGATAGATGGGGCTGGCGCGTTCAGTTTGGCTATGAAAACGTACGCAGTGCAGTCGATGTATTAGATGAAGACTTTGAAGAAGATGACGGTTTCGATTCCTTCCGCTTGAACATTGATAGTATTTATCATATCGATGACCAGCGGACGATTCGGAGTGGCATACACAGCATAAATCAAGATTACGACAGTGTGTCGTCAGCATTTTTTCAAACTGGCGAAGAATCACAGGTCAATCGTTATCGAATATTTTCGCGTTACCGTGATCAATATGCCGAAAATGAGCATTTACAATTGCAGGCTTATTTACACGTGTCTGAATACGATGTGCGCAATACAGGACCTTATGATGCACTTGATCTAGGTTTGGATGCCGAATGGCAGCAGCAATTATCAAAGCAACAATTGACGCTTGGCGCAAATGTTGTTGTCACCAATGTGAATGATAGCCCGGAATATCCGGAGCATATGCGAATCGGTGATGGAAATATAACAGAATCCTCTGTTGGCATTTTTGCCATCGATAAGATTGCCGTTAAAGATGATCTGGATTTAGAATTTCAATTGCGCGCAGATTTCTTTTCAGAAGTGGATAACGATTTTTCAGCACGTGCTTCAGTATTAAAAAAATTAGACGATGATGATCGATATCTTATTCGTGCGGCCGTTGCAAAAGCGTATCGGACGCCGTCGATAGGATGGCGTGAATCCGAATTTTTCCGCTTTTATTCTAGTCCTCCGGCACCACCACCGTTTGATGGTGCAGTCTTTGCACATTTTGAAGCAAATGACGATGTTGATAACGAAGAAATTATAGCATTTGAGTTAGGATTTCGTGCTCATCCAACCGAAGAAATACATATCTTCGTTGATTCTTATTATCATGATTATGATAACTTATCGACATTGGAACAATCATCAGTGTTTTTAGCGCCGGGATTGCCTTCTTTGACAGTGATGGTCGATGAAGGTGAAGGAGCAACCTTATTTGGTCTTGATATTGAAGCGCAATATCGCCTAGCCAATTTGCGGGCGACCTTGTGGTATTCTTACAATGATTGGCAGCCTGATGAAGATGATCAAAATGTTCGCGCTTTTGGGCCGGTCGAGCATAAAATTGGTTTGCAGGCACAGTACCTCATTAACGATGACAATCTTGTGCAGACCTCATTAACCTGGTCTGATGTGACGAAGGTTGATCCCTACGTTGTAGCGACTTTTGGTGGCCCTGATGAACTAGACGCTCGAACACATTGGGATATGAGCTACATCAGATCCCTTAGGCACATCAATAGCGATATTCAAGTCGGTGTTTTAAATATCTTAGATAAAGAATTAGAATCGGTTTCATCTGTTGGTACCTCGACGGCTCACGATTTGCCAGGTCGAACTTTTTATTTGCGGTATACGTGGAGTTACTAGATACCGTGTTTGTTCGACCATTTTTAATTCTTACTTTATTTATTTTACGCGTAACAGCCGTTGATGTTCAGGTTGTTATTAGTAGTGAGGCGCAGCCTTATATGGATTGTGTTGCATCTATGCAAGTTGCTTCGGCCGATTATGTCTATCAAATAAAGACGCTCGAGGAATTAAAGAAAGAATCGAAGTATTCAGAATCCAAGGTCTTTGTCGCTGTTGGCTCTCAGGCAGCACAATATTTACATAAGCATCTGCCTTTAGAGAAAAAATTAGTTTACACGATGGTCAATAATCCGCACGAGCTTGGGCTGCTTCAAGGTCGACAGGCATTTGGTGTACGCACTGACATTAATATCAAAGAGCGCTTTCAGTTAATAAAGAAAATGATGCCAAAGGCTAAGAAAATAGGCTTCCTTTATTGGTCTGCTGACGGTGAACCGGAATACTTGGTCTCAGCAAAGCAGTATACACCTGAGGGAATGACTTTATCTGCTCATGGGGTAGAGTCGCAGCGACATGCAGCTCGAGCCATTAAACAAATGCTCAAGCAAGATATCGATGTCATTTTAACCGTGCCTGATCGTAACCTCATGACAATAAGCACCATTCGTACCTTATTGAGAAAATCATTGGATCATCGAGTGCCTGTTTGCGCATACTCATCGAGTTTTGTTAAAGCAGGTGCAACGTTTGGTTTTGCCATTAATCCAGAAGTCCAAGGCACGCAGGCAGTGAAATTTATTGACGTGATCTACGAAAAGAAAACAAAGGATTTCCCAATTATTTCAATTGATGACTACCATAAGTATGTACGACCAGTTTATGATATAGCTGTCAATGGTGATGTGAGTGAACGATTGGATTTCGAGTTCGACGCTGAAAAACATCCTGACGTTATTTGGTTTGGCAGGTTAAGATAATGCAGGTATTTATTCGCAATCTACACGATATGAAGATGCGCTATAAGATATTAGCGTTGCTTGGTTTGGTCGGTGGTTTTACGTTTGTTGTATTATTTAGTCTGGCTTGGTGGAATATTCGCAGCATTGGTGATAATGCATTAACAGGTTTCGCTGATAAGGCAGTGGAACATTTGTCTATTGCATGTGAAGTGCCGCTAACCGCTGGAGACAGTGACGAATTAGCGCGTTTATTACGACGTTATAGCCAGGACCCAGCAGTGTTATTTGCCGCAGTTTTGGATGACAATGGTTTAGTTGTTGAGTCACGGGCTAATGATCTAGCTGCATGGACAGCTTGGTTAAACAAAGAAACCGTTGACAATATGCATATTTCGACTGTCGATGTCATGAGCGCAGCAATTGATGATATAGAATTAATGCTCGACAATGTAGACGCTTCGACCAGTCAGCAAAATATCATTGGTCATATTGTAATGGGATTTTCTGTGGAAACATTGCAAGCTGCCGAACGCAATCAATTCTTGATAAGCTTGGTGATTATAATGGTTACTGCCGCTATAAGCGTATTAATTGTTTATTATTTATTCAGTGGTTGGCAAGATCGTTTTGATAGATTGATTAAGACTAGTGAAAACATTGCAGAGGGTGAATATGCAGAGCCGGTAACAGATCCATTTAAAGATGAATTGGGTCAGCTGACACAGACATTAAATGATATGCGCGAAGCTATTTTGATGCGTGATGGTGAGTTGCGGCATTTGAATACCAGTTTGCAATCTCAGGTTGATCGTCGAACTAAGGATCTTTTGGACGCCCTACAAGTAGCCGAAGGACATAGTCAAGCCAAGACGCAGTTTCTGGCAAACATGAGCCACGAAATCCGCACACCGATGAACGGCATTTTAGGCATGGGGCAAATTTTACTTGATACGGATTTAGATGGCGATCAGCGTGAATTATTAAATACCATTATGGTGTCATGTGAGGCGCTTCTGTCGATTATTAACGATATATTAGACTTTTCGAAAATTGAAGCTGGTAAGTTAGAGTTGGAAA
>JANQLF010000027.1 GCA_028280785.1 Planctomycetota bacterium
ATGATGGCCGAATCTTCCGATTCCGACGACGTTGATGGCCACACTAAAACCAACACCTTGATTTATCACCAAGGTGAAATCGATGCCAACAATGAATTCGTGCATGAAGACCAACGCATCGATATGCCCGACGACGTCGACCACCAAGAACTCTGCAACCGCGAACAAGCTTACTTTTTAAATGCTATTCGCGAGGATGTTGATCTCGGTGACCACATGGGTCGAGCGATTAACAGTCTGAAAATCGTGCTCGCCGCCGATGAATCAGTGCGCAGTGGAAAAACAGTCGATCTTTAAGCTGATCGACTGTCCTCCTGAAATTTCTGATAAACCTGATCAAATTCATCCAAATAGGCACTGATATCCGGTGCGTATTCAGCACGACCATCGGCAAGCATACATTCCCTGAGTTGCTTAGCGAAGTGCGTAAAGCGTCGCAATTCATTAATCTGCTTAACCGAAATACCTTCACGACAATAAAACATGCCGATTAAGTACATGTCGCGTCGCGCTAAGGCGATGCCTACTTCAAAATCGACTGGCAAAAATGTCTGCATGTATGGACAAAATCCCGTTACATCGATATCCATATAGTCCAGGAATTCGCCAAGCGTATGACAGTCAGCAGTTTGCTGCACGTTTGCTACCCACATGTGAATCTCCTTTAACTTTAGGTTAGATAAATCAGAGTGCTGCCTGCACTATAACAAGACTGAAATTCATTTCTAATTAATTCTGATTGCTTACTTAATCATTTGCTCGATTAAAATGATTAGGTAAACCACATTTTTCTGTCAAATAAAAAATTGATTGCTGAATATATGATTAGGGAATCATGCTGGCAAGAGCATCTCGATATGCTCAATACCCTCTTCCATATAAGGGTCGCCTTCGGCAATGAATCCAAAGTCGGCATAAAATTTCTGCAAGTATGCCTGTGCCGAGATACGAATGGCTTGTTGCGGTAATTCCGCTTGCGTATGAGCGATACCTTTTTCAACGAGCTGCTTGCCTAGGCCCTGTCCACGTGCCGCTGCGGTGGTCAAAACTCGTCCAATGGACGCTTCAGTATAGCGAACGCCTGGTTTTAAAACGCGTAAATAGGCCAATAAGTTTTTTTGTTCGCTGGATTGCCAAGCACATAAATGCCAAGCATCCTGGTCTTTATCATCAGCGTCAAGATATTCACAATGCTGTTCGACAACAAATACCTGCTGCCGTGCTTGTAATATCGCATAAATCTGATCGCGACTTAATGCACTAAACGAAGACCATTGCCAAGTAATATCAGTTCCCACGTAAGACAGCATAATCTTTGCGCATGCTTTGCATATAGGCACGATGATTATCAAAACTGGTATGTGGCGAATCTAAGTGCTGCTGTGGATCGACATCAAAAATATGCACACCGGGACGTTGTGGTGCACTGCCAACGACACGGCCTAAGGCATCAACTGCCATACATACAATGCCGTCCCAATTAGCAATACGCTCATCCGGAAGTGCATGGGTAACGCAGACCAACGGTGCGCATAAATCAGCAGCGCGGCAAGACATGCGATTAGTAAATCCTGCGACATGAATATCAAACGGCATCGTTAACCACAGAAAAAAATCCGCGCCCTCAATTAGGTGGCGCATAGCAATATCAGGAAAATGCATTTCCCAACACACTTGAATACCCATTTTTCCAAACGGCGTTTCTATTGGTGGCGTATAGGCACCAGGTTCGAACCCAAGTGCAATTTCCGGATCAGGTAAAAAACGCTTACGATATTTACCAATACATGCGCCTTGTGATGAATAAACGATGCTACTGTTATAGATTTTCCCATCATCGAGCTCTTCGGTATTAATAACCAAAATCAGATTATGTTCTTCAGCCAACAAACGAAACTGATCAATTTCTGGATCGTCTATCGCACGCGCCATATCGATAAGCTTATTACCTTCATAGGCGGCAATGCCTTCATCGGTGCGATGTGAAATACATGATTCAGGAAAAACAATCATCTCAGCACCTGCCTGCGCAGCTTCTGCAACGCTCGCTTTCAAATCCGCTAAGCGCTGAGCACGATCGACAATATTTTCACTGACAGCAACAGCTGCTAATTTCATAAGTACCTCTATTTCGCTTTCGCAGCTTTCACAAAATCTGCGCGTGGATTGTATGAAGCAGGTCTAAATGCTGGATCGGATGAAACATACACCTCACCCAGATGATGCACCTGTCCTTTTTCAATACTTGCATCAAGGTAAAAGGTAATGCTGTGCTGACCAGCTTTCAAAGCATATCGATCTGCATCACGTGATTGCACACGATCACCAAAGATAAATGCCTTACCAATACCGCGTGGGCCACCGTAAATATCGCGATAAGGAGCCCGCATACGCCACTCTTGTTTCTTCTGACCATCGATGGCAAAGGCGACTTTTAATTTTTTCGTGTAACCAGGAATATATTGAGACCAGATATCGTAATTGCCGTCTGCCGCTACTTCGAATGTATAGGTAACCGCAACCAAACCATTGCCTGCCTTTGGTGCAATACATGCAATACCTTCTTTTTGTTTGAGCTCAGCCCCACCATCTAAAGATACATCAGCAGCTTTGATGGTAATTGTTCGAGCTTGCTGAGGCGGCGTCGGTGTCACGACAACAGGCTTACTCTGCATACCGCGCGTACTAACAACGATGCATTTATAAACCGTATCCTCAGCACCCCAGTCAACAAATGTGTCTGAGCCCTGCATGAGAATAGAACCAACAACTGATTGGTTATCACAATAAAAATTATTATCCGTACCGGTATAAATATCCAATCTCGCAATCCCACCATTTGTCGGCTTATTCCAGGTAAAAGTTACTTCACCAGCTGCATTACGCTGTGCTTTGACTTGTGCTGTAGCTGGCTCAGCAAAGCGATCATCTTGTAATTGCGGCTTAAATCCCGCCTTGTTCGAGATCAATAAGCGATCGATTAATACACCTTCATGCACTTTAAATGAAACCGTTTTCCCTTTGTCATCAACACGCGCTTTTTCCCACCGCCACTGACTACCTTGCTTATCATCACGGATACGCATGTAATATTGTGATATCGCAAATGCCTCGGGTTTCCTCCAGGTTAAAAGCGCGTCTTCAGTCTCATTGTCTGATGCCTTAAAAGCACGCACACAACGCGCACCAGCTGCGCTACCATCAAAAACCAAGCGTGCTGTTGCGCTGCGCTCAGCATCACTCACATCTAAATAAGCAATACCAGATTTATTATCGTTCTTTAAACGAGCGACCTGACTCAAACGTGCTTCGAGCCCACTCCACTCACGTGCAGCAACCATAAAACGTGTCGCTCCCTTAGGTACTTCACCTGTCCAGTTAGTCGCAGCATGCAATTCGTTTTGTACTAATGTAAATTGATCATCAGCACCTGCAGCATAAATCGCATACCCTGCTAGTTCGGTACAACGTTCTGGTGCTTGCCAACGTAAATCGACTTTTGAACCAACTTGCTTAACCATTAATTCACGAACTGGATCCGGATGGCGAGCAACAGCCGTATAAACTTCTCCGCTCCCGAGTTGATCACTCATCCATGATATTTTAGTCGCATCAGGCGAAGCCATCGAATAGGTATTGGTACTCCAACTATTACGCGAGGTATTGTAACCAACAATGCGCAAGACCGTCGCACTATCATTCATATTTATTAGTAAATGTTGCCCATTTACATCACCGCCATTGCCATTTACCAACCACCAATCACCTTTATCAATCAAACCACCATAGTCAGTACGAATGGGGTTCTTCCAATTGCCTACTATTTTAACTTGATCACCTGGTGCCTGACTCAATTCAGTGTTGGGATAGCTCAGCAACAAACCGCCTTCGTATTGACCTAAATATTTACCGAAACCACCACCCGAGTGACTACTCCAAGTCACATAAACTTCGCGACGCTTTTCCATACTCGCAATATCAAGGCGCCAACGTTCATAAGTATAACAGGTATTCCAAATAATCTCTTTATTATCATCGGATAAATGCACGCCTTTTAGGTTACTTGGCAGAACTATACTTTTAATGCGCTTCGATGGCTCAAGGTCTGGATTAATCACATAGGTTTGTGCCGCTTCACGCAAACCAATGACAACCGTATCACCGCCGCCACGTGCCAATTCAATAACGGCAAATTTTCCGTTCTTAGTATCATACTTAAATTCACCAATTTTACTTTCTTCACCTTTATCTATTTCAAATTTATACACGGTAAAATGAATTGGTCGGGCACCCCAATTAACACGATAACCATAGACAACACGAGGGTGCAAAACACTTTCCCACTTATTGTGATATTTAGTCAAGGGTTTGCCATTTTTGAGTCGATACTGTGCGTCGGACCACGAGGCACTGCGGTAATCATAAAAATGCTTACCATTACGCCCATTACCGACTTGATACAAGCGCCCTTGCTGAGCCCAACCAATACGGCGGTCACCTTCATTAAAAGTTTGATCGCCTGGTTGATCAGTTAAACGCATAACCTCAGCATTCGTAGCGGTATCTCGGTAAACTAAGGCTTGATTTTCTGCTTGTTTTAAATGGTAGCGACCAGCGCGTCGATTGGCTGCATCAAGATTATGATCTGGTTCAATCTTAAGTTTTTCTTGATAATAGCCGATTGGTGGTGGCACTAATGCTTTCTTCTCTTCTTCATTCAAGGAACTGACTAAGCGAAAGTTATTAAAGGTAACTTTGTTATGGGTGTTATGAAATTCGATGGTAATCTTAAGGTTATGATGCCCACGAATACCAACGGCATGCAGATCCGTCACACGCAGTCCACTGGTATACAATGCAGGAATCCAACGTGTGCAAAAATACATTTTACACATGGTTGCTCGTTCTGGTAAATCAGTGACTAAATATCGATACTTATTAAAATCTATTTTCTTAGCATAATCACGTTGAATGGTAGTCGTAGCCGGCTGTAACTTCAGTACGGACTCAGCCAAACCACCGCGGAAATTTAAAGTTCCACGAATAGTTTGCAAAGTAACCGTTCCATCACCATTGGCTTTAAACGATTCTGGTGCTGCGCCACGCACATGCTTCCAGCCGTCGGTCGAGTCAAAGGTATCTTCAAAACCAATGCGTTCTTCTGCACTTAATGCGCCGCAAAACAGCAAGCAGGTGAGTAGGCTTAGCGTAGTCGATAGTCTCATAGGAAACTCCTTAAAGCGCCGATCATGCAGAAATACAATTCAAGGTTCAAAGTCCAATCATTATATAATTAACACTTTTCTCTGATCGTATCTCTGGCGTGGTACAGCCAGCGAGATTCGAGTCACACTTGAAATGAGCCCTCGTTAGGGCTTACTTTGATGCAATGCATGACTCAATTGCTTCGGATAAGTCCAATAAACGATAGGGTTTATTGATAAAGAACTTGGCGCCATCATTCATCAAAGCCTGAATGGATATATCTTCGGAAAAACCAGAGGACACAATGACCCGAACACGCGGGTTGATCTCTTTGAGCTTATAAAAGCACTCCTGGCCATTCATTTCTGGCATCAACATATCTAAAATAACGACATCGATATCGTAATGCTTCTCTTTATATATGTCCAATCCTTGTTTACCATTATTGGCGCTCAGCACTTGATAGCCCAGTTGAACCAGCATAGAGGTAACCGACTGCACAATCGCTGGTTCATCATCAATTAATAAGATATTACCTGAGCCTCTCTTAACTGTCGGTATTTGTTTTTGCTGATCGGTCTTTTGTTCAGTCAGTGGTATGTACATATGGAATTCAGTACCTTTGCCTTCTTCACTGTACACACTAATCGAACCATGATGCTCAACCAAAATTCCATAAGCAGCAGCCAGACCTAAGCCAGTATTTTTATTTTTGTCTTTTGTACTAAAAAATGGATCGAATATCTTTTCTTTAATTTCTGGCGCGATGCCACTGCCATTATCGATCATGCGAATATCGATATAGTCACCGGCCTCTAATTTAAAACTACTAGCTTTGCAATAGGCCTCATCTAATTCTTGATGATGGGAGCGAATTATGATTTCACCTGCATCACCGATAGCATCACTGGCATTAATACCCAGGTTTAAAAACACATTGATCAATTGCGTTTTATCGCCAACAATGCGCGTGTGCTCATCTGACAATTCTGTCTTAATATTAATTTTCTTATCGATACTACGGCGCAAGAGGGCCACTGCCTCATCGATCACTTCATTGATATTAATGCGCTCCATAACCATATGGCGCTTTTTAGAAAAACTGAGCAACTTACTGGTTAAATCACTGGCACGCTGTGATGAATTAATAATCAACTCAAGCATTTCTTTATCAGAACCATCGCGCTCTTTCATCGCCATTACTTCAGAAGCACCCATAATACCGGCAAGCATGTTATTAAAGTCATGGGCAATACCGCCCGCTAGCTGACCTATCGCTGTTAATTTTTCAGCCTGCTTCAACTGCTCTTCCATTTGAATTTGCATGTCGATATCGCGAACAATTGCCACCACACGATTCACTCCATCAACCTCGGTGAGCTTCAAGGCTACATTGACCCAAAATGTCGAACCGTCCTTCTTACACGCTTTCCATTTGAAATTGGCGCTACCTGATTGCACAGCTTCCTGAATGCGTTTGCCTGCGGCTTCTGCGTCAAACCCCTCTTCATTCGCACTCAGGCTTTCGACTGTGAAATTATTGATATCACCTCTTTTAAACCCATACATGCTCAACATCGTATCATTAACATCCAAAACTTGACCAGTCACTGCGTCATGAATAAATACAGCATCGTGTAATGAATTTAAAATTTCACCATATTGCCGCTCGCGCTCATTAGCACGCTGCACGGCCGTAATAGAAAACTCTGTCATGATACGAATAAGCACACTAGCGGTCGCAAACAACAACAACGTGGTAAATAAATCACCCCATTGAAAATCATGGGTGTATTTATTAGTCACAAAACCGAAATATTCTCCAACACCAATAATCAACACTGAACACAAGCACAACAAACTCAGTGTAACATAGTAAAATCGATTAAATAACATACTACCAATGGCTAAAATAATTGGAAACGCCATCATCCCCACATCATGTATTCCATCACCATCATAAATTAAATAGGTGATCGATACCCAAAGTAAAAAAACCGTTATTAACGTGGCAGATTTTAGATGCTTTTTACGCAAATGCGAATACAGCAGTAAATAAACAAAGAAATTAAACAGCGAGACAAGAAAGGCATCTAACCACGTGGCAAAATAAGAATTAATTGCGCTCAGTAGCGAGGCAATCATTAACACCAAGTTCAAAATTTTCACCAACGAAGCGATACGCTGTTCCTCGGCGCTATACAGCACCGAGTAAATCATTTCAGCTATCGGTTTTCGTTGAGGGTTGGGCATATCCTACAAGCCTAATTAAGACCTGGACTTACACAATCTTAGGCCGAGTGCATTAACCCCGTATTAAATCTGCGCATGCTAATCAATAGGCCGTCACTTCTATAGTAACAACAAGCATTTACACGCAGAGGTATTATGAGAGTCGCAGATTAATCTGCTGACGCTTCTTCAGTATCCATTCAGCATCGTGCGGATAACTCTTCATCGTCAGTGGATATTTGAGTCCACGCTCAAGCAAGTCTATGACTTTTTGTCGACCTATTTTCTCCTCGAGCGCCTGACAAGCACGCAAGTCTTGTTGGGCTTCAAAGAAGACTTCGTGGCGAATTGAATCAATTGGCCCCTCTTCACCAGGGTAAACCAAAAAGGCATCACCGCTTTGAAAGGCTTTGCCAGCATCAGTAACCTTAAATGGATCAATTGATTTAAGGGAATATTGTGTGTGCCAAAAATTATAACCCCAATGCAAAAATCCCTTGATGTTATATTTATATAATAAAAAGCCCATGATACGATTACGCGATGAAGGCATGTGCATGAAACGATTAGAAACTTTATTCCACTGCGAGGTGCAATAATAGGTCCACAAATCATTGACCTTTGCTTTGACAAACGGCTCAATGTGATTGTTTGCTGGAACTGGATGCTGAACAAGTCCTCGCTTATAGAATTCAATACTCGATAGCGCATCTATAATCTGAAAGCCTTCCAAATACGGACGGACGAATTCAACCGCCTTGGTATAAGACTCCAAGTGCTTTTCATTCGGTTCATCAGAGATGTGAAAAAATGTTTTCTTTTGTAATTTCTCTTTAATTAAAAATTTTGTTAATGCCGGCAAGAATTGACTCAAGAACGTTCGGTATTGCTTACCATGGGCCTCAACGTGCCAACCAAACTTCTTTTTACCATTAACAATGATTTTAGGCGCATAGGCAGCACCCCACTGGGTAAATAAATGTGCCATTTCAAATTTAGCAACACCAGTCTTCTTAGCTAATGTGATCCACTTTTTCAGTTTACTAAAACCAAATCGATATCGACCACTAGTAAAAGAAATGTCAACCAATTGCACAGTTGGACGCTCGCCACCTACCGCTGTATCCAGTGGTGGGGTGAAAATTGGGGTTAAAACCGTGTTTTGACCATGATCAGCACAGTTTTTAAAATACGCAGACAGCAAATCCCAATGCTCTTTAGACCACGGCTCTACATCGTAATACGAACAAATGCAGTCGGTGTGAAACCACTCGGTGTGATCTAATTGGGTCTTTGGCAATTCACCTTTGAGTACCTCTAACTGAAAAGTCGTATGTGTCGTATGCCCATTTTGTTCCCAATTGGTTTCAATGGTATAAATACCGGGCTTTTGTTTTTTAGGAATGCGCACCGTAATCCAAATACTACGCCATTGATTATAAATAATTCGTTGAGTCGTTGTAATTGGCATTAAGGCATCTGGATAGAGTCCAGGTGTTTTTCGTAGCACCGCATTATCAAAATTTTCACCCGGATAATCGACTGGTACGAGCGCAACTTCTCTCAAGGTTATTTGTTTTTTAAGTGGACTGCTTACACGAATGCGCGCCGCCGGATTCCAATCTTTAGTACTGGTATAAGCAATTTGAAAACTAAAAGTCTCACCACGCAAACATTGACCACGCGTAAATGGCTTGGCCCGCAATGGCTCATCAGCAAAAACTTTTTCCAAAGAGTGTAATTGGCGCAATTGTAAGCTCATAAGCCCTCCAGCAGGACGTGCTAAAATAGACCGCTTTAAGCATAAGCAAAGATCAAGACTATTGCTCCATGGTGCACCAGAAGTGCTCCCTTTTTTAATTGACCTGGAAGGTGGAGCACTAAGCTAGGCCCATCAGTTTTCAACTGGCGCATCATCGAAGTTTTCTTCTAAATGATTTTAAGGACATAACTTGTGAGCAAGACCAGCGAAATCGCCGACGAAATACTCAAACGCATCCGCACGAATTACTACACCGAAAAAGTACCGGGCGAACGCTTTTTAGCCGATGAATTCGATGTGAATGTGAAGACTGCCAACCGCGCTGTTAGTCAACTGGTCGAACAAGGCGTCCTCTTTCGCAAACGTGGCGAAGGCACTTTTATCGCACCCTTAAATAAACGCAGTGATTTAAGCATCGGCTTATGTTTCTATAAATACACTCATCCTGGTCGCGATCCGGTGTTCACGCGTTTTTTCTCTGGGGTTAATGCTGCCGCGCGCAACCAAGGCGTACGTCTCGATGTCACTGCCCTGCAAGATATTATTGATGATGATCGCATGAGCAAAAAAGCCCAGCAAGAACGCTTTAAAGATATTGTGCTTTCATCGAATCCTGATGGCCTTTTATTTCTCGGTAATATTAATGCTAAAATGATTAAAATGCTCAACGACGATCGCCCCACCATTGTTGTTGGTCAAAGCTCACCGAAGTCCGGCTTCGACACGGTACGGCGTGATTTACGCACGGCAGTAACCGATGCGGTTAAATTCTTTGTCGATAAAGGCCATAAAAAGATTGCCTTTGCCACGCCACGCCAAGGCACCGAAGATCACGACGTTAACGAGAAAAAGCAAGGTTATCTTCAAGGTATGGCCGATGCCGGACTCGAAGTCGATGTCATCGCTGGCACCGAAGATTTAATTGCGACGATTAAAAAACATAAACCAACTGCCGTTATCGCCGCAGAAAGTACCTATGGTATTTTAATTATGCGCGAAGCGCCAGCCGCTGGCTTTAGCATCCCTGATGACCTTGCAGTTATTAGTTTTGATGACGGTGATGTTGGCAACTTTACCCAACCGTCCATGTCTAGCATTCATGCGTTCGGTGAAGAATTAGCTGAATTAGCCGTTGAGAAATTATTAGATAAACTTGATGGCCATTTGAACGAACAAATCGATGTGACGCTTCCTTGTCCGTTCATCGAACGCGACTCAAGCGGTTAAAAATGTGACCGTAAATTTCCTCCGATAACCAAAGGTCCCTGATCGGCGCTTCATAACGCCGATCTTTGCTTGACCCTGGGCTCGGACTTCGCTACACTACTGGTGCACCTATGGTGAACCTTTAAGAGGAGTGCACTGGATGACCGACGTCATAATCTCATTTGATAGCGAAGATTACCTGACCCCAGAGGCTGCTGATGCCGAGAAATGGTGGGCAGAAGAACTCCATAAACGTGGCCTGCGTGGCTGTTTTCAACTCGTTGGTGAAATGATCAGATCGCTGCAAGCCGCTGGCAGACAGGATGTTATAGACGCTATCGCTAAGCATGAGATCGATTGCCATACCGATTTCCACTCCAAGCCACCTACACATCCCGAAGCCGTTCAAGACATGAGCTTGAGTAAAGGCATTGAGTATGTGCTCAAGACCGAGGCACCCTGCCTCTCAACGCTGGCTACCACTTTCGGCCAATGGCCAACCAGCTACTGCTCCCCTGGCGATTCATGGACGCCGGCGACCTTACTCGCAATGTGCCGCATGGGCCTGCGCGTTTTCTGCAATGATAAATTACATGGCTTTCAACGCACGCCGTACTGGTACTGTGGATTATTAGTGACGTCTTATGATTTAGACTTTCAATATTGCTATGAAAACCATGAAGACGGTGCCTTCGAAGCGAAATTCCAAAAACTCGTCGATGAAACACCCGACGACGGTGTCATCGTTTTATTCACCCACCCAACGCGTTTAGTCACTACCCAATTTTGGGATCAGGTATTTAAAGATGGCGCACGCACACCACGCGATCAATGGCATGGCGCTCCGCTACGTACTGATAAAGAAATTGCGCAGATAAAATCACACTGCCAAGGCTATCTCGATTATTTAGTCAGCCGTGACGATCTGCGCTTCATTGATTTCGCCACGCTCTACAACGAACGTGCCAGCAAACGCCGCGACCTCTATCAATTATTAATTGAACAAGGTCTTAAACCTGGCGAAGAAGGTCAACTCGATTTACGCGAAAGCAGCGCTGAGGAATACATGCCCTCGCAAACCTTTGACGGCATGGATTACAGCTGGTTACCGTATCCACCTGAATTCACTGGCGACAAGCTTATCGATCAAGCGCGTAAATTGGCCTGGACCGCTGCTCCTGCCGAAGTTAATAAATTAATTCAATAAAAGAGAATAGATCACATGCCTCTTAATATTATCCCAACACCACAAACACTAACTGAGCGCGACGGCTCACTGAATATTGATAAAGCCATCGCCATTACCATTAATAGCGACGACTGTGAAGATCGCTTTGCCGTAGATTACCTCGTTGAATCACTACAAAAAGATCACGGTATTACTGCAATGATCGGCAGTGATGGCATCCCCCTAACGATTAATCGCACAGATGGTCCAGCTGAAGGCTACACACTCAGTATTACGAGCGACGGTATCGTTATTAACGGCCATGACGCTGCTGGCGTTTATTACGCCTGCCAAACACTGCGCCAATGTATTTCCGATCACTGTGGCCGTTATTCCACTCCATGTCTTGAAATTGAAGACGCCCCACGCATGCAATATCGTGCGATTCATATCGACAATAAGCACCATCAAACCAAATACGAATACATTCAATATTACATTCGCGAAATGGCTTTTTATAAAGCTAATATTTTAGTCTGGGAATGGGAAGATAAATTTGCCTATCCAAGCCATCCACAGGTCGGCGCACCGGGCGCGTTTACCTTAGAGGAAATGCAGGCTTTAACGGCGTATGCTAAGCAACATCACATTGAGATAGTACCATTGGTACAGGGCCTCGGTCACGTCGCTTTTATATTAAAGCATCCTGAATTTAAACACATCCGTGAAATTCCTGATTCGGAATGGGAAGTCTGCCCACTCAAAGATGAATCTTATGAATTATTATTTGCGCTGTGGAAAGATTCGATGGAAGCAACGCCAGGCTCGCGTTTTTTCCACATCGGTAGTGATGAAACCTATGAACTTGGACTTGGCGTTGAATGCGGCTGCGCTGCTCATGCTGCTGAACATGGTAAAGAAAGTTTGATGCGTCTATTTATTGATCGCTGCACCAAGTGGGTTGAAGAACAAGGCCGCATCTGTTTATCCTGGGGCGGCGAATGGAAACCAGAAACGCGACAACCGCCAATTCCATCAATGATTTGGACTGATGGTAACGATCCAGATCACGTAAAAGCATCTATCGATGCTGGCTATCCGTGTTGGATTTACGCGCCAAATAATGACATTCCACCGCTCATCAATAATTTATTGCCGTGGACCAAATCCTGTCGTTCGAATGAAAAAATTGCATCACAGCAAGCAGGTTCTTTTTATCACACCAGCGACCGCTATCGCCGCGCAGCCGAGCATCCAGATATGCAAGGTTCTATTTGCACCTCATGGGAAGATTCTGGCTTACATAATCAAATGTGGATTTTACATCATATCTGTGCCTGTGAATATTCCTGGAATCCTGAAGGCTGCGACATCGAACCGTGGATTGATCGCTTATACGACAACTACTTCGGTAAACAGCAATTCGCGATGCGTGAATGCCAAGGCCTGCTGCAATTAAATGCCCATTTCTTTGACGACTGCTTCGAACGCCGCGTCTGGCATTACGGCTATATCGGACGTATGCACCTACCTGACTTTCCACGTGAAGGCTTGGAAATAAATCCGTTCTTTAATCAAGAATATAAAGTGTGGATCAACGACGCTAAAGAGCATTTGCAATTACTCGATCGCATCGATTACATTTTAACCAAGAACATTGAGCTCAACGTCAAGCGCAAGCACGATATCGAAATCATGCAAAGCTGCGCCGCATTAATGCGACTCAGCGCAGAATTAATTGTGATGATGTCAGTGTGGGAACAAAAATTATGCGACGCTTCACTCGACTATCACCATACTGATAAAGAAAAAGCAGCAGAAACCTTAAAAGAAATTGAGGTACTACTAAGGGATCACCTGGCAAATAAGGAAAAAATCTACGCCGATTTGGTCACCCTGTGGGAGCAGACCCGTTTACCTAAAGGATTATCCACCGAAGATCACCAGTACCTCTACAAGCGAGAACGTGCCAGACACTTTGCCAACAAGACTCCAGACATGCGTTACCTGGTCTACGACATGGATAAGCTGGATATTGAGGGTTACCTGACACGCCTTGAAGCATACACTAAAGAATACGAGCAAGTGGTGGTCAGCACATAAAACTTAGGAGGCATCCCAATGCGTTTTTGTTTCATTATCGCGCTCATGCTGGTGAGCATCTGCCTCGCAGTTGCAGCAGATGGATATAAGGTTAACGCTGAGCATCCACGCGTCCTACTTAACAAAGACATGGTCAAAACTTTGGCCAAGCATTGCCAAGGTGCCCTGAAAAAAGAATACGCTGAATTAAAATCGAACGCTGATCGCGCTGTCTCCACTGGCCAAATAAAATACATTGATAATAAATGGGGCACACCGACTGATTTACTAGCCTGCGGCATGTGCTTTTTAATCGAGCGTGAACTTGGTAATCCTAACGCAAAAAAATATGCTGAGCCAGTTGTCAAATGCTGGGGTAATGGTTCGCGCATCACCAACAAAGGTCACAGCGCTTTTGGTTTTCATGCCATTGCTTACGACTGGCTTTACGACGCACTCACTGATCAACAACGCAAACAATTCGGCAATGCCCTTGGCACCTGGTTAACCTGGTACACTAAAAAAGCAGAGATCATGCTGCAGCATGGCCACTGGGAATATAATCAGACCTGGGGCGTATCGCACATGAATGTCATGCATGCACGTGACGCGATTACTCAGAAATTATTAATTTCCCTAGCTATTACTGGCGCTGGCACCGACCATGAAGCCAAGGCCAAACAATTTTTAAATTCATGGAACACCCGTATTCCGCGCGATTGCATACCTGCCTTTGATAAAATGGGTGGCTCCTGGGCGGAAAGCCATGGCCACGGCGCCTACGGTCCTATCCAAGTTATTCCTTGGACCTTCGAAGCGTGGCGTACCGCAACCGGAAAAGATTTTTTCCAATTAGGTGCTCCGGATACCTATTTGAAAGAAATGTCACGTTGGTTGTGCTATCTTACTATTCCACACACCGGTCGTCATGCCTATCTCGATGATGGCGGCGGCAGTAAATATTCTTCTTTTCAAGGTAGCGCCCCAATTATTGCTAAAGCCTATGGCGATGGACTCGCCCAAGCCACTACCCATCAAGCGATGGGCGAAGGCGCCTATAAATGGGGTAATATTTGGAAGCGCATGTTAGTCGATCCAAGTGTCAAAGCTAAAACACCCGGCCAAATGAATCTGCCAACCGGTTATTTATTGCGCGGCATTGGACACGTCTTTATGCGCTCACACTGGGACGATCCGAATGCGACCTGGGCCTTTTTCGGCGCTGGTCCGCATACGGCTGGTCATCAACACGATGACGAAGGTCATTTCATGATTGCACGTCAAGGCGGCTTAGTCACTAAAGCCGGTGGTAAAGGCAAAGGCAACGACAGTGACCATTATTGGGGCGGCTCGCTGTGCTTTAATATCTTAACCATATATGACCCCAATGAGCAAATGCGCCGCAACAATAAAAACGAAAACGACGGCGGTCTGCGTCGCTTGGTTTACAATAACAGCAAAGTCGAACGCGGGCACATCGCCGCCTTCCAACATAATGATGAGTTCACATACGCTGCGGCAGACATTACCAAAGCCTACACCAGCAAGGTGAAAGAAGTCACACGCCAATTCATTTATTTACGTAATAAACAAAAAGGTGGTACCGAATATTTCGTGGTCTTTGATCGCGTTCATTCGAGTAAGGCTGAATTTGCTAAGCACTTTATTTTACACATGCCTGAAGAACCACAATTAAGTGGTGAGAAAGCTGAAAAAGTTGCCGGACATGTTTATGAGCACACAGGTGAAGGCATTATCAGTTCCTGGCTCAGCATGCCACAGGACATGGGCAGTAAGGTGCAAGCGCTGTCACAAGGCAAAAGCCGGATGTTCCTTAAGACAGTTTTACCACAACAAACAACAATCACAAAACGTGGTGGTTCTGGACATAAAAACTGGGGACACCCCCTCAATCCAAAAGCACAATATGATCATCATAACGACGGTCGCGACAAAGGACCCGTTGCTAATTGGCGCCTAGAAGTCGCAGCGCCTTTAAAAGATCGCAATTATTTCTTACATGTCTTTCAAGTATCTGATGAAAAAGTCACTAAAATGGACAACGTTGAATTAATCGAAGATGGGAAAACTGCTGGTGTTAAAATAAACAATAAATGGGAAGTACGCTTTGCTAAATCCGGTAATCTTGGCGGAAAAATTAAAACGGCTGCTGGCGAAAGCATGAGTTTCACCAACACGCTTGAAGTTAAAGATCAATACCAACGCTGGAATGATGCGCTTACTGGTAAAAAGAGCGTTAAAGTAGAAAAGAAAGCTCCTAAGAAGCAGAAAAAGCAAAGTATTAAAGTATCGAAAGCAGCAGACAACAGCACCTTACGCAAACCCTACAAAAATTATCTCAAGCGACTACAGCTCGAACTCGACGCCCAATTACAAAAGAATGCGCGCCTGTATTTTACCTATCAAATGCTGCGTAAAGAAATTCAAATCACTGCCAAACATGATCGCGGCTACAGCATTCGCAGTGGCTCAAGCGATATGACTATCGATATCTTTCGCAAATTCACCGACAGCGATGCCGAATCGCTAGCCATTGCTCTGGCTAAAAAAGGTGGGCCTGAAGCCAATGCGCTCGCCGCTTACTTTAGTGCCGTCAATTCAGGGAAAAGCGCAGCCTCTGCCTATCTCGGTAAGGCTGGCGAACACGCCACTGCGATCCGTGCCCTCTTCAAATAAGATAAGGAATTTATCATGCGACCCCTCCTCTTACTCATCATTCCATTATGTATGCTCTCAGCGGCTGATAAAAGTTTAGCTGAACGTTATCCCGGTGATAAGGGCATCGCTAAGGATCCTAGCGTCATCTTCGCCACTGATTTTGAGGATGGAATCAACGAGCCGTTAAAAATCACCCGTAAAGGCGTGGTTGCCCTCAAAGATGAGAAGATTGCGCTTAGCGGCAAAGGCTGTGTCCAGATTACTGCCACCAAAAATGTTGATCAAGGTGGCGATGTAAAATTAAGTTACTTTAAAGGTGTCGATAAATGTCACATGCGCGTTTATGTCAAATTTGATAAAGACACGCTGATGCCACATCACTTCATTAATTTAACCGGATTTAATAAATCTTATAAATATCGCTGGGGTGGCGCAGCTGGTTTAAAACCACCGGGTGGTCAAAACGGCAAAGTTGGCACTACACTTGAACCACCGAAAGGTGACAAAGGTAAATGGAAATTCTATACCTACTGGCATGAAATGCACAGTTGGCAAACCATCGAAGGAAAATCGGATGGACGCAAGAGCGCCTATTACGGCAACAATTTCAATATGGAAAATAGCCCTGCGTTAAAACGTGATACGTGGATTTGCTGTGAATTTATGATTAAACTCAATACGCCAGGTAAATACGATGGTGAGCAAGCATTCTGGATTGACGGTAAACTTGTCGGGCACTGGAAAACCGGCACACCCGAAGGCACCTGGATCCGTGACAGTTTCCGCACCTTTGGCAGTTGGAATAAAGACCCCAAACCATTTGAAGGATTCAATTGGCGCACTGATGAAGCCTTAAAAATCAATCACGCCAAGCTGCAATGGTATTTATCCAGCAACCAAAGCTGGCCAAAAATGAAAGTCGACAAAAATATTTGTTACTTTGATAATATGGTGATTGCGACTGAATATATTGGGCCGTTGGTTAAGAAATAAAACTATTAATAATTACGCATTAAGTCGTCATAAAGCCAATAGACATAACCAGTATCTTCGTCCTCCCATCCATCATCTACTCCATTTTCACCCACAGAATAGGCACCAACCAACTCTCCTTTATCCATTATCGGACGGAGCTTAGCGCCGGAAGGATCAAGTAGGTCTACTGGCAAGGTCTTTTCTAATTTCCATGATTTAATTAATAAATGCATTTGTTTGGACATTTGAAGTGTTCTGATAACGCTGCTATACGTATGGAAATGATGGTAACTCCAGTCGCTTTTGCGTAATTTCAAAGTTCCAGAATCGTGCGCCGAATGTAAAGCATGATTTACTTTTTCAAAAGTGTCCAAATCCGTGAATGACGCCTTTAGTAATTTTAACTGATTATAAAAAACCTCATCCCGATTCATTCTTATCCTCACTCTTCGACTGAAATTCTCCATTGGCCCTCTCGAATTGCGATATTTTTCCATTTCCTTTAAATAATCTTCCCAATCATTACATAAGGTAATTGAGTCATAATGAACAGATTTCAACAAGAGCTTTTCAATGTGAACCACCATTTCATCTAGTTCTTCAATTAATTCGTTACTTACCTCATCTACCCGAGATGCTGCCACAACATCTATTAAACCAACTATCGCCACACATACCAACGCATCTATAGACTCTCCTTCAGTATGAATTTGCAAATACTTCAACAACAGTGTTAATATCTCATTAAATTCTTTCGCGGGAAGCACCTGAGCATATTCACACAATAAAATAGTCAGGTCGTTTAAATCCGTAATTGTAGTCAAATCGCCCCCTGCCTTCGAATCTCTTCCTCCAAAACAGATAGGATCAAAACCAATCTTGTTTATCTGACTAATTAACTCATTTAAATACTGCTGTGTCTCATCTTTTTGATAATGTTCTACTAATTTGGGAGTTAATGTATATCGTCCTGGAAAATAGTTCTTTCCCACCCCCGATATTACACCCACGTGATCCTCAGAATCCCAATCATACCCCTCCGTACCACTAAAGGTGAGATCTTTCTCTAACAAATCGACCAATTTAATATACGCTTGTATACGATCATGTTTAGATTGAGGCGGAAGAACATTCAGGACATCAAGCTCAATCCCAGAATTCTCAAATTCACTTAGCGCCAATTCGATGTCAGCCGTTGAATTCCACCAAATATAAACAACCACAGCAATAGACGCACATAATAAACTGAGCGACCAAACAAGGAATTTGAAAGGGCTCGATAAAATATTTTCCAACCAACTATTCGGCCTTTTATCTGCATCTGCTTCACTCATTACCTATGCGTTTTAGAACAGGCGCAATGAATCGCAACAGATTAAAGCCTTCTTGGATCTAATTGTCCACCGACTTCTAGTGCATAGTGCCAATATTAGCGCAGCACATCCATTCTATTTCTATTGCCATCTTTAATCATAATACTCCCGCCAAGATCGCCCTTACGGTTTAAACGCATTTCGCATTGACGCACTCCCCAGTCAATCTTAATGCTATGGGTATCGGCTGTTTTAGTATGAATAACACCTGGATGTGCCTCTGCTTTAAGCTCTGGCGCATAAATAAGCGTGAGATATTCACGGTCCATGCTGCCTATTTCCGTCTCCCAACCTAATGCCATTTTATAATTGTGTTCCTGCGGATTTTGTGGCTCTAAACATTGCATGTAGGCCACACCACCACCCCAGATATTTTTTGAAACACCAATTGATCCTGATCCCTTTTGTATCTCCCCACCGAGGGTTTCTGCGGAATGTGGCGGGCCCTTGCGCGCGCTTTGATCATCAAAGAAACACCTGAACGTCGTGGTGCTATTCGGATCAGTAAGCTTAATGCGATCATAAACCACGAATAAGCCTGGTGGTAAAATAATCACGCGACGGGTAAATCCTTCGCAAAGCTGACGATTAAACGAGGCAACATTATAAGCATCACCTGCTTCACCGGCAATATACGCATAATCCCCCTCATCGTTACAGGCAATGAGATGCGGTTCTTGTTCACGCGGAAAAACGGTCTGCCCCTTACCATCAATAAGGACACTATTACAATTAGCGGTGTCTTGTCGCACATGGGGCGTATGGCCAAGCAAGATACCTCGTTTAAATAAGAAAATACTGTTGGCATCGCGTCGTTGCTCGGCCGATATTCTCGGACCACAATTAAATGCAAAGAAGGTCGCGTCTTGTGACCAATCGCTGCGCCAGGTCACCAAACCAGTACTCGGTGCATGAAATAATCGTGGTATATTTTTTGAGACAGCGGCTTTAGCAGGCTGACCAAAAATAAATTCAATAATTTCGGTTAACGGCTCTGCTCGACGCATGCTCTGCCACGCTAAACAATCTGCCGCATCAGGCGTCTCGTTCAGCCATTTATTTGCATAGCTAAGCAACTCTTGCTGTTCTGGACTAGCAGCTTGCTGACGTAGTGCCCAGGTAGCAATATGCATACATTGACGATGCTGCGGCAAGGCAAATAAACCTGGAATACCCATGCCATAATTATCAGGTTTAAATTCGCCGCTTGGGAAAATTAAACTCGGCCCTTGCTCCAAATATTTCTTTAACAGGGCTTGATTATGACGGCCCGGTATTGGCTTCACTTCGCCAGAGACTGCCGGTAAGGTCGTATGCAGATGATAAGTAATAGTGTCAGTAAAAAACGGCGTTGCTCCAAATAAATCTGTACCTGTCGCTGATTGCAATGCAGCAAAAGTAAATGCTAATTGTGCTGGTGCATGAAAATAGCCGTTACCTTCGGGCCAGTGCCCACCTTTGCCATGTGTCTTCAGCCACGGCAAGGCCTGTTTTTGTAAACGTTCATTTAATGCATGCTCAAGTAATTCCTCAGCCTGCGGATTTTCATGATAGGTCGCTAAAGCCACTGTCATCTGTACTAATAAACGACGATAAAAATAATGGGATGATGGATCATTACTGCGACGGCCACGAGACATAGCCCATTCGCCCCATTCATTCAATTGCTTGATAAAAAAAGCACGCTCTTCATTGCTCATAATTCCATGACACCAATCATAAGCGACCGCAATCATAAATGCATGAATAGCCCCAACCTCACCGTCGGCGTAAGCAACTAAATCTAAACCAATGCGGCAATTGGCTTTCATCACCTCAACGGCCGCACGGCCTTGACGTTTATCACCAGTCAGCGCATAAATCAGCGCACAATTTAATAAGCCTGTCATTTGTGGCGTACCAAGACGACCAGCGCGCTTATGAAAATCAGCCGGCTCTCCTGTCTCAAGGTCAGCTGCTTTTTTCTGCACCAATTCCCACAGTTCTTTTTGTGCTTTAATTTTTTCTTGTAATACCGGTATATGTGCTGGTGTAATCCACAAGCGTGGATGCTCAGTTGCTACTGTCGGTAATTCTTGGGCAATTAACGCGCTATAAAACAATGCATAAAGTAAAAAGCCAATAAGAACATGTTTCATAGCTCAGCTCCTCCAGAGAATGCGTAAAGTCGACCGTCTTCTGCACCGATATAATACTTCCCTGATGCAATGGCCGCAGTTCCAAGTACTGACGTTTTTAATTCATGTTTCCATAATAATTCTAAACCATGGCCATCTGGCTCTGGATTAATGGCATGAATAACACCACCTTCGCTGATCGCGAATAAGATCCCACCCGCCATAGCCAAACTACCGTTTAAAGGAAATCCTTCACCACGATACATGCCAAGCATGGCACCTGATTCAATATCGCTGCACACCACTGCTGGTTGTGGGCACACTTTAGGATCCATATGCACGTAATAGGTCCGTTTGCCGTGTATTAATGGCGATTGCATATGCTGCGCCCGTGTTGAACGCGACAATGAATTAAAACGCACCGCGTTTGTGGCTAGATCAATAATCCAATAAGCCGGCGGACGTCCTGAATGCGGAAAATGTCGCGCGTCAGCATAAACAACTGCCAAGCCATCTTCAGATACGGCAATTTGATTGGAAAAATTCTCGGCCTTACCATCGGTGGTATACAGTTTAGCCTCGGGCCAGCCCTCCATTAAATCACCAGTACGCGGATGAATGGCTTCAATACGCGCATCAGGCCAAAATAACATGCCGGCAAATAAAATCGGTCCATCATCTACACCACTAAAAGTACGATATAAATTACCAACACTACCTGCACGGCTCCAAATTAAATCACCGGTATCCGCATCATAACCGTGCATGTGTCCCCAGCTGCCTGGGCGACCGGTACCAACAAACACCATATCCTCGGCTGCCAATAATGGTGCACGAATAACTTGACTGGTTACTTTTGCTGCACCGTCCATAGCCATTGAGCTATCTTTAAACCAATGAGGAAATAAAGGCTGCTCAGTACGTTGAAAATCCTTTATTGGCATTGCCGGAGGTGCTTGGCGGATTACTGGTTTTTTCCACAATAATTCACCAGACTCAAGGTTAGCTGCATAGACATAGCCGTCATCGCTGCCGAAATAAACATTATTTTTATAGATACTCGCCGTGCACAAAATTTCACCATCGGTAAATAGTTGCCATTTCAACTTTCCGGTATTCGTATCAACAGCATAAAACTTATGATCGGTCGAGCCAAAAAAGGCCACACCGTCTTTAATTACTGGCTGCACACGAACGGCAGCGCCTGTCTGAAACGTCCATGCTTGTTTCAGTGGCAAGGCGATGTTGGCCTCACTCGCCACCCCACTGTTGCGTGCGTCATGTTGAAAGTTTGGCCAGTCAGCCGCACCCAGTGATAAAGCACAAAATAAAAGAAGAACGAAGCGAAGATTCATTATTCAGCCCTCAAACCTGGAGGTAATAAGGTATTTTCGGAAACAAAGGCACGCATGCGCAGTGAATTATTCGAATACGAATACAGGATGCCGTCAGATATGACCGGATCCTCACAACTATTGGAATTACGCGCAGCCCAAATTAATTGACCATTACGAATATCACGAGCTAGTAAAATGCCCGACGCTGTCTCCCAGGTATAACCACCAGCGGTAATGGGTTTACTACAGGTCCAGGTTAACCAGGGTGCGCGCCAGATTTTTTTACCGCTATGTAAATCCAAACCGAAATCATCGCCAGCAATGACACCGGATTCGACATCGACACAAAATGGTGGATGCGCCCACTGACTTTTCATATCGATTGAATAACTGGCTTGGTCTTCCCCATCACGAATAGCCTCCAAACCCTTTTTGCCTCTGACTAAATTATAAGGGCCGGCCTGCAGCACCGACTTAAAGCCACCAGGAAGGATTGGTTTAACATCAGCCGTCTCCCCTGTGACTGGATTTAAATAAACAGCACGCTCATTGTTTACTTGAAAATAAAATTGATCGCCATGCGCCTCAATATAACGCGGCATTGGTCCACTAGACCAATTCACCGTCGATTCACCCCAATCGACATCCTCTGGGAATGCATATTTCCAACGTTCTGCACCAGTTTGTAAATCCAAACAAACCAAGTCATCAAAAGTATTGAACAATAAAACCGCACCACCGGTGATGGCTGGCGTTAATAACGGCCGTTTACGGTACCATTCTGGTTGTCGACCTAAGCGACGTCCGGAACCGAGAACTTTTTCGGCGTAAGGCGTTTCTTTTATCCATAATAAAGCACCGGTGTAGGCATCGTGGGCGCGGACATAACCAAATTGCGATTGATAACAAATGGCCACCCCATCAGCAACCGTTGGACTTAAACGATTGTGTCGAGCACTGCTGGTAAAACGACTGCTCCACAGTTCAATTAATGGCGGCTTAAATTCCGGACAGTCAACAAAGGAATCGCGTTTAGCACTAGCCTGCCGTGAACGCCACTGACGTTTCGCAGCGGCCTGCGGTTTTTTATAAATTATAAAATCGGTATGCGCTGATGATTCAATCTGCATGCCGCAGGTGCTGAATAAGTCAGACCAATTATCTTTGCTACTTGGATCAATGCGAATAATGCCAACACCGCCTGGGCGTAAAGAACGATACAAGGCCACACAGGTGCCCTGCTCTGCCGCGGCATCACTACAATCAAAATATAAGTGATGGAAGTATAATGGCGGGAACGGCAATTTCGCTAGATTTCCAACATGAACAGTAATGCGACCATAAAGACCCGCAGCATCGACCACCGCGCGCCCTTTATTCACCGATGCCTGATCAGCTTCGATAACATAAATGCGTGCTTGTTCTTGTTGCTTTATGACGTTCAGCGCTACCTGACTACTCTCCTTGCCAAGGAGTAAGACATGTGTCTTTGTTTTTAGATCACTATCCCAGATTGAAGACAATGAATCAGCCAAGCTTTTCGACTGATCTTTCTCAACCGAACACAAGAGTGGCGACATAATTAATAGAAGTATTAATAATCGCGAACAGTTAAGGAAAAGATTAAACGGAAAGGCATTCATGAGCATCTGCTCCAATCACGAAATGTATATTCTCTTATAGAAGACTATACAATAAATGCCTAATCCCAATAAATTGTGACTATTTTACAAAATACGTACACTATTTATCAAAATCACAAAATGTTAAATATTTTTGATTATTTGTACATCCACATAACTATCAGCTCAAAAAGTTTAAATTTTCAATTTCTTAAACCACCAAGATTTACAATCGATTCGCCTGGCGCCAGGCACTTGGGGTGGAGCCCACGCTCTTAGTGAAGGTATCGGTAAAGTGCGCACGCGATAATCCTACCTGCGCGGCGATGTCCTTGACCTGCAAGGCAGTGTGCGAAAGTAAGGTCTTAGCCCGTTCGATTTGCACACGCAGAATTTCTTCGTGTGGGCCGTGGCCTAAATGCTCACGGCATTTGCGCTGTAACCAACGCACGTTCACCGATTCTTTACGTAGTAAACTATTCAGGGTTAAACCGGAAAAGGCATGCTCGCGTAAATATGATAAGACCCGCGCTAATTCTGGATCAGAAATAGCTAAACTGTCGGTTGATTGACGTGTCACCACACCGATCGGTTTAATTTTAATATGCGCTTCTATTGATGATTTTTTACCTGACATCAGTTGTTCCAAGGCTGCTGCTGATTGATATCCGAACTGTCGCCATGGAATAGCCACGCTGGTAATTTGTGGTCGCGACATTTCACACCACAGCGGTTCATTATCCGCACCGACTATTGCAATTTCTTCAGGCACACGAATGCCGTTAGCGCGGCAACTACTTAATAAATCGCGCGCCGCGTAATCATTAAAACAAAAGACGCCAGTCGGTTTTTCCAAGGACTGTAACCACTCGCTTACTATCTTTTTCTGTCCCGGCTCATATTCACAGCGCGCAATAGTACCACCATGCGCACTAACAATTTGACGAAATCCTCTTTCACGGCCCTCAGAACTGGGACCAAGTAAGGAGAGATAGGCAAAATTACTAAAATTACGTGCAATTAAATGTTCAGCAGCCTGACGCCCAACGGCTTCTTGATCGACATCAATGCGCACATCAGCACGTCTCGGGAAATGGTCCAAGGCCACGATCGGCACACGAATATTACCCAGCGCACTGCGTAGATCTTTATTGGGAACCGAGCTAATCACCCCGTCTGGATTCAAACCGGCATCTATCGACGCTTCTTCGAACACAAACATATGCCGCACATCCCATTCAGGATGCGCGAGCGTGAATTCATTGATGCCACGAATGATCTCACAACCCGTCTCCAGGGGCCAATTACAACACACCACCACTTGCTTTGTCTCTGCCAAATCGGCACCCCTAGCCTTTGTCGCTTTTCCGAACATGAATATACTAAAAACGATCATGCTGTGCAAGCCCTGTTCTGTATAACTGGGAGCTAGGAAGCGCTCAGTGCAGGTGCTTGTCTGAGGCCTGAGCATTTTAAGATGGAGATAGGGAAACTGCTATGCGATCTATTTGTAAGAAACTAAATCTCTATTTTAGCACCATTATCTTAGCCACAGCTCTCTTTGGCATGAATGCCACGACACTATTGGCTGAAGAGCAGGTCCCCCTCGGTTCGGAACAATTCTATCCTTCACCTGAACGCCCAATTGGTTGGCGCGGCGATGGCAACGGTCACTTTCCCGGTGCAACACCTCCGCGTAAATGGTCACGCCAACTCAACGCCGTTACGTCTGAAATAATTGTACAGGCCAATAAACCCGATGGCGAACCAAGCAGTGATAAAAAATCGATCGCTTATTTTACGGTTAAAGATTGGCTGATTACTGGACCCTTTTCATCGACAGATCCACTTAAAGACATCGAGCACGATTTTTTAAATGGCGAGGCAACGCTTCAGCCGAGCGCCGGTGATAAAGTCGGCGAGAAATCATGGACATATCACTGTGCCAATGGGGCATCACAAACCTACCGCAATCACAATGAAGGCACCAATAGATATATGTTCGTCGATTTCCTGCATGCATACGGTGAACTGCAAGATCCGGTAGCACCATCAAAATTTGCTCAATTTAAAAATGCCGATAACCAAGTGGCCTATGCCCACACCTACCTGCACGCCCCACGCGCTTGTGAGGTCAATATGTTTATGTTGCACAGCATGCCGGCGCTACGCATCTGGATTAACGGTGAAGCCCAAGACATTGAAAAAGCCAACTGGCGCAAACTCAAACCAATTAAAGTACAATTAAAACAAGGATGGAATCGACTTCTGGTAAAAGCCATCTGCGCTACCGCACAACGACCCTGGCGCAATAAACATGCCGATCCGAAAAATGTACTTGGTAAATCGATATGGCGTTTCGCAACCTATATTCAACCCATAGATGCAGGTCCCTATTCCTATAAAACCGAAAATATTTCATGGATGCTCAAATTAACGGGACGCAACACCTCACAACCAATCGTGGTTGGTGACAATCTTTATGTCGGCAGTGGTGATACCGATTTATTTTGTCTCGATAAAGTCAGCGGGAAAATTAAATGGCTACACACCACCACGTACTGGGATGTCATGACTGCAGAGCAACGCGCTGCGCTTGACCCGGAAGCACGTGCCTTATTCGAAAAATTACAAGAAAAGAATGCGTCGATGCTTGATCGGCTCAATGCGCACATTTCAGCGCATGGTTTAAATACCGATCAAATGGACGCCATTGATAAGATGCTCGATAAGCGCAACGAACTCGCCAGAAATGTGCACCGCGCCCTTTCCGAAGGGAAAAAAGGTAAACTCTTTGACAATGAAGTTTCCGCCGGCAACGCCACGCCATGCAGTGACGGCAAACGTGTTTACTGGCTGGCACAGGGTAACGGAGGTTACCTAACCTCCGCCTTTGATTTAGATGGTAAAAAAATCTGGAGCAGCTTTGACTTTCAAGGTCGCGCCGGTGAACACGGCTCGCATCGTTCGCCAATACTCTGCGAAGGTCGCTTACTGGTCAGCACCAATGAATTTTTAATCGCCTATGATCCAGATAATGGCAAAGAATTATGGCGCACACCTGGTTTCCCGAGTGGCCATGGCACCACTGGTTCACCAATGGTGGTTGAATTTAATGGAAAAACCGCAATTCAGACGCAACAAAACTTGGTCAGTTTAGATGGCAAAATTCTCAATGATCGTCGCTTCTTCACCTGGGGCACCTACATACCCGTGGTTGAAAACGGTATCTTATATAATCCCTGCTATAATCGTGGCGGTTATAGTTTTCGGGCCATGGCCATTGCCGGCAAAAAAGGCATAAATTGGCACATAGATAAAGAAGATCTCTACGGTCCCTATTTGGACAACACTGCTATTTTCTACGTCGCATCACCTCTTTTAGTTGATGAATTACTCTATCAAGTCGACCTCACCGGATTAATGCTCGTCGTTAATACGCGCGAACGCAAATTACAATACCGTCACATGCTGGACGGCTATAATGTCAATGATCGACGTTTTTACGGTTATTGCGCCAGTCCAACACTCGCTGGCAAGGATATTTATATGCTCGATTCAGTTGGCCACGCAACGATTCTCAAACCAAACCAAAAATTACATGTCACTGCTAATAATAGTTTACAAAATTTATCCAATATGAAAAACAGTGGTCCGGGTAAGCAAGAAGCTTTTTACGGTGGCATGTATTTCCAAGGTAAACGCATGTTTGTACACAGTGATAATTACCTGTATTGCATTATGGAAGACGGCAAAGGACTCACCGCAGGCAAGCTCAGCGCACCGATTCAAAAAGCTGAAAACCAAGAAACCAATAAGGCAGATAAAATAGTTACCAAAAAAGAAACAAGCAAGGAGAACACCACTGTACAAACAGCCGTACATGCACGCCATTTCCGCGGCAGTCACTACGGTGCTTATCCACAAGCAAAAATTCCACTCGAATGGTCTGATAAAACAAAGGCACAATGGAGTATTCAAACAGGAGAAGGCTACGGCAGTCCAGTCATCACTGGCAATCACGCTCTTATAACCAGTGAACCAGATAAATTACACTGCATCGATATTAAAAATGGCAAACTACTGTGGACCAACAGCAACGGCTTAGATCAATTACCAAAAGACCAGGTCGCTAACGCACCTGAATTATCAACCGAGTGCGGCTTCGCTACACCTTCTCCTTACACCGATGGTAAACGTGTCTGGGTTAATTACGGCACTGGCGTCGTCGCTTGTTATGACCTGCAGGGCAAACGCCAATGGATTAAATACATCAATAAAGAAGCTGTTAATGAATATGGTCGCAGTGCGTCACCAGTCATGGCCGACGGTAAACTCATCGTCACCATTACCCACCTCATCGCCCTCGATCCGGAAACCGGAAAAACACTATGGGAACAAGATAAATCCGTAGAAGCCTACGGTACACCAGCAGTAAGCAAAATTGAAGGTAAAGATGTCTTAATTACCCCTAGCGGTCAAATCATCGACGCCAGTACTGGTAAGATCATTACGGAAAACATGGGTAGTACAGAAAACGGTAGCCCAGTTATTCACAACGGCGTTGTGTATTTCTGTGATATGGAAACCTCAGCGTGGGCATTGCCGAAAAAACTAATCGATAAACCCAAGCAAATATGGCTCGCCGAATTATCTGGTGAATTCTTTGGTTCACCGGTCCTGCATAAAAATATTCTCTATTGTATTTCCAATGACGGCACGCTCTACGCGCTAGATGCCAACAACGGTAAAATACATTACGAAGAAATTCTTGTCGAAGGTGATATGGCCATCGAATTCGATGAAATATATCCCAGCCTAGTCCTGGCCAACGACATGCTCTTGGTGACCAATAATCCGGGCGACACCGCCGTCATTAAACCTGGCCCTCAATGCCAACGAATACGGGTTAATAAACTCGCACCTGGATCGGGTTCTACCCCTGCGGTTGCTGGTAATGCTTTATTTATTCATTCAGGAACGCAGTTGTTTTGCTTTGGAGGTAAATAATGAACAGCCTTAAATTTGCAATAGAGATTGCCGATGCACTGGCGACCATTGATAAAAAAATCAGCATGCCTTCTCAAGCCATCCCGAGTGCGCCGGCTCAAACATCACAAACACCATTGAGCACCATGCTCCATGGATGCTTTGACTCCAATAACAGCGACATACATATCGTCGGTTTGAATTTACTGAGCGAAGACCCAGATGCTGAATTAATCAAACGCGTATTTCGACTCATAGAGACGCACTCTTTTCACCATAGCGTTGATAAATCCTTATTAAAATATCTCTCTCAATTCGCCAATGTATTCCCAGAACGTATGAAGCATAAAGACATGAAAAGCTGGCGTCGTCAAGCACGCAACATCATCCTGCAATATGTCAATCATGCGCAGCAAGATATACAGACCGCCGCTGTTCAGGCTTTACAACCATTTGGCCACTGGGAATCACATCAACGCCTCTTGGATCTGTGGCGGGTAAACCCCGGAACAGCACTGGCCCATGCCATTGAAACCTGCCTGAAATCATGGACACGCAATACATGCACCGATCATAATACCGAGACACAACCCCGGCGTCCACGACGCAAACACAAGCTTAAAAAAATTATCTATAACCAAGGTGATTATCTGCATTACGACGGCGTGCGCGTTCATAGACGTTTACGACAAATAGAAATCGACGCTAGACTAGCCGACGATACTGACGTATTGGATAATTTATTAGTTTCAGACTCCGCCGATAAAAAACGTTCGCTTTTTGTGACGAACATTTGTTCAGCAGCGCTACGCTCAGTCTTTAAATTAATCGGCGCTGGTCTTGATTATTGTTATCAAATCGATGTACAGTGGAAAGAAAGCAACGGCGCACTGCGTAGGCAATCAGTTGCTGCACTAATTCGTCAAGGTGATTACAGCGTCGGTTCTCAGTACGCCTTAAATGGATCTCGTTTTACCGATGGAAACAATACCAGCATGATAGCGTTAACTGATGATCCACACGCCATCTTAAATAGCACCGCGAAAAAACAAAAAAACTTTCGCGTAGCACCTATGCTACCATGTAAACCAGGAACAGCGGTTGAAATTTTGATTAATAGAATGAGTTCCGCAGTAATTGATAGGTGACAAATTTCTCACCAATCACGAGTTGCAACTAGATCCTCAAGATCGGCATCTTTAAATCCAAAGCATGTAGCCACGTATCCAAAGGTGACAGCGATGTCATCGCGAGCTACCGTCTCAATTTCACTATCATTTTCTTCAAATACATCTTGTAATTCGTTTATCATTTCTGTCGCTGCACAAGTGATGACATAAAGCTCTTCTAAATTCTGCGGTTTCTTTTTCTCAATTTCAGAACAAGTCCATAGAATGACATCTTTTATTTTATCTACCAAATTATTTGGGAAGTATCCATCGTTATACATACCCTTTAATAATGCTTTTTCATCGACATTCATAATCAACGCTCCAATGTGACGGATTGAATAGGAAAATGCTGAAAATCTTTCATATCCTCAACTGCCGTTTCTGCACTGGCAAGATCTAATTCCATATCGGCTGGCACCATAAAAACTGCATGATAGACACTTGATTCTGTTCTATAAAAAGTGGATTCGCATTTATTTTTATGCAAGAGACGAATAAATAAATAGATCATCCGTCCACCAACCGCACCAGTTGTATAGCGACCTGCCTGACTTATTGAAAAATGAATCGCGCGCTTACCGTCCTCGACCATGCTAGTATAGACCAATGCTATTTTTGCGCTGCTTATGGTAGAACTCTGGTTATCTGTAAACGGCGCTGCATGAGCGTGAAGCATTTCAAGCGCCCACTGGGCAACTTCTAAATAATGCTCATCGCTAAATATTTTTTGGTAATAACGTGATTTCATAAAAAAGGAAATGATGATGAAAATCACAATACCGATGAAGACGTAAGCCATGATGTATCCTTAGCAAATAGTACACTATCCAATCAATCTACATGACTCACATCAGGCACAAGTTAAATATCAGCTGAGTTGATCAAAAACCGAGCCAAACAATCCTCACCAGAAGACCTAAAATCGTAATCGCGATGACAAATATTATATAGACTAAGGCAGCAGCGGTGCAGCCATGCATCCTAGGTTTACTTTCATCTTCCTCACTATTTACGATCCGCTCAGTGGCACCCGTTCCAGCAATATGATGTTGATAGATTCCTCTTGGATACGAATCAGAATCTCCCTGACGTATGGGGAATTTCGTGCTTCTATTCAATAAAAAAGCTTCGATTAAAAATTGACACAGTTCTTTATCGTATTCTAAATCGTCATTGTTATATTCTTCAGCCTGTCTACTGACATAAGATTCGATAACCGAATTATTGTCGTCAAATTTAAGCCAATAAATAAGATATCCCGTCCAACTGCGATGTATATAGAGCCAGTCGTCTTCGAAATAGATAAACCATTTATCCTCCATCTCAACAGGCTTCAAACCATTTTTTACCAATTCAAATTCTTCGTTATCCAGAACGTATTCAAAACTCAACTGAACATAGTTTTTTGGTTTATCTGTTGTTTTCCAATCGTGTTTGGTCGTGATTGTCATTCAGTCACTTTACCGTATCGAGCAATCGCTCACGGGCTTCCATAAGCGCAAATCCTAACTTGTTCTTACCCTTCCACTTCACTGGCTGATCGATTCCATCATCATCCTGCGCCAATCCAATACCCCATATTTTATCCTGTGGGCTAGCTTCAACTAAGACCCTATTCTTGGTATTCAGCAGGTATTCCTTTAATTCGGTATTTTGACCAAATTTGTGATAGTTTGCCTGAACGACTATTTCAAAAGACTCATCATTCCAAACGGTTTCATTAAAATTTTTCACGCCGCGACCCGCAGCTTTCGCAGCGCTGGGATTTGCAGCACCAATGATCTTACCGAAGGATTCGTCGTCATTAAATAATTTGGCTTTCATAGCCATCATATAATGCTCTGCCGTAGGATAGCTTACACTATCAACTTCGAATTTTGCGGTATACCACTGGCTTAGACACTCTTTGCCTACCGGTGCATTCTTTTTAGCGCTATGCCCCCAAAAGAACACATACTTGGGGTGTGCACCAGCATTATAGGACTCAATCAATTCCTTGATATTTCTGGTCTCAGATGGTTTCATTGCGATATCCTAACAAGGCAAGCTTTTTCAATACTGGATATATCAAAAATTGTACAAGATCTTTGTGATTCTAGACATCACCTAAAATTACACGCCCGCTTCATCAATGTTTTTATATAGATTTCGGGATTATGTTCAGACCAATCATCCATAGACTTCATCCATTTCATCAGCAGCTGGTATTTATGAGCGCCCCTGCCCGCGTCTGTTAAATCGCCGCATGACAGGACCAGTTGCTCAGGAGACTCCAACTGTTGTACATCGTTCACAAATTTACAGCTAGCGAAGACCTCGATAATAGCATTGGTCGCCCACCTTACCCGCTCATGGAAAACGGGGTCATCACTCTTGCTCATTAAATAGGGATGCGAGTAACAGCGAATGTGATCGGGCATCGCGTCCCTGATATTAAACGTCTCTGATTGAGCCGTAATAATGTCCATGTGATCGCCGATATATTCCAGTAGATAATCGAGCATTACGTTTCGAACCCCGTTTTTCTCACTATCACTTAGATTGCTGTTTACGCAATTCCTTATTAAAAAACTTGAGCATTAATTCATTACTCTTAGCCGGCCCACCATGACCACCGCCTTCAACAATGTGGGCTTCGCTTTTTCCCCCTGCCGCACGCATCGCCTGATGCATGTCTCGGGATTGCATCCACGGCACAGTCTTGTCACCCTTACAGTGCAGTAATAAAATTGGGGGATCATTTTTATCGACGTGTGTTTTTGCTGATGACCGTAACCATTCCTCATTATCAGGCGCAAATGCAGCACCAATCCACGCGCCGTTACTTTTAATTTTCGTATCGATTTTCGGTTGCAAGACCCGCTGCTCTTCAGAGGTATAACGCCCAGGAAAATCATAGACTCCGGCAATGCCAGCGGCAGCTTGTATCGAACTGGAAAATTCAGCATGCCCCCCTTCACCTTCTAATTCTTTAACATCACCACTTAGCCCAAGTAAAATAGCCAATGTCGCACCCGCAGAACGTCCCATCGCACCAATGCGTTTATCATCAATATTATGTTTCTTGCTAATTTTTCGCACAAAACGCACTGAAGCCTTCACATCAGCCATGGTTTCTTTGTACGTATGTTCCGGTAAGCCACGATAGGAAATCAAAGCCGCCGCATAACCGTGCTGCGCAAAATATTCAGCATACGGACGAAACTTTTGTCCATCGCGTGCCTTAAAACCACCACCCTGAATCACCATAATACACGGCGTTGGCTGCTTTGCTCCTGTTGGAATAAATAAATCAAGCGTCATCTTCTGACCGGGTTCACTGTAGACTAAATTCTTATGGACTTTGAATGTGTCGGGGGATTTTTCCGAGGCACAAAGCAGGTTTAAGAATAACAAACATAAGACTGGTATTAATATCAATATTTTCATTTTACGCTTTCATATTTCTAACGTCAAAGATCAGTGGTGACCGTCTGATGGATCGTCTTGTTGGTTGTCAGTGGCTCTGCTCAAAATGAATCGTCCAATGAGACTAATGAAATCCCCACTAAAAAACTGAGCATTGCACGGGTCGCTCTGCTGGGCCTCTTCCATGAGATAGGTACGGATCATTTCATCTCGCGTTCCATCTGGAAATGCGTGGCCCTCATTCTCTAGCTCCTCGAGTGCCGATAGTCGTGCAGACAGACAGTCTGACGACACTTTCACGTAATGTGCAGGCATCTCTATGAGATACTTGCCGTCAATTCCGCTGGGTGGACGGTTCTGCCAATATCCAATCTCATATTGTTCGCTACATCCGGGCCCGATGTCGCCAATCCTATACTCGGCCGAGCGTGTAGTAGCAGCAACCCCAAGACGATTCGAAAAGAAAGTGATTGGGTAGTTGTGAAACTCAAACGCTAAACGCTCGGAGTGCGCTAATGCGATCTGCTCCTCACCGATCTTGGCTGTCATATCCATGTCGATACATCCATCTGGAAATAAGCAGTAGTCAAAAGTTGAGCTAGGCACCCTGTCAAGATTTCCCAAAACCGTGATTTCGTATGGCAGATGCAAGTGATGGACGTCTAGGCCCATATTCTTCAGCCTTTCTGTGACATGCTGCGCAACACATGAAGCCACAGCTTCATTTGGATGGACGCCACTAATAATCAGTATTGGTTTCGGCATGGTGGTGGAGCTAACGCACCAGGTCAGCGAAGCCGCGCGAAAGCGTGTCTCCGCGATTCATGAAACATTTTGTTGGGCATCTCAATTTAATCATCAATTTCATTTCACACTCTTTTCTAAAGCTCAACACTATGCACATCGGTTCTATCGCCGTAACAGGCATTGAAAGTCATAAATTTACCATTTTGCGAACTGTGTGGATGCGGGTGCGGCAATTGACCTGGCGCACCCTTCCAATTTGTGCCGTGACGCGCAATCACTTCGACTCGTGGTTTTTCTTGATCATAATAAAGCCACAGCAAGGAATCAGATGTGACATTGCCATCTAAAATTATCGCTGGACGATCAGGTGCTGCTGAAACATGGCCATAATGCTCAAGCGGAAAAGTCCATTCGCGTATGACCTCTCCATCAGGACGCGTTGCTCCGATAAACCAACCACCTCCTGCAGCACGCCCATGATAAACCAAGTGCTTTGCGTCCCATCCCCATGCAACATGCGTTTGATATTTATGATCATTCAAGGGATTCAGCGGCGTTTTTTCACTAGTCTTAATATTTAAAATCCATGCGCGCGTACTGAAACGATCGATATCCCCCGGCTTATCTCGATCAATTAAAATCAAGTCTTCATTCATCGGCGAATGTGGACAGTGCGCACAACCAAAACCGTCGTCTTCATAAACAACTCTAGGCTCACCTCCAGTAAGCGGCACCTCGATATAACGCGTCAACACACCTCCGTTACGAAAGGCGTCTTGATACGATTGCGTTGGCTCGCGACCGTTGATTAAATCTGGATGCGCAGGTCTGGCTGAAAAAAGCGCATGTGTCTCTGATGGATTAACACTGATGACTCCGCATTTCCATTCGATCCCCGTGTCTGCAATGAGGACCCGCTCTTCTAAGGTATCAAGCTGAACGGCGCGCAAGGAACGTCCGGCATAAAATAGCAACCAACGGGTCTTAGGTGCCAGACACATCGAAGGACCACTAATGCCATTGCCATCGGCATAGCGGCTTTTCGGTTTTGCCTGAATTAAACCCCAATGACCGATACCATCTACAGGTTCAATTAATTGTGTAATCTCACCCGAAGAAATGCAGGCTTTGAACACAGCCGTTCGTGCCGCCTCAGTTCCGCGAACAAAAACAAAATAATCGCTGTTTGCCGTAAAAGCGATATTAGTATGATAGGTCGGCGTGGTGTTAAACAGGCCGGTCTTGGTATAACGACAAACACGCCGCAACGTGATTGGGTCGAGGTAATACTCACTCTCGTTCCAACAATCCCCCTTTTGACGGAGCGAATCTTTTATTTGAGACATCATACTAATGTACATTCCAATGAGAGTGACGAAGGCACTTAATCATTAGAATTTTGGCGTATTCTGCAAGAATATAAACAAATGACTTATTAAAGATACGCTTAAAAACATCTTGTTAGGCAAACATGTGCTTTACGATTCAAGGCGTAGGAGCCGCTTTAGCGGCGTCTAGTCAGGGCCCTGTTAATCATATTGACCTATTTCTAGTAAGCTTCCATCTAGATCTGAAAACATAATGTATTTATGCACAGGTGATTCAGTGATTTCGCTTATAAAATCTATACCTTTTTCTTTGAGCTTGGATATCGATTCTTCTAGGTCGTTGACACCAAAACAGAGAGCAATTCTTGATTTGTCGTCCATTGAATTGTTTTCATGGCCACCATGAATGGTGAAAATGAAATCGTCTGATTCCATGATCAACATATTCATGTTATCCGAAAGATCGGCCTTTACATTGAGACCCAGTTTGTTTTTATAGAAGTCTAGGCTCGCTTTGATATCACTGACAAAAATCATTACTTGAGCAATTTTCATTGTGTGTCTTTCTGTTGTTTGTAGTCCTAACGCACCAGATCAGCGAAGCCGCACGGAAGCGTTATCTGGCGTTTTATGAAGCATATTGCTGGGTTCGCCCATTATTTGTTTGTCTCCAATTGTCTAACACCTTTTAATTTCGATATTTTACCTTGTACGATTGAAATCCATTCATCATAACCAGTAAATTCCATTATGGTTCCACAGTCTTTATTCGCATAGTCAAAGTAATATTCGGAAGGATCATCATTTTTTTCATCATGCATTGGGTCAATATTATAATAGATCTTAATTCTACAATCGTTGGCATCATACAACCAATAATCGCTGTTTCTAGGTTCCAATAGGACATCCAGCACTATTTCAATTTGATTGATAATCGCATCATCAAATTCACCTATTAATCCACAGATTAAATTCGTTTTCGGGGTCCTCAATTGACTAACCCATTTTTGCCAATTTTGAGTACCAAAGGAAAATTCCCATTAGGAGACCAACCTTTCTGCATTGCGATAAGTGCAACCTCTTTTACCAAGTTTGGAGTGACTGTAGCCAGAAAACGTTCGCCTTTTAGATTACACAGCCAAGTTAGCCCTTCGCCTTCGTTGCTACAATCAATGTTTAATTTGGGGCCATCACCCTGTATTGTTATTAATGTTCGCTTCGACCCTTCGGAGACAGCGTATCTGCAAGGATAACCATTGATTTCAATAGAACGTGAAGATTTACTTGGGAGTGACAAAATTGAACCTAACGCCCGAGGTCAGCGGGGCCGAGCGGAGCAAGGCTCCGCGTTTTGAAACGTATTGTTAGGTGCATTTTATAAATTCCCCAATAGGCATTCGATCATGGGTTTCATATCCGTTTTCATCCAGTTTGTTATATATCTCTAGACATCCGTTATTAAAAACCAAAAGCAAGCGCGTCCATATTTCAATATTACGGCCCTCCATAGACATCTGTCCGCGACCAAGATGCACAGAATCCAATTTTTTATTGATGAATATTTCAATTTTGTCTACACCACTTTCAACCCATCTGACTTTCATACCCGGATCATGATTGAGCCATTCAGGATTTGATTGGTCATTCCGTACACGGAGCTCATTATAATTTGTCCAGGACACGGATGTTAAAATATTATCGAAATACATTCTTATAGGCAAATCATCCCACCGAGACCATTCTTTTTCGGAATCACAATATAATTCAGCAACCTCATATTTTTTAAACACTCGCCCTACGGCAGGCCCATATATCTCCGATACACCCTTTATCTTTTGCTCTACAGCTTCGACGTAGTCCATTTACATGCACCTAACGCCCACGATCAAGGGTGCCGCGTTTGGTGGCTCTCCGATGAAATGCATTGTTGTGTCGGTAACTAAGCAGGCGTTTCATTATCATCCATCATATAATCATTACACGTTTTGCAAAAGAAACCCGGATAGGTCCGCTAATAAACGATGTGCTAAATACGGATCGCTGTTACGGTTGTCAGTACCATGGTAGCAATCGACAGGGTCCTATGACAAGGTGCAGGAGAAGAGGATTATTTATTCTGCTGTGAGCTAATTAGTTTATTAGACCGTGCTCCCTCCAGCATTTTACCTTACGGCTTTACACGCACCGCTCGCAACATGGACATGCAATAGAGCGGCATCTCGACATAAAGCCACCAAGAAGACTTGGCACAGGTTGAAACTGTGTTCTACTCATAGGATGCATGTTATAATTGAATATATTTTGCTGATTTTAATGCCCACCTCTTTTTGGTCTCTGGGCAGAGAGAGCAAAGTTGGTGGCATACCAACCGTAGCAATATTATTTTTTTGGTGGTGGTATTTCAGTGATGTCGAAACGCCGTTTGTGTGGCCAATTGCCACGTTTTTGTGTACGCTTGGGTGCTGGTACGCACTGTTTAAAATGTACGGCACCTTTGCTGACTCTAAGCGTTCAGATGAAATTGCAGCACGAATTAAAGAAGCTCAGGACCAAGAACAGAATCCGCCGTGAAACTAAGCACACATTAACATTTTTATGCGAGTGGGGACACTCGCGTTCCCGGGAATGAGAAGGTTCTCTCTTTATTTTATTATAAAAAGTTATTTTTTGCAACGTTAACATCTTAATGCGGACGAGGACGCACGGTCGAGCCGCATCGAGATCCGCGCTCCCAGGGACTAGTACTAATGTCTATGGTCTACTGCTACAACTAGCGACCACAAAAAAACCTCGCTGTAATCAGCGAGGTTTTTTTAAATCTATCTGAAAAAACGCTTAGCTATTGTCGCAAGTAGTTTCTTCTTCAACACCCTTTGCACCAGCCATAGCAGCTTCGATAGCGTCGATAGCTTTTTGGTCGTGTGGGTTTGCTGGGCAGCCGCAGCTGTGTTCTGAAGTGGCGTGCAAGCGAGCTTGCTCCATATGCCATTGAGCGACTTTGAGGTGTTGATCAACGTTCATTGTTGAGATTCCTTTTAGAAAAGAGTGTAGCGGTTCCATTCCGCTGAAGTAGATATCTAGAATTGCTAAGTCCACAAAGCAATTCGTCGACGAAAAGTATATATATTCATCGTCAGATCTAGGCTCAGACAAGTCTTAAATCATGACATTTGTCGGCTAAATGTTAAGATCTGAGAATTACCATAAGTTGTCGATATATAACAATTTATGATGCATCTAGCAGCTCAGTGCGCCTGCTTATTGCGACACCTCACCTCTTTGGTCTTGAGGCAAGAAATATGCGATCCGGCGCGCTTCGCTTTGGCCAGTCCTGGACGTAATTTCTTCGGATCATGTCGATTAACGAAGGCTTCGTGGATACCGTCGTTTGTATCCAGCATGTATTGCTCGAGGCGCTTAATCAGCGCTTGTTTAACCTTGGCGTATTTGGGATCATCAGCCAAGTTATGCAAACAATCAGGATCGTTTTCTAAATCATACATCTCTTCTTGGACGCGAATGCGAAAGGTTTTTACGCGAGCAGCGATCGCCGCATCGGTTTTCGCTGCCTCTTCCATCGCACGCATGCACAGGCCTTCGTTATTATTACGATAACTTGTTTTGCCGTCGCTCCAGCCATTAAAGATATATCCGAATTGTTTATTCTGCACGCAGCGCATCGGCACATACGAGCCACCCGCCTTGCTATCGATCTGAGTGTAGACCCATTCACGGCCATCTTGTTTTTTACCGCGTAGCAGCGGTATATACGAACGTCCGTCTTGTTTCTTTAACTTTTGTAGGCCAGCTGCTTCAAGCATGGTTGGTAAAAAGTCAATATTCGAAATAAAATCATCTTCATTAACTGTATTCGCTTTGACGACTCCTGGCCAACGCACGATCCATGGCGTGCGTGTACCGGCCAAATAACAATTACATTTTGCAAAAGGCGTCGCAATGCCATTGTCAGACATGAATATGACTAAGGTATTTTTTTCCTGACCAGTTTCCCTTAATGCCTTGAGCACCGCACCAACGGTGTCATCCATACGTTTGACTGAGTTTAAATAATAGCTGAGTTCTAAGCGTACCTTCGGCAGATCAGGTAAAAATCCTGGCACATCGACTTCGTTCGGTTTATACAGTTTTGATGGGCGTTCGGCACCGCGCGTCGGATTACCGGGTTTTTGAAAGGGTCGATGTGGATCATGGGAATTAACCATGAAATAAAATGGTTTCTTTTCCTTTTTACATAAATCAAAAAAATTCTTACAGTGCTCGACATATTTTTTGGGACTGCGACCATCACCTAATTCATTACGGCTCGCAACGTAATCCCATGTAATTTTTTTATGCGCTGTTGAGTGACGCGTCTTTCCTAAAATACCGGCATTATATCCTGCGTCTTGAAATAATTCGACAACATTTTGAGTCCCCTCAGGCGCATGCATAAAACCCATTGCCCCACTGTTATGGGCGTACAAACCGGTGGCCAAAGCAATGCGACTGGGCATGCAGATGCCAATATTCACATGTGCATTTTCAAAGCGCATACCTTGTTTGGCCAAGGCATCGAGGTTCGGTGTGAGACCTTTCACTTGCCCCCCGTAACAACCCAGGTCATCGCAATTTAAATCATCGGCAGTAATGAGCATGATGTTAAGCGGATGTTTGTTTTTGCCGAATAATTCCTCTGGCATACCTAAGCTGGCGTAGGCCAAGGCCCCACCCATTGAGTGCAGAAACTGACGGCGTGTTTGCTGATGCTCGTGTTCGCTCATTTCTTAACCTCTCAAACCTACTGCATTTATCGTTGAAAGGTCATATCTTAGCATAATTTACTGGAATTCTATGAATTTCACTGACCATTGTTTCCATGAACTTACCAATTTTTAACCTCTCAGATTTAGAAGGCGCCATCTGGTCCTGTAATGTCTCGGTACCAAACCCACTCAATGGGTTCCCTAAGGTGATCTACATCGGCGAACGCAACGTAACTAATCCTAACTACTTAATGAAATCACATGCACGCCGAACCTGGACCTTTAGCACTTTGAAAATTTCATTGGATGACGGTGGCTGGTGTGCGCACAACAATAAACGCAGTTTACTAAAAAAAGGCCAAGCACTCTTATTTAATAAAGATAATCCCGAATTTCGTCATGGTATCCGTGATAATGCAGCACATTGGCGCTTTTTGCGCATCAGTTTTCGCGGCGCCGCTGAACTGGTCGAAT
>JANQLF010000141.1 GCA_028280785.1 Planctomycetota bacterium
TTTCACAGATTTCTTTGATTTTTTCGCCGTAGAGTTCGATGCGTTTTTTGCCGAGTTGGGGGACTGAGTTTAAATCGCTGGAGCCGTGTTGTTTGAGGTGGGCGAGGGCGCGGGCGGGCAGAATAACTTGGAACGGTAATTCGCGGCGTTCGCTTTCGCTGCGGCGCCAATCTTTTAAGCGTTGTTCGCGTTGTTTTTCTTGGTAATCGACTTTGCGTTGTTGAATTTTGCGTTCAGGCATTTCCGGTGGCTCGCGCATGGCTTGTTTAATGATATCCATGATGTGTGAGCCGTGATCTTTGAGTATCCACGATTTGAGGCGGATGCGTTTAAGGCTGCCAAAATTAGTCGGGGTTTTTTGCGCTAACTGGATGAGGACTTCAGCATTAATAATGCGTCCAGAGGGGATGTCTTTTTCTTTGGCTAATTCATCACGCCATTTAAATAGTGCAAATAATACAGGATGCTTGCTTGGATGTAGGCGAGAAAAACCTTTAACGCGATACACAGCGCCAGGATCAAAACCCTTGGGTTTTGGCTCGCTGTCCATCACTGATTGATTAGCAATTAAGACCTCTTCGTAAATATCTTTTTCGATGACTTCTTGTTTGAGTGCTTCAATTATGCGTGGTAAATAAACGACGTCGTTGATGGCGTAGTTGATCGCTGCTTCATCGAGTGGTCTAGTGCCCCAGTCATATTGGGAGAAGCTTTTATCCAGTTCGACTTCGCAAAAATTATTAACTAAATGCCCATAACCGGTTTGCTTGTAGCCCAGGTAAGCTGCTGCCTGTTGGCTATCCCAGATACCTTGCAGGTGAATGTCGTAATCACGCTTGAGACAGCACACATCGTATTCGCCACCATGGACGTAACATGCTTGATCAGGATTCTCTAAGCAGGCTTTTAGTGGATCGAGGTCATGGACGTGGCCATCTAAGGCCATGGTGTCGATGATGAATAGTTTGCCGCCAAGATTCAGCTGCAGCAGGCATACTTGCTCTTGGTAGCAAAACATGGAGTTGGCCTCGAGATCGAGGGCTACCCAATCGGCGTTTTTGCTTATCGCTTCAAGGCCAGCTAATTCGTCGTAATTCGTTATCCACTCAAAGTTTGCTTCAGTCATCAGGGGCACAGTAAATGATCACTACTGAGTATGTCCAGCGATGCTGTTTGTAGGCCATGTACATTGAGACCGATAACAGGGGTCGTTTGTTTACGTAAGCTGCTAACAGTTATAGATTTACATTCTGCTGTGGTGCTTGTATACTGGCTCAAAGCGCCGTGATCACATCCGTTGTAAACTTGATCAGTCAAAACCTTGTGTGTCTGAGACAAGTACTTGCAGGGAGCGCAGTTATCGGGCACTATGTAACAATCAGGAGCTTCAGGTGAAATTTAACTATGTAGCAAAAAATGAAGCAGGTCGGGAGATTAAAGGTGCGCTTGAGGCGGCCTCAGAAGAGGACGCAACCGGTCAGTTACGTAAGAAAAACCTGACCATCGTCAGCTTAACAGTTGCTACGGCAAATTCTGAAATGTCGTGGATTGAGAAGATGAACCAGAAGCCGAAAAAGGCTTCTCAAGCAGACCTAGCATTATTTACTCGACAATTAGCTACGATGTTGGGTGCAGGTATTCCATTATTGGAAGGTATTGAAATTCTTGCCGAGCAAACACAGACCATCAATAAAGGCTTTGGTGATGGTTTAATGGAAGTTGCTGACCAAGTGCGTGCAGGTAATGGTTTATCTGATGCAATGGCGGATTATCCCAAAATATTCCCTGAAATTTATATTAATATGATTAAAGCGGGTGAGGCATCTGGTCAGCTCGATTCTATTTTGGATCGTTTGGCAGATTACATGGAAGCCTCCGAGTCGTTAAAACAAGAAATTAAATCAGCAATGACCTATCCGGTTGTGTCGTTGTGTATGGTTGTTGGAATTACTGGTTACCTGTTAGTTGGTGTTGTTCCTAAGTTTGAAACGATGTTCCAATCATTGGGTGGCGAAATGCCAGCAATTACTTTGATTATTCTTGATGTTTCACGCTGGTTGCAGGCGAACTGGTATATCGTTATTGCTGTTGCAACCATTACTGGCGCTGCCTATAAAATTATCGGTAAAACCAATGGTGGTAAGATGGTTTTAGATAATGTTAAATTGAAAATCCCTGTATTTGGTCAACTTGGGCAAAAAGTGGCAGTGAGTCGTTTTGCGCGAACGTTTGCAACATTGCTATCATCAGGTGTGCCTATTTTAGGGGCTTTGGAAATTGTTGCGAATACGGCGGGTAATAAGGTTTTAGAGACTGCTCTGATTGAGACGCGCGATGTTGTGCGTAATGGTGATAGTATTTCATCTCATTTAGGTGAATGCTGGGTGTTCCCGCCAATGGTTGTGAAAATGATTGGTATTGGTGAGCGTTCCGGTGCATTAGAACAACTGCTTAGTAAAATTGCAGACTTCTATGATGAACAAGTACACACGATGGTGAAGTCATTAACGTCGTTAATTGAGCCGTTTATGATTGGTATTATGGGTGTGTTGGTGGGTACCATCGTATTGGCGATTTTCTTACCGATTTTGGAAGCGCAGTCAGCACTCTCCTAAAAGAGAGAAACACATACAGTGACACCACATATTGAAATTAAATCCGCATCACGACTTGTTAGTCTGATGCGGATTCTTCTTTTTGCTTTATCTGTTGGCGTTATTTTCGTCATGGGCATTACCGAATTGGTTTTTGTTCTGACAGACCGTGGCGTGCTATTAACTTGGTTGTTTATTGGTGTTGCCGTATCAGCAATTTTATTAGCGATATTTTCTGGGTATGTTACCCGACCATGGGTTATCAGTGTTCAGCTTATCTTTGATATGTGCTGGATAGGCGGTATTATTTATATATCGGGCGGTGTCTTGGGACCAGCTGCACCATTATTATTCGCAGTAGTGATTATAGGTACTTTGCTATTGCCAGGCGTATTGCCATTTCTGCTTGCATCGGTTGGATCAATTATTTTAGGCGGCAACGCATTATTATATGTTGCTGAATATGTGCCGTTTGACGATGCAGAAGTATCCTTTGCCCACGGCGTTGGTAGTAATGAGCTATTGATGACGACCATAACGGTCCAAGTCTTGGCTTTATTTTTAGTTGAGATTTTAGGGCAAACCTTGGCTCGACGTACCAGTGAGCAGCAATTAGTGGTTGGTGATTTATTAGACCAAATTGGTGACGGTATCGTGTTGATTGATGAGCGTGGTGCGATTCGGCATGTAAACGAACAAGCGCAGATGATTTTGCAAATGCCAGAAATGGTAGAGGGCGAGCAAATCGATAAATTTTTAGACCGTGATGATCTTAAGGTTTTATATAGTATTTTAAAAGATGGCAGTGGATTGCGCTCCGAACATTTAACGGTCGATAAACGCTATGTTTTGGCAATGGCAAATGATGTGCGTGGACGGGGTAATCGCTTGTATGGCCGGATGATTTCGCTGCGCGATGAAACGTCGTTGCGCGATTTAGAGGAAAACGCTCGTCGGGCGGAGCATTTGGCGAGCCTCGGTGAAATGGCTGCAGGTATTGCACACGAATTTCGAAATCCATTAACCAGTTTGCGCGGTTGTGCTCAAGAAATTCATAGCATGAGTTCAGAAGAAACTGAACAGGATACCCGTTCACTGACTAAAATTATTATTAGCGAAACCGATAGGTTGACACATATCGTTGAGGATATTCTCGGATTTGCGCGTCAACATTCCTTGTATTTGCAGCCCATCAACATGAATGAATTTCTAGAGGAAATGCAAGGTGCCTATCAGGGGCATCTTTCCTTGCCTGAGAATATATTATTGCAAATACATGTTGATGACGCCTGTCCGAATGTTTACACCGATGCTGAGCGCTTGCGTCAGGTCATGCATAATTTAATTGATAATGCTATACATGCTTTGGCTGACAAAGATGGTGGTATGATTGCCGTAAATGTTAAATTAATTACTGAAAATATTTTGGACAGTAGTCATCAAGCTGTTGCAATTGAAGTAAAAGACAATGGTGTTGGCATAGAAAAAGATAAACTAGTACAGGTATTTACGCCATTTTACAGTACGCGAGCCCAAGGGACGGGTATTGGCTTACCATTAGTGCAGCGCTTAATTCGAGCGCTTGGCGGTATCGTTAAATTAGATAGTGAATTGGGCCAGGGTACGGTTGTTACCGTATACTTGCCGATTGAAGAAAAGCCTGAGGTGTAATTCTAGGTCGGGACAAAGTGTTTAGATAATTTTGGCCCAACTTGTCCGTGATAATTATTGCCTTGTTTGCCATAAAGGCGTGTGCATGGAGCAAGTAGAGTCTCATAGGCCATCGCACAAATAGGTTGACGGTGACGTAAAATTAAATCGTCTTCATGTGGACGAACTTCTAGCACGGCGCAGGTGCCGCGTGTCTCACCGTCAAAAATGCCCCAGCCTGGATCAAAAAATCCAGCATAATGCGCGCGAAATTCTCCAGACGCAGTGTCATAAGGAACCATTTCGCAGGCCATGTTTTCTGGGACCAATACACGCTCATAAGTGGCGAGTATATAAAATCGATCTTTTTCTAGGAAGAGGTAGCCAGATTCTGGTTTTGGAATTGGCGTGAAAAAATCCTGAGGATGATGTGCGCCAATATGATTTAAGGTAAGTGCTTTGTGACTGCGTTTTGCGACATAACCAACTACTGGTTGCGATAGGTCAGCGGTCATGACCAAGCGACCATCGAAAACACAGTGCTCAGCGTCAATGGCTTCGCCATCAGGGCCGCGCAGCAGTGGTAGCTCAGCATATTGTGCAAGCATATCACTTTGATCGAGGACGTGTCGATTGCAGAAAATGATTGCCTGATTGAGACTGACGCCTGCCTGAATGACCACGTCAAAACTTTTTGGAATTAATTCGAGCCAGATTTCACCTTCGTATCCACTTGGTAATCGGTCATAGCGAGGGCTGCTATCAGCGATGACGCGCGTGGCTAAGTCTAGGCGACCAGTGCTCGATTTACTGTTGGTGTACGCTTCAAGATTGTCAGGCAGATCAAAAGATTCGCGTATACGGACTAAATAAACTTGTCCGCGAGCGAGTGTTGTTGGGCTACTCAAATTCACCTGCTCTAAGGACAAACTACCGATCAGGTCACGTACCTTCTCGTTGCGTAAGGCCAGAATGCTGCCTGGCATACGATATGCTTCGGAACTCAGCGTCAGATCGAGACTAGCTGGTTGAATTTGATCATCAGCAATGCCGGTATTTGATGTGATGTTTCGCTTTTGAATAAGCTCTTCGATATGCTGCGCTTCTAGGGTACCATTGTCCATGTTGAGTTACTTTGTCCTGGGCCCGTCTAGAGGCAAGTGGTGATGCTTTATGGCAGAATAAGCATGGCATCACCATAGCTGTAAAATCGATAGGCTTCATGAATGGCGTGCTGGTAGAGTTCTAAAAGTTCTTCTCGACCACAGAGGCATGAGACCAACATCAAGAGACTGGATTTAGGGAGGTGAAAATTGGTGAGGAGACCATCAACAACTTTGAATTCGTGTGGAGGATAAAGGAATAACTCACTCCAGCCATCAAAAGCGTTGAAGCCTGTTTCCTGGCGTGCAGCGGTTTCAAGTGTACGAACGACTGTAGTGCCGACGGCTATGACGCGCCGACCTTCTTTCTTTGCCCGATTGATGGTGTTGACTGTTTCGATGGGACAGATGCAGCGCTCTTTATGAATGTGATAATCTTCAATGCGTTCTTCGTTAACTGGTTTAAACGTTCCTGGCCCAACATGTAATTCGACATGTGCTTGCTCGACACCCATTTCGCCCAATTGATTCAAGAGTGATTCGGTGAAGTGCAGACTAGCAGTTGGTGCAGCAACGGACCCGCTTTGTTGAGCAAAGACGCTTTGATAACGCGTGCGGTCTGCTTCATTATCTTCACGTTTAATGTAGGGCGGTAGGGGGATATGCCCATGTTTATCCGCAAATGCAAAAATATCTAAGTCTGGATCGAATCGAATATCGCGTTCACCATTTTCATGAAGCGTTGTGACTGTAAATGTTTCTTTATCAACTAGAAGTTCAGTGTTCTCACGAACTTTACCACGAATCATGCATCGCCATGCACCGGGTTGAATGGGGTGGATCAATAGTATTTCAATTTGTCCACCGGTATCTTTTTCACCAAATAAACGTGCAGGAAAAACTTTTGTAGTGTTGAGAACGAGCAGATCGTCAGGGCGTAATATATGTGGAAGATCTTTGACGTGTTTGTCTTGCCGTAGTTTGTTGCCTAAGGAATAATGCAATAAGCGCGCAGCATCGCGGGGTTCGATGGCATCTTGGGCAATTAATTCCGGTGGTAAAATGTAATCAAAATCTGCGGTTTGCATCTTAGCCCATCATGGCTAGGCGTGCAGGCATAAATTGTGGATTTTCTTCTAATGCTTTTTGGTAGTGTTGTAGCGCTTCAGTTTCGTTGCCTTTGGTGCGCTCAATCATGCCCTGGTAAAAAGAAACTTTTGCGGCATCAGCACCGGCAGCAGCGGCTTGATTCAGGCGTTCTTGTCCTTTATCAGGATCATCGCCATTTCGGAATGACATCATCACGAGAAATTGTGCGTCTGCTATAAGCGCTTGTGCATTATTGGGATCGATCTCTAGGGCTTTGGCCCAACAATTTCTAGCTTCGTTAAAACAATCGCCTTTTTCTAGCACCGAATCTATTTGTTTGCTAGCTTCGATCAAATATTCACCGGTAACGGTAAGAATCTGGGCGTTATTTGGAAAGGCTTGATGGGCGAGTTGTAGGAGGGAGATGCTTTGGGCAAGGTCACCGCCTTCTTTGCATTGCTCGGCGCATTCAATGTAGGCTGATTCGTTATCGAAAGATGTAGCTGAGTTAATCGCAGCTTCTTTATTTTCAGGAATAGTGCTTGGTTTGACATGTTGCCAACCAGCTTCGCCCAAATCATTCAGGCCAGCCCATGCCCGCAGAATGGCATAGCGTGGAGTTCCCCACACTTCGGGAATTTGTGAAATCCATTCAGGCAATTGTGATTCAATGTGGGCGATAGTCGCATTTAAATCGAGGCCCTTGTCGAATGCCGTTTTGGTTTCATCGAGAAAGTAACGGCAAATATCTTCAAGTTTTTTAAGCGCAGCTTCATCAGCGACAGGGCCATGACCAGGAAGTATGTTATTAAAGCCTATGTCACGAACTTGCTGTATAGCTTTGATCCAATTATCGTTTTCCAATCCTTCTTGTTGAACTGGCTGTCCAAAAATTGGAAAACTACCAGTCATTACCGTATCGCCAGCAGCGATGACATTTTCCTGGGGACATACAATTAATGTGGGATCATCCGTTTCGGCGCTATGCCCGCGTTGACAATGGATAGTCAAATTGCCTAAATCAAAAGTATCTTGGTCTTCGATAAAAATATCATGGAGTAAGGGATCCGGCCCTAATTCAAAACCGCGACTAGCTAAGAAGGCTTTTTGCCGTGGTGCTTTACTGACCATAAAGTCAGCGGTGTCTTTATTGCCGACAAGTTGTGCACCAGCTTCTTTAAAAACTAGATTACCATTGGTGTGATCCCAGTGGTAGTGGGTATTAATGGCATAAAGAATTGGCTTGTTAAATGTTTTCTCTAAGAGTTCTTTGAGTCGACGCGCGAGCGCATGATTAACTTGGGTGTCGATCACCGCGATGCCTTTGTCGCCGACAAAAACGCTCGAGTTGACGATATTGCGAAAAATATAGACGCGTTCGCTGACTTGCTCTAAGGCGCCATAACTACGTGCGGCGAATGGATTTTCCATTTGGGGCTTCATGTGCTGGATGCCTCTAGAACTGCATCGGAAACAAAAAGAGGGACATTGTCGAGACGAACGAGCATGGCGATGGCGTCAGAAGGTCGACAGTCGAGGATATGCTCTTGGCCAGCATGGTCTTGAATAACAAGTTCAGCGTAAAAAGTGCCTTCGCGCAAATCAGTTATACGCACGGCTAGGCAGGTGTTTCCTGTTTCTTCCAAGACAGTGACAATTAAATCATGCGTTAATGGGCGAGGGAAGGCTTGTTTTTTAATTGCCCGATCAATAGCTAATGCTTCAAGCGGGCCGATCATGATGGGGATACGGCGTTTACCTTCAATTTCATTAATGAAAATAATTTGGCTATCTGTTCGTTCTTCAATAAGCATCTGAGTTAAACGGCAGGGAACTAATTTCATAATCTTGGCCTTGTGCGTCCAATCTCTGTTCTTTTTAAGATGTCGCAACTGAGACATTATTGCTCATGCTTTGAATTTCATCTGGCGTCATATCTGCAATGGCCATTTGGCTTGCATTGATGGCGCCTGCTGCAGCTGCATAAGCGAGTTGTTTTTCTAAATCCCAGTTACTCAAGCGAGCATGGGCTAATGCGGCGATATAAGAGTCACCGCTGCCAATGGGATTGACGCATTCAACCTCTGGCGGTGTCACGATAAGCGTTTCTCCATCGCGATAAATGGTGGTGGGTTTTTCACCATCAGTGACATGGCATTCTGCTAAAGAGGACCAATGTGCACTCGTTTCAAATTCTTCTTTGTTTGGTTTTGCTAGATCAGGCTTGCAATCAGATTGCAAAACAGCGTCCATTGCCGGTCCATAGCTGTCTATCCAACATGGTACACGGTGTTGCTTCGATAATTGGGCTATGGCAATAAATAAATTATTGCAGGATGAATCTGGGACTGAGCCACTGACAATACACAAATCACATTGTGGCAAAATCTCTGCAAGTTTTTCTAATAATTGTTGTTGTTCTTGTTCACTTACTGAAAAGCCGTGTTCAAGTAAGGCGGTTGATCCGGCATTAACACAGTCTTTGGCTTGAAAGCCTATGCGTAATCGTGCAGCGCAATTAATAAAGGCATCGTCTTGCCCTTCGACTTGAACGATGTCTCGAAAAGCATCGCCTGTCCAACCGCCAGCAAATCCAGTCGCAATAATGTCATGACCGTGCTGCTTGAGGACGCGGCCAACGTTGAGACCTTTGCCGCCAGCAACAACGTTCAAGCCACTGCTACGCGTTACTTTTCCGGGAATTAAATCACCATCGTGAAGACAATCGAGCAATGGATTAGGAGTAACAACAACAATACGTGCCATAAATTTAATTAACGATTATAGATATCCGCGTTTGGTTGGGCATCACTATAAACCGGTGCGTCTGGAATGAGTGTATGCTCACGGTTTTCACTATCGGCTGCGCCGACAATGTTTTTGGCATCATGTAAAAAACCGCCATCGCTTCGTGCACGTGCAGCCATCATGCTGCGTTGAAAGGTGCGCCGTGCGTAGCGAACCCAATCACGCTTGGCATAAAAAATAGCAGCTTCTTTTGGCTTGCGTTTCCAGCCGAGGGGCATTTCTTTTCCCCATTGTGCTTTGACCGCTTCATAGCATTTATCAACAGCAGCTTGGTCGGTAACAATGCCATTGGCGTAGTCGTCATAAGGGGCAAAAGTCTTTTTGCCCTTGAGGACATTCATGGTTTTTTCTTTGGCTGCATCGCGGAATTTCTTAATAGTGCTTGGGTCTAATGGTGGCAGCCCAACAACTGAACTGATAAACTGGTAACCATCACTCTTTTTCTTTAGTAAAATTATTTTTTCAGTTACCGCTTTGTTGCTAGATAAATCGGCATAGGGGATGAATGCGCGTAATTCTTCCCAGGCAGCTTTATGTTTTATGGGATCTAATTCGCTTGCGCAGGCAAGGATGATATTATTGCGACCATTGTTTACATTGATGCTGTTGAGTTCCTCTTGGTTTAGAATTGGGTGCTCAACGATGGGGAAATTATGGATATGCGTAAACCCGGCTTCTTGCATGCAGCGCATTGCGCCACCAACGACTAAGCGTTTTTTGCCAGTATAACTGCCAATGATGTTGGACATTAAAATGCCATTAGGGCGTAATATCTTTTTAATTTCTTTGAAGAATTCGAGCGTCATGAGATGTGATGGAATCGTCGATCCTGAGGTGTAGGCATCGAGAATAGCAATGTCATACTTCATACCATTGTCGTTGCGCATTTCAGGGTAATGAAGAAATTGGCGAGCGTCGCCTGCGGCAATTTTCAATCGAGGTCGTCCATCACTGCATTTTTGTTTGCTTAACCAATCAATAAATGGGTAGTGATCATAGACCATGTCGATAACGACTTGGTCGATATCAACGACAGTAATGCTTGCTTCTGGAAAATGGTGGGCAAAGACGCTGATGCCAATAGCAGAACCGAGTCCAACAATTATAATATTAGGCTTTGAGTTGCGCAAATCACCTTGCGAATCTTTAATTAAATCTCTGTTGAGTAAGACTGCAGTTGGAAACAAACAAACGTATTTTGTATTAGAGAGCGTGCCCGGATTTGGTTGAGCTTTCCCTTGGGGCCAGGTTTTGCCTGGTTTGCCGCGTGGTGGCCATGGTTCTTTATTAACTAAGTGGGCGAGCGTTGGTTGTTCTTTGCTTAAAGCCGCATATTCATCCCAGCTTGGGCTCAGGCAGACTCCGCCTTCGACTTTGTCGAAAAATCGAAGCTGTGCGTAATTGCCGCTATCACTGGTTATCCAAGAAACGTGCGAATAAGGGCTGTCACGGTGATCAAGTGCATGCTGATCGCCTTCAGTAAGAATTTTTCTTATTTCGTAGGGCTCTTGCTGGAAGGTTATGCCAATAATCAGGCAAATTAATACTGCAGCAGTCGCTCCAATTTGATACTTCATTAAATAGCATCCGTATCGGTTAGAGTTTCTGCGCTTGTGTCGACACCATCAAGCGATTGCATCTTACGTTTGGCCGTGGTTTTGATAAAAATATGTCCAAGACCAGTGAGGCATAATATAACACCCATGCCGAGCATGTTTCCGTTTAAGGTAAAGCTAGTCAACAACACATAGGTGGTAAATAAAATGCCGAGTACGTTTCCGAATGAACCAATGGCATAAAGTGTACCTGTGGTACGGCCTACCTTTGCTGCAGTGGTAAATACTAATTTGACCAACATTGGTGAAACGCAGCCAAGCAAAAGTGAGGGGAAGAAGAAGAGAGCCATAGCCGCAACTAAAACCGCAAAGGCTTGGTCATGTAATGTTCCACCACTGCCACCCATAAATTGAGTAAATGGTGTTGCGTAGGTTGGTAATATTAAATAAAATAATCCAGAAATAGTAATGATGATACCGAGGGGTAAATTACTTTGAGAACGGTCGGCAATACGACCACCAACAACGTAGCCAATAGATAATGATAAAATGAAAACAGTAATAATGGCGGACCAGACATCGATCCCAGTACCGAATACTGGTTGCAAGAAACGGCCCCCGAGCATTTCGAGCGACATCATGCAAAAGCCACAAATAATTGATGTTAAATACAGAATATAGATGCGCATGTTAGTCCAATCAGAA
>JANQLF010000158.1 GCA_028280785.1 Planctomycetota bacterium
TGCCTTCGATCTCAGCTAAATGATCGATCAATTTGTTGAGCAATTCCTCATCCGAGACACCCAGTTGGCTGTCTCCCAGTAAGCGCTCGACCCATTTGAGGCTAACCTTCATTGCTATGCTCCTGAAGCTTGGGACAGGGTGGAAGTATCGATAAAAGTGCAAGTCTGATCATTATTTAGGCACTTTAGGCCATTGCCCCAATCAGGCTTGGACCAGAATGCGAGCTATGCCAGATTCGATCCGTTTAGTTGATGCTCGTAGTGTGTTTAAGAGCTCACGCTTAGAACTGGTTGAGGAGTCCTTTGACACCCCAGATGGGGAGATGAATCGGGCCATTATTCACCATCCTGGATCAGTGGCGATCATTGCTGAGCCAGAGGCTGGGACATTGCTTTTAGTCCGTCAGTATCGTTATTCGATTCGCCGCGAGACTCTTGAGATTCCGGCAGGAACACTCGATCCTAATGAGGACCCGATTGTCTGCGCTGGGCGTGAGTTGATTGAAGAGACAGGCTATCGTGCAGGTCATTTAGAAGAACTTGTTAAGCTCTATCCGGCAATCGGCATTTGTGATGAACTTCAATATTTTTTCAGAGCAAGCGATCTGAGCCCTGATTCAATGAATCCGGATGAAGGTGAATTCATCGAACCCGAAATTCTTAACCATCAGCAAATTGCAGAAGCAATTTCAAGCGGTTTGATTTGTGATTCTAAAACTTTATTGGTCCTTCAGTTTATCGGGATGAACAGTCTCGTATGAGTGAGGAATTAAAGCCATTTACCCAGCGCATTACCGAGCGTGCTACAAAAATTAGCGCAGTCACAGGACGTAGCGTTTTAAATCGCAGCAGTGGGGCAGGGCGTGCCACATTATTACTGTGGGATGTTATTAAGACATTGCCGCAGGCCGGGCGTAGCTTTAAGGCAATAGTTCGTCAAATAGACGTCAGCGGTTTTGGCTCGATAATGGTCTTAAGTTTAATCGCTGGTTTGACTGGCATGATTATGGCGCTGCAAACCGGTAGTGAATTAGATAAATTTGGTATTTTAGATTCTTTGGGTGCAATTATCGGAACGACTTTTTGTCGAGAGCTTGGTCCAATTTGGGCGGCAATTATTATTTTATCACGTGTTGGCGCATCAATGGCTGCTGAATTAGGAACCATGGTGGTCAATGAAGAGGTGGATGCACTTGAGGTAATGAGTATTAATCCGGTGCGTTATTTGGTCATGCCGCGCGTGATTGCCTTAATATTGGCAATGCCGATGTTAACGGTGATTGCTGATATCGTTGGTCTTTATGGTGGTTCTGTGGTTGCGCAGGCACAATTTGGTTTGCCAATATCTACCTTTTTTGAAAGCGCTGAGACCTCATTGACGGGTTGGGATTTTTATTCGGGCTTAATTAAATCGATGGTCTTTGGAACGATTATTGCCGTTATTGCTTGCGATCAGGGTTTGGCGACAAGAGGTGGCGCGGAAGGTGTGGGTCGAGCAACGACGCAATCGGTTATGCTTAATGTTATTTTTGTTCTGGTAGCTGATTTTGTCATGACCAAGTGCTTAGAAGACATTAGGAATGCAGCAGGGATATGAGCGAAAACGACTGGGAATCTTGGAGCCAGGAAGATTTGGAAAAACCGGTTAGCATGCCGGAAGTGCCTGCTGATAAAGAAATATTTATCCGAATTCGTGATTTACATAAACGTTTTGGACCTCGGCATATTTTACGTGGAATCGACTTAGATGTCTACAAAGGTGAGACGGTGGTGGTATTAGGGACATCGGGTTCTGGTAAATCAACGTTGTTTAAGCATATCATGGGTACCCATACCATCGATGAGGGCACCGTTAATGTTGGTAAATATGATTTAACCAAAATGCCGAGTAATGATACCTGGGATGAATTTCGCAGTAATATGGGCGTGGTCTTTCAGATGGCTGCGTTACTTGGTTCATTGACTGTTTATGAAAATGTTGGATTGCCGCTTATCGAGGTTGACCGAATACCACCGGACCAAATTCGTGAACGCGTTATTCAGGCATTGCGTCGCGTGTTCTTGCCAGCAGAAGAAATTCTTAACCTAAAGCCGAATGAACTATCAGGTGGTA
>JANQLF010000220.1 GCA_028280785.1 Planctomycetota bacterium
CTATGCATGGAGAATGGAAACTGACGGCGATCCAGTTACGCCAGAAGCGCGCTACACTTATACCATTGATGTAGAGAGCGATCGTCCGATTTTGCATCATCACTCCTCAGCAGTTCCTGAATAAGCTTTATTGCACCCAATCGTTTTTTACGCGTCGCCTACGTTGACTCCGCGTAGATCGGCAAAGCTGATTGTATCTACGCTCGATCAGCCTCGGCTTCCTTGATTTTGTTGCTTCCTCCTCGCATACAGTCGTATGCGTCATCATCAGACGCCTTCCATCTCGGCCACACTAAAACTTATTCCTGTCACATAATCTTCGAATGTGACAGGAATAAACAAATACGATTATTTAATTTAATGGTATAATTTTATTAATCATCTATGCTTTGTGCATGTCTGGTGATAAAAAACGTGTTCTGATTTTTGGTGGAACGGGATTTCTCGGTTTAAATCTAGCAGAAGCACTAACGGCTCGGGATTATGAGTCTGTATTGATTTCCCGTAATAAGCCAAAAAAAGAGATTCAGTGGAAACATCATATTTGGGATGTTCAAAATATTGGGGATTGGGTAGAAGATCTTGATGGCGCTCATGCTGTTGTTAATTTAGCTGGTCGGACGGTCGATTGTATTAAAACACCCGAGCACTGCGATGAGATCTTGCGTTCTCGAGTCGACAGCACCTTGCTCATCGGAAAAGCATTAAGACAGATTGAAGACCATCCGCCTGTATGGGTGCAGATGTCCACAGCTCATATTTATGGTGATCCTCCGAGTTTACGCTGCGATGAAGACTCTTCGTTTGGTTATGGCTTAGCACCTGATGTCGGTCGCGCATGGGAGCAGGCTTGCGCCGAAGCTGTGCCAGACGCTATGCGTCAGGTTGTTTTACGAACGAGTTTTGTGCTGGGTAAAAGTGGTGGTGCTCTAAGCACCTTGGCTTTATTGGCGCGTATTGGTTTAGGTGGTCGTGTTGGCAGTGGCACCCAGGGAATGAGTTGGATCCATGAAAATGACATGAATACCTTGTTTCTTCGTGCTATTGAAGAAGAAAGTATGAGTGGTGCTTATGTGGCAACAGCACCAAATCCTGTTTCACAAAAAGAATTTATGCGCAGTTTACGAAAGGCTGTAGATATGCCAATTGGACTGCCAGCTTTTGCGTGGATGGTGCGAATAGGTGCGCCATTATTTTTTAATACGGACCCTGAGCTTGCTTTGTATGGGCGCTATTGTGTTTCGCGACGCTTGGCGGAAGAAAATTTTGAATTTCAATTTTCTGAAATTGATGACGCACTAAGTAATATTTATAAATAATTATTTAGCTTTTGGTCTGAAGACTTCGATAACGTCTGGGTTGTTCACTAAATAAGCGGCGCCAATTAAATCCAAACAATAAGGAATCGCCGGGAAGACCGCATCGAGGCATTGTCGAATAGCTTTTGGTTTACCTGGTAAATTAACGATTAAACATTTACCGCGAATGCCGGCAGTTTGTCGACTCAAGATTGCGGTTGGCACGTATTTTAATGATTCCATACGCATGAGTTCGCCGAATCCTGGCATCATTTTTTCGCAAACAGATTCGGTTGCCTCTGGGGTAATATCGCGAACCGCAGGACCAGTGCCGCCGGTAGTGACAATTAAATCACAGCCGTCGCCATCAACCATTTCACGTAAGGTGAATTCAATGGTGTGCAAATCATCGGGGATAACACGGTAGGTTTCGGTCCAGGCACTGCTTAAATATTCTTCGAAGCAGGTTTTAATTGCTGGTCCACTGAGATCTTCATAAATGCCTTCACTAGCACGATCTGAAATAGTCAAAATACCAATATTTGCTGTGTCGCCCATGGATGTCCTTTTAATTATTACTATTTATTGCGCGGAGGTAAAATGCCGCGATCACCAATGACACCACCAATAAATGGCAAGAATGGTATCATCGCACCTTCTTCGAAACTGCTGTCTGGTGGAATGTTAATTAAGCCATCGCAAGCAGCAGCAGCAATTAAATCACCGCTGCCATTCCAGCGAGCAGGATCTACGCCACCATCGCGTAGTGCAGCAGGTAAAAACAAATGACGTTTTTTCGACTGGCAGGTATTAATGAGGGGGAGTTCCGTCCATTCCGGTTGCCAGCCGCCCCAATATAATCCAATAATATGAATTAAAAATAAATGTGCTGTTGCTAAAACGCTGACTGGGTTGCCAGGTAGTCCAACAAAGAAACGGCCGTCACTATGTTGGCAAATTAAAATGGGTTTACCTGGTTGAATGGCTACTTTATGTAAAATAGTTGCGAACCCCAATTCATTGGCGGTCTGCGGTACGAAATCTTTTGAACCTGCGCTAACGCCACCAGTGGTGACTACAATGTCTGCGGCTTCTGATGCTTGCTTTAAGGTTGCCGCTAAACCATCAGTCGTGTCTTTGGCATGAAAGCGTTTAATTTCACAATCTAATGCCGCACAAAAAGCAGCGAGTAAAGGGCCATTACTATCGCAAATTTGTGCCTCGCCTTCGCCACCAACTTCATCACCAGTGGTAACAACAGCGACACTTGGATTTTTGAACACGGTTACGCTGCTCGCACCAGCCATGGCGCAGCATGATAAAACCGCAGCGCCGAGACGCGTGCCGGCTTCGGCAACCACATCACCAGCGTGTCCATCTTCACCGCGTAGTGCGACATTTTTATGGACATCGAGTGGGGCATTTTCTTGAATAGTAACGTTGTCTTCACCTTGATAGCATAGTTCAATAGGGACGACACAAACATCAGCTGGGCAAGGAGCTCCCGTCATAATACGGACTGCTTGACCAGCAATTAATTCGCCTTCAAAAATCTCACCAGCATGGACAGTGCCGACTACGTCATAAATGCGTTGCCCATCAATAGGCTTAACGGCAAAGCCATCCATGGTACTGCGATCGAAGCTTGGTTGGTCTTTTGGTAAGCAAATATCAACGGCAAGCACGCGATTAAAACTTTGTTCGATAGCAATATCTTCAGTTTGAATAGGCGCTTGTTGAGAATGAATTAAGTCCAATGCCTGATTATAACTCAGCATATTTACGAGCCCTTCAGCCATTCGCTGGTCCCATCTGCATAAAATTCCTGCTTCCACACGGGAAGGTCCTCTTTTATGCGTTCGATAATGTGTCGGCAAGCATCGAATGCGGCAACGCGGTGCCCACTTGAGACATGAATCACCACCGACGCTTGTGCTGGATACATGGTTCCGATGCCATGAAAGACTCGTGCTTGTAATTCAGGATCAAATTTCTCACAGGTTTCTTCGATTAATGACTGGAGTACTGACTCGGCCATTGGTTTGTAACATTCGTAATGCAGGTGGGTGACGTTCTTGCCAAAATGTTCGTTACGTACGCAGCCAACGAAACTTGCCAGTGCACCATGTTCATCACGACATAAATCCTGAGAGGATAGAAGGGTGGCTTCGAGAGGTCCATCGATAATACCAGACTCACGAAGTGGGGTTTTAACTAATGCCATGTATTAACCTCCACTAACTGGAGGAATAATGGCAATTTCACTTTGTGCGTTTATCTCAACCGGCTCTTTGACAAATGCATGACCAATCGCGACGCGGCTGCGATTACATAGAGCGCTCAGGTGTGGGTAATTATTGCTGACACGCTCGAGGACATCAGCACTGCCACAAGGGTTGGGTAAATCAAAGACTTCTTGTTTTTTTCCGGTGTGTTCACTCATGCCAGCGAAATATAAAACTGCGATTTCCATTTTAACCTCCAATCGCTGCCATATTTTCATAACGGATAAAATGCTCAGGTGCTTTTTTAGCACCGGTCCATTGACTTATGCGCGCACGTACTTCGTCGATGTTGTTGTTGCGCAGTGGCTCAAGTAAATCGATACCTGTGTTATCCATGAGACAATTAAATAATTTTCCATGGCTGCTCAAACGAATGCGGTCACACGTAGCACAAAAAGGATCGCTGCTCGTGGTGATAAAACCGATGCTGCAATCCATTGGATCTAAATCGGGGATAGTCCATACGCGTGAAGTAGCTTCATCTAAGTTAAGCGCTTTATTTAAAAGCGTGCCTTGATCGGCGAGTCGTTGGCGAATGTCATCAGCATCGATGTAGGCATCTTTTTGCCATGGCAGTGCTTCACCAATCGCCATTAATTCAATAAAGCGCAGGTGGAATTGCTCCCATTGCGCGAGCTGCACCATGCCGTGGAAATCGGTATTTTGCATGGCAACGCAGTTCACCTTGACCGGTGAAAAGTTTAAAGCTTTGGCTTCACGAATAGATTCGATGACTTGCTCGAATCCTTCGCGGCGTGTTAGGGATTTAAATTCATTCGAGTCAGCAGTGTCGAGGCTAATATTGATGCGTTGCAGACCAGCCTGTTTCAAATCGGTCAAGAGGGGTGCTAATAAAATACCGTTGCTAGTCATACCAACTAAATCACAGATCGAGCGTGCATGCTTAATGAAGTCGATGAGATCGGCATGCAGAGTTGGTTCGCCTCCGGTCAAACGAATTTTATAAACGCCAACGGTTTCGTGGATCAAGCTCATCAGTTGCTTGACTTCGTCGGTGCTGGCACGATTAGGGGCAAAGCGAACCTGTTCAGGTAAGCAATAAGTGCAACGAAGGTTGCAACGGTCTGTTAACGACACACGCAAGTAGTACATAGCCTTGGCTCCTTTTCTCGGCAACGAATGGCAAGTCCGTTGCGTCGTGAAAGGCCAGCCCGTTTCCAGGATGGCCCCGCCCAGGGACCCATAGCAGCATTGCGGTAGGATCAGTGGATCGGAACAGCTGGAAGAATAGAAAAATCTGCAAATTGGTCCAGCTAAAAAGCTTAGAAATCTTGACTTAGGCATGAGGTAATGAATGGCACCTATGATCTATGCAAATAGGACATATAGATCTTGAAATCGACCAGATGGACCTAGAACAGAACACGCATTTGGTGCCACTGGCGAACTTTCTGTTCGTCGTGGTGAAAAGGGAAGCTGGTGTAAGTCCAGCACGGTCCCGCCACTGTAACCGGTGCATGTATGCAGTTGCCACTATCCACGGATGGGAAGGCGCATGCGAGCAAAGCCGGAAGTCAGGAGACCTGCCAAGTGCCATGCGTCAACAGCTTCGAGGAATGGGCTGTCCGACTAACAGGCTATTGAGACATCATGGTGATGTCGCTGCTTGGCGCATGTCATCGCATTTGCGAGGAGACAAATGTGCGCCAACTAGTTCCTACTCTCGCAGCATTGAGCTGCATGGCAGTCGGCTGGACTGCTGAAACTGAAACCATCAACGAACATCTTGATGAAATATTAATTACCTCATCACGTATTGATGATGCCATGGTCGGTGCGTCGACTACGATAATTGATGCAGAGACCATACAAAATGCACCGGCACAGCATTTACCTGATTTAATATCTTATCAATCGGGTGTGCAATTCCGTGATCTGTTTAGCGGTACTGGCGGAGCAGGCGCTAAATTGGATATGCGTGGCTTCGGTGCTTCCAGCGTTGCGAATACTTTGATTTTATTAAATGGCCGACGTTTAAATGATATCGATCTCGGTTTTGTTGATTTAGGCAATATCCCAATAGAGGTTGTCCAGCGCATCGAAATTATTCGCGGAAATGCTGGTGCAGTATTATACGGTGATGGTGCAGTTGGGGGTGTTGTTAATATTATTACCGCTAATGGATATGGTGATGAGCCAAGTGGCACTGTTGAGTTTAAGGCTGGCAGTGATGAATTTTTACAAGGAAACGTTACTTACGCCCAGGATGTTAATAACACCTCTGTGTTAGCCTTTGCATCAATTACTGATTCTGATAGCTATCGTGATAATAACGATATTGAGCGTCAAAATTTAATGGTTGATGCACGTTACTGGGGTGATCGCTATGATATATTTTTAAATATTTCTTATCACGACCAAGAAATGCGTACGCCGGGTGGCCGAATTGTTGATGAGGGTGCTGGTACCGATGAAGTCGCAGATGATCCGCGTGGTACGAGCACACCAGATGATTATGCCAATCGCGATGGATACGCATTTACTGTGGGCAGCAATTATGCATTCAGTGAAAACCTTGAAGGTGTTTTTGATATAGGTTTTCGTACCAAGGATCAGCATTCGGCATTAATTGCAGCATTTGGTGATCAATTTGGTGACACGACCTTAGACACCTGGTCGTTTACGCCACGTGTTACCTATTCAGGTGATATTGGTAATAACGCATGGGAAAGTATCAATGGTATTGATCTCTATTTAGCTGACTATGACTCAAAGCGTCGTGTAACTGATGGTGGTGACCCATTTCATCACTTTACGGCTGAACAATCAACGATGTCAATTTATTCGCAAAATACGGTAAGCATTCAAGAGCAGACCCATATTGGTTTTGGTTTGCGATTGGAATATTTTGATTTTAGCGGTGAAGATGATTTCGATGCATCAGTGACTTTATTCCCAAGTCCAGCTGGCAAATTAGAAGACACAGACGAAGACGACACAGAATTTGCCGCGCACTTGGGTGTTGATCATGATTTTAATGATAACTACACTATGTTTGGTCGTATTGGTCGTTCATTTCGTTTACCGACCATTGATGAGCGCGCAGCATCCAATCCTGATTTTCCATTTCCCGCAGATGCATCATTTGATTTAGAGGTACAAACGTCGGTTGATTTCGAAATCGGTGTTCGGGCCAAGCAGGATAATGTCAAGTGGCAGGCAAGTGCCTATTGGATGGATTTGGAAGACGAATTGCACTTTGACTCGGATCTATTTTTAAATGTTAATCTTGATCCAACTGAGCGTTATGGTATTGAGGCACAAGGTGAATTTGAAATCAATAGTGATTGGAGTCTTTTTGCGGCGGCATCTTATACGATAGCAGAATTTACCGAAGGCACATTTGAAGGTAAAGACGTGCCACTGGTTGCACCATATACCGTAACACTAACAGCACAGTATACACTCAATGAATGGTTTAAGGGAATGTTGGTTATTAACCATGTTTCAGAGCGACGCATGGATAATGACCAATTAAATACACAACCAAAAATTCCAGATTATACCATCGTAGATTTAAAAGTGAGCGGTACCTATAACTCATGGCGCGGTTCTTTGTCAATAAATAATATTTTAGATGAAGATTATTTTACTGAAGCCATTGCGAGTACGTTTACACCAAATCGCTATAATGCGTTTCCTTTGGCTGGAACCACCTTTATGGCGGCGGTGGCGTATACGTATTAAAGCTGTTCCTGCTACGTTAATGATTATAACTTAGCGACCCATGAAACCGCTGTATTTATTTTCCCTCCTTGCTGTATGCCTACTGCTCAGTTTTCTGAGCAGTTTGGCGTTCGGCAGTACCAGTTTAGCGGATGAGCGTTTTCGTGATTCTATTTTACATTTACGCTTGCAACGAACGGTGGTTGCTGCTTGTGCCGGCGCAGCTTTAGCGGTTGCTGGTGTCTTAACGCAAGCTCTATTTCGTAATCCATTGGCTGGTCCAAGTGTCATTGGCGTTAATGCTGGTGCTGCACTAGGTGGTCAGCTTGTTCTGCTGTGCTTCGGCGGATTAGCTAGCGTTTTATCAATTAATGTTTCTGAATCGCTGTATGTTATGGAATTATTAGTTCCGATTGGATGTTGTTTGGGCGCAGGTTTGTCATTATTTATTTTATTAGTTGGCGTGCGTGCCGCTTCACATGCAATGGTTACCATTTTGCTCATTGGTGTGATGCTGAGTTCTCTATTTGCTAGTTTAGGCGCATTAGTGACGAGTTTGGCTCAAGAGGAGTGGGAGCTCGGGCGCACCATTATTTATTTTAGTATGGGTGGATTAGAGGGTAAGGCTTGGCACCATGTTTATTTTGCAGCGCCGTTTGTGCTAGTCGGAATTATTGCTGCGTTTTTATGGTCGCCTGCCTTAAATGTTATGTTGGCTGGAGAAGATGAAGCACGCAGCTTGGGGGTGCCTGTTAAAAAGGTTCGCTTTTGGTGTCTAAGTTGGGCTGCAATATTATCAGCGATGGCAGTGTCGATTGGTGGCGGTGTATTATTCGTGGGATTAATTATTCCGAACGTGCTGCGTGCATGGTGTCGTTCAGATCATCGTGTTTTGGTACCGAGCGCAGCAATCGCTGGAGCGGCATTTGTTATCTTATGTGATGTGTGCACACGCATTGTTCCAAGCGTTGGGATTATTCCACTGGGTGTGATTACTGGTTTGATCGGTGCACCAATTTTCATCGTCATTTTAATTAAGCAGTCGCGGGTGTATAACTAATGAGCGATACATTACTCGACGTGAATAAATTGTGCCTGCAAATTGGTGAAAAGATTTTGGCTGAGAATATCTCTTTCTCACTCGAGGCGAATTCACGAACAGCTATTATAGGTCCTAATGGCGCAGGTAAAACAACTCTATTGAAAACCATTTTGGGTATTCAGGAATTACATGCTGGATCAATTAGCGTTGCCGGTCATTCAATTGAGCATTCATCTGAGCAAGAATGGGCGCAGCGGGTCGCCTATGTGCCGCAACAAAGCCAGCTACAATTTCCCGTTCCGGTTGCTGATGTTATTGCCTGGTCACGTTATGCATTGCGTGGGCTTGGAAATTTGCAGCAGGCAGATAAAGAAGCCATTGAGTCGGTTCTCGAATTATTTGAATTGCAGGATTTGCGTGACAAGCCGTTTAATCAGTTGTCAGGTGGTGAGCAGCGACGTGTTTTATTAGCTCGGTCAGCGGCAAGTGTTGCACCATTAATACTGTTGGATGAGCCAACGGCTCACTTAGATATGCACTATATTTTAATTTTACAAAATGCGCTGCTGCGCCTACAGGAACAGGGTAAAACCTTGCTTATGGTATTGCATGATATGCGCGATGTTTCAGCTTGTGCTGAATCGGTCTTGGTTTTGGGCAATAAGCAATTATTTGGACCAGATAATCTGGATGAACTCGTTAACTCGGGTGTTGTGCAGGATGTGTACGGTGTCAGCATAAACATGCGTGAACAATACACATTTGAGCCAACCGAGTCCCCATGAGTCGTAGCACTTTAATTAACATCATTTTATTTTTCGTCGCGGCATTCGCAGTATATTTTTTACTGCGTTCGGGTATTCAACCAAATATTCCAAAAGAAAAGATTAAGACCGCTGGCGACTCGATCATTGAGAAAAATGAAAAGGGTGAAAAGTGCGTTCGCGATGCGGGTGGCGTGCTTATTCCGGTAAAAACCTATCGACGAATAGTCAGCCTGTCGATGAGTGCAGATGCTTGGTTGTTACAGTGTGTCGGCGCTGGCCGTATTAGTGGGTATTCACAGGCGAGTGAGAAAAAGCCTTATGCTGATGATTTAAAAGGTAAAACAGCTTACTCTTTTAATCCTGATATTGAATTGTTGTTAAAGTCAGATGCTGACATTATTATTATGCCACACTCCGGAACCGATGTGAGTAAGCTGAATCGCATGCGCGAGGCCGGTCTTAATGTTTTTAATATTGGTAGCATGACAGGCATTGAATCATTTACCCGCTATGCCAAGCAATTGGCCTATGTTTGCGATGTCCCAGTCGCTGGTGATGCGATATTGTCTGACTTTTTACAAAAGATGGATGCACTGTCGCGCGGTACGCGTGTGAGTAAATTAAAAAATGCGCTTTATGTGAGTGTTTATAATGATCAGTGCTATGGTGGGGTAAAAGGAAGTAGTTACCACGATGTCTTAGTGAGTGCAGGTTTATTGGACGCGGCGGATAAGGCGACCTGGGATTGGGCCAGTGCGTGGCCACAATTAAGTGCCGAGCAGGTATTGCATTTGAACCCTGACTACATTATCACCCAAAGCGGCATGAAAAATGCCATTAAAGGTGTTCCCGGTTTTGATGCGCTCGATGCGGTAAAAGCCGATCGCGTTATAGAGGTCGACAGTCAGCTTATTAACGATCCTGGTTTATTAATGTATGAAGCTGCTAAGTTCATCAGGGAAAAAGTTTATTCTGGTAAGCTCTAATATATGACAACGCAACTCAATCAGACGCAGCGAAAGATGTTATGGACAGAACGCTTTCGCAATGCATTGGTTGGACCAGTTCCTCAGGCTGCTGGTGGTAATGGTATTTTATTTTTGGTAGCGATTTCTTATTTTAATTTTAGCCCGGATATCAAAGGTGTCTTAGCAGGGGCTACGTATTACGGTTTAATTTCAAGTTTGTTTGTATTGCCTGTATTGGCGAGACTTGGCTGGTCGATTAATCGTATCATGCCAGGTTTAATGTTAATTTCCGGAGCTGCACTTTTAACAGCAGCTTCAACAGAAATAGGTGTGTTGTATGTAGTCAGCGTCATGCTGAGTGTGTGTTGTCTAATGTTGGCTGGGCCAATGATGACTTCATTATGGCGGCAACAAATTCCCGATTCGGCATTGGGGCGTTTGTTTAGTCAAATTAGTGTCATTGTCATGATTGCCAATTTGGTATTTGCGTATACGGCTGCCTGGTACGTTGGTGACGATATTTCGCGTTTTCGGCCAGTAGTGACCTATTTAGGTATTGCACTTTTATTCGGTGCGGTGTTTGCGTGGCAATTGCCACATCAGACCTTGTCTGCTAATCGGCAAAACCCGTTCAATTTATTAGCCTTATTATGGAAGGATAAATTATTCGGCTATATAAGCTTTACGTGGATGATTTTAGGATTTGGTAATTTAGCGACTATTCCAATGCGCACTGAGCATCTCATTGGATTGGAATATGATCCTGATTGGATTTTAATTATTGTTGCGGTAATTCCAGCAGTTGGCTCAATCTTTTCGACGATGATCTGGGGCAGATTATTTGACCGCATGAATTTTATCTTATTGCGTATCTGCATTAATATTTTCTTTGCGCTGAGTATATTTTTATTTTTTAGTGATGCGCTGTGGATGCAATGTCTTGGTAGTATTTGTTTTGGCTGTGGTGTAGGTGGTGGTAATGTGGCGTGGAACTTATGGGTCACCAAATTCTCGACACCAGAACGCACGACTGATTATCAAACCGTACACGGATTTTTAACCGGTATGCGCGGTGTTACTGGTCCTATCGTCGCTTATGCGTTGTGGATTAATTTTAATATGGACACCGTAGTGTGGATGTGTGGTGCCATGGTTGTTGGATCGTGCTTTTTACTCATTCCGGTAATAAAGCACGGCAACCGTTAATCGTTAAGAGTTATGCTGTTGAGCGAGGTCGAGTGGGTCGCCAATGCTCAGCGCGACGAGGTTGCAGCTGCGCATGACCTTGAGACCGGCGTCTTGAAGTGCCGTTTCAAGTTCATCTGAGTCAGCCCCAGGATTCAACCACACGTAATCTGGTTGATGTTCGACCAACGAAGGCACTAATTCCAGGCCAAGCTTAGGGTTCACGTAAAGGCTGATGATCTGTGCTTTGCCTGGAACATCTTCAAGGGTCTTAAAGCATTGATGTCCAGCAACTTCGTTGCCAGAGGGGTGAATTGGCCAAACCGTATAGCCTTTTTCGGCAAAACCGACAACAGCACGGTTGCTGTGTCGTTCAGTATTAGCTGAGGCACCGATGATTGCGACGGTAGGGGATGACATGGAGGCGCCTTTCATGCTAGGTATTTCTCCGTACAGTACATAGGTCTAATGGCTGATGTACAGATCGAAGCTATACTCAAAGGAGCGATTGCTCAGGCAGAGCATCGTGTGGAGGCCTGTGTCGCCTTTTTGGATGACTACATGGGCGCAGCACTCGCAGATTTGGTCTTAGAGTCCCATCGTTGGTCGATGTGTGTGGCTGGCGACTATGCATTAGTGCGTGGACTTGGAGCGGCCCTGCGATTTCCTGACCTGGAAATCATCGTTTGCTTACATGTCGATCAAAAAAATAAGCACCACGTTCAGCGTTGCGTAGCCTTGGCTGATGAGATGGCATTAACCAATGTCAGTCTGTTTGTCTGTGGAGAGGCTGCTTCAACGATTGATGGTGGGCAAATTTTTGACTGCCCAGCAAAAGCACGTCTGTATTTAGATCCGTGGATGCCCTGTCCGGTGCATATGCAGCCGTATACGTTTTCGGAAAACGATGCTGAGCATCCCAAGGGATTTATGGAGCGCTTACATCTATGGGCAGAGCAGGACACGCTCGTTGAAATTTGGGATATTCATCAATATGGCGATGTTGCGCTTTCGTTAATGGTAGCGGCTCAATATGCAGCACAGGGTCGCCAAGTTTGGTGCGTATTTGAGGCGCAAGATTTATGTGATGCAGAGGTATTAACCGTAGCAAACGAAATTGGTCATGCACATTTACCAATTAAATGTTTATTAACACATATTCCAGAAAATGATGTTTCTATTCCATGGTCGCGGTGGGGTCGCATGCATGGTTGGTGGATTCATGCTCCAGTTGATGCAGTCGAAGCTCAAAGCTGGATGCAGTCGAGTGTGGATCATATGTGGCCGAGTTTGGTCTGTTTGCCTGAACAGTGGCATGGTGACGTAGATGAAATGCGTTTTGCATCATCACGTCGATGGGGCGCGAGTGATGCAAGTGTTCACATTGTCACGCTACCACATATGTCAGACCGCTGTCATCAAGCAGTTGGTGCCTTGAATAAAATCGATGTTAAAGCAGGTATTCAAATTATCAGTAGTTTAGCACCATTATCACAACTACATGTCGATGGTGTTGATATGATTGTCATTGTTGATGACAGTAAAGAAGCGCCGTTATCGGATTTAATTTTACCTGTTTTAAGTCCACATGGTCATATACGTAATGAGGTGTGTGGCCCAAGTCAGTGCCAAGGACAGATTCCACAGGCTAGTGATATTGCCGCGTTAATCCGTAGCGGTGTTGAAGCTTAATTATTTTTAGGCTTGAGCTTACGCTGATATTGTTGATCCATTAACCAGGTGCGAATATTTTTTGCCAAGGTTTCGCTTGCTTCACGTAATGCGTTTTGTTCTTCGGCTAATGAAGAATTGCTAGCGCTTGCTTTAAATGTTTTAGATATCTTTTTATTTTCTAAGTAAGGGCTAAATAACTGTGCTTCTACATTGAGGGTATTGCGCCAGCGTGTGCTGATTTTTTGAACATCCTTGGCTGATTCATTGATATCTTCTTTTTTAATTTTGATACTGAGAATATTACCTGATTGATTGTCAATATGCCACCCGAGTGATTGATGGAGTTCTTTGGCTAGTTCTTGTTTGATGAAGGTTTGACTATGTACAAGGCGAGCTTGGTTTTTGTCAATTTGAATCTGAATGCCATTCGGCATGTGAAAAGGTGTTGCTACTCGATAAGCGCATGCACTCAAACTAAAGAGTAAGCAGGCGAGAATGATTTTATTCATCGCTGACAGCTTCTTTGGCTGTTTGGCTCCGCTCTATTTTATCGAGTGCACGTGCCGCATCTTTGCCAACTGTGCTATTAGGGTCTCGACGAACAACTTCTTTGTAATAGTAAATAGCAGGAGTGGTGTGACCCTTTTCTTCATACCAAAGGGCAACTTGATAGTCGCGCGCCTGGTGGCTACGGCGGATGAGCGCACGTAATTTATTGACTAATTCTATGCGTTTTTCTTGTTTATCGGTGTACAGTTCAGCCTGTTTAATGATGTAGGCTGCTTCGATTAAAACACCAACATCATATTTATCACCGCGGTAAGCAATTAAATGTGAATAGGCCCGTTCAATGAGTGCAGTGAAGGCGTTGGTATTTTTTGGGTACTTATCTAGAAATTGGAGATACTTTGCTCGGGCCATATAGAGCTTGCGCACATCAGAGGTACCTTGAATTAAATAAATGCGCGCCAATCCCAAGCTTGCACGGGGACCGATGACATGTTTGTCGCCATTGGCTTCAAGAAAGGTGAATAAATTGATGGCGGCATTGAGATGTAGACCCCAAGATTTAGTGACAGCTTTTTCTATAGTTTCTGCTTCAATATTTATCACTGTGCCATGGGTTTGAACGACTTCACCAGCCTCAAGTAATTCCATAAACATTTTACGCATATGTGGATAATTTGGAAAGCGCAGCCACAAATCTTTACCACGTAGGTGTAATTCACCAGCATAGATTTTATGTTTTTTGTGTTCTGGTAGGTGAACAGGCAGGTGAGATTTTATATAAGCGTGTAGAAGGTAGGGCGTGTGTTTACTATAGGGGTATTCTTTGAGATAGCCTTTACGTGCTAATTTGCGTGCGTATTTGTATTCGCCTTTTTCAAGAAGCTCGTTGACCTCGTCTAAGCGTGTCTTGGCTTCTGCATTATAGGTATCTGATGCTTTAAATGCGGCGTACTCTAGACGGAATTTAGCCGCACGTTCGCGTTGGCGTTTATCTAAATCATTATCTCCGGCATTCCTTTGCATGGTGCTTTGCGCAGGAAAAACAGGGGTACAGATTCCGAGAAGAATAAGAATAATAAGTAAATTACGCATAAAGTAATTTCGATTCTTGGAGGACATGTTGTACTAACGGAACATGATCTTCTTCAACATGGATAGCAAGTTGTTGGTCTTCGCTCTCTTCGATCCATGCTGGTACGCCACCATCACAGAGCACTTGAAGGGCAAAGTCGACAGCATCGCGTTCGCCACGAAACACTTCGATGCCCTCAGCTTCTTCAATCGCAGCAGGGGTATTCCGTTTGCCTAGCATCATAATGGCAACAAAGAGCAGTAAGCCGATGATCGGTGCAAATATTTCCATGCCGTCATTCTCCGGGGGAACTCTAGCTAAGACGTCAGCGGTACAAGTTCTTGTACATGCAACTGGGATGACAGCATAGCCCTATGATTCGTACAGACTTACGTTTTCCGCGTCACGAAAAACTTGCAGCTTTGGTGGATGCTCAGACACAGGCATTGCAGCTCGCACATGATGGGCTTCATGTAGAACGGGTCTATCGCTGGTGCATTCATTTGGCCGATCATTACCAATATGATACTGATATAGCTGGTGCTTGTGGCCTGGTTCATGACCTCGTGCACATTCCCAAAGATAGCCCTGATCGCCCGTTGGGTTCGGAACAGTCTGCATTGGCTTCGCAATCGCTGATGCGTGATGCAGGTTATGCTGATGAAGATTGCCAGGCGGTGGTTGAAGCAGTGCGAACCTGTTCCTGGTCGCGTGGATTGGAGGCGACCTCGGATTTGGGTCGCATTCTCCAAGACGCAGATCGCTTAGATTCGATAGGGGCAGTTGGTGCTGCACGTTGCTTTAGCTGTGCGCAGGAAATAGCAGATAAAGACTCGCAGTTTTATATGCCCAGCGATCCGAATTTTGCCAATGAACGTGAACTCGATGATCGTCATCACGCTGTTGACCATTTTCATGCCAAACTCTTAAAACTTGCCGAGGGAATGCATTTTCCAATTGCACAGGCCGAAGCAGAACGTCGTCATCAAGCAATGCTTGATTTTTTACAGCAATTTGCTGCGGATGTACGCGATCCGAGCCAAGATCAGTCTTGCCAGTGAAATAGGTGAATTAGGCTGCTCGCCCCGGAGAACGCATGAGCGATAACGCCTATGATGCCTCAGCTGTCGAGACCAAATGGCAGCAACATTGGGAAGCGGAAGACGCTTTCGAAGTTCGTGACGATGTGCCACGTGAGCAATGCTATTACGTTCTCGAAATGTTCCCGTATCCATCTGGCAAATTGCACATGGGTCATGTGCGTAATTACTCCATCGGTGATGCGATCGCGCGCTACAAGCGCATGAATGGTTTTCATGTTTTACACCCAATGGGTTGGGACAGTTTTGGTTTGCCTGCTGAGCAAGCCGCTATCGATCGTGACCAGCATCCAAAAAAATGGACTTATGAGAATATCGATCACATGCGTGGTCAATTAAAGCGCATGGGCTTTAGCTATGCCTGGTCGCGTGAGTTTGCTACGAGCGATCCTGATTACGCACACCGTGAACAACAATTATTTTTAGACTTGGTCGAAAAAGGTTTGGTCTACCGCAAATCGAGCATGGTGAATTGGTCAACCGGATTAAATACGGTTCTGGCTAATGAGCAGGTTGTTGATGGCAAGTGCTGGCGCACCGACACGCCAGTTATTCAAAAAGAATTACCACAGTGGTTTATTCGCACCACGGCTTACAGCGAAGAATTATTAAATGAGATTGATAATTTAAACGATTGGCCAGACGCCGTCCGCATTATGCAACGCAACTGGTTAGGTCGCAGCGTTGGCGCCGAAATCGATTTCAAAATTGATGCACATGACGACACCATCACAGTCTTTACCACGCGCCCCGACACTATTTTTGGTGTAACGTTTATGTCGTTGGCACCAGAACATGCGTTGGTTGATAAAATTGTCAGTGATGAGCAACGTGCAGCAATCGAAGCTTTCCGTGAAGAATTACAAGGTCAAAGCGAAGAAGATCGCACTGGTGAAAAGAGCGAGAAAAAAGGTGTTTTTACTGGCGCCTACGCAATTAACCCAGTCAATGGTGATAAAGTGCCTATTTTTGCTGCTAACTTTGTCTTAGCAGACTATGGTACCGGTGCGGTTATGGCTGTGCCTGGACACGACACGCGCGACTTCGCCTTTGCTAAGACTTATGATTTACCAATTAAAAAAGTTATTTTAGAAGATGGCACTGACGCAGATGCTGAATTAAGTGATGCCTTTACTGAGGTAGGCAGCTTAATTAATTCGAGTCAATTCGATGGCCAACGCAGTGATGTGGCCAAGGTTAATATTATTAAATGGTTTGAAGAGGGGGGTTTTGGTCGCGAACAAGTGACGTGGCGCTACCGTGATTGGGGCATAAGCCGCCAGCGTTATTGGGGTAATCCATTGCCATTTGTTTTTGGTGAAGAAATGGGCGCGGTACCTATTCGCAAGCAAGATTTACCAGTGTGCTTACCAGATGATGTGGTATTTGATGGCATCGGTAATCCATTGGAAAAACATCCGACCTGGGCAACGACGGCAAATGACGGTAGTGAATTAAAAGTACAAACCCAAAGCGGCTATGAGCCAGCGCGTCGTGAAACCGATACGGCTGACACCTTTTTAGAGTCGAGTTGGTATTTCGCACGTTATACTTGTCCTGATGAAGAAGGTCCGTTGGATAAAACCCGCGTTGATCATTGGTTGCCAGTCGATTTATATGTCGGTGGTATTGAGCATGCGTGCATGCATTTATTATATGCGCGCTTTTTCCAGAAGGCCTTGGCTGACATGGGTTATTCAGATGTGCGCGAACCGTTTAAGCGTTTGTTGTGTCAAGGCATGGTGGTTAAAGAAACGTACTTCCGCGAAGAGAACGGCGCCAAAGTATATTTCTCACCAAATGATGTAACGGTTGAAAAAGACGAAAAAGGCAAAGTGGTTAAGGCGACCTTAAACGATGATGGTCAGCCGGTAACTGTTGGACGCATTGAAAAAATGTCGAAGTCAAAAAATAATGGCGTCGACCCACAGGAATTAATCGATCAATACGGTGCTGATACCGCACGCTTATTCTCATTGTTTGCCGCTCCACCTGAAAAAGATTTAGAGTGGAACGAGGCGGGTGTCGCAGGATGTTCACGCTTCTTGCGTCGCTTGTGGGATTTAGTGCAAAAGCACAGCGACGTGTGGCAGGCTGATGCTTACACTGGTACGGCGAAAGACGCACCAAGTAAAGCGGACGCGGCGATTATTCGCACCATGCACAACAGTATTAAGCGTGCAACGCAGGCCATGGAAAAAGATTTCTCATTCAACGTGGCGATTGCTGAATGCATGACCTTGTTCAATGAATTAAAACCAGGCGAATTAGACGACGGTGTGTGTAAGGCCGCACTAAATGCCTTGTTGTGCATCTTGAAACCAATGGCACCGCACATTGCTAGTGAATTATTAACTGGCATCGGCTTGGACGCAGGTGCAGCGACTTGGCCAAGCTTTGATGAATCTGAATTAGTGGCGGATGAAATTGAATATCCGTTACAGGTCAAAGGAAAAATCAAAGCCAAGATCATGTTGCCAAGTGGTTTGGATAAAAACGCATTGGAAGAGGCGGTTAAGGCTCATCCAGAGTATCAAGCGGTTACCGGTGGCGCTGAACCAAGAAAATTGATTGTCGTACCAGGGAAAATCGTCAACATCGTCCCTTGATGAGAGACGCTATCTGGCCGTTAATTATTTCTTCAGGACTGCTATTTTTAGCAGTGGCGGCTTTTCAATTAAATTTTGGCTTAGGTATCATCTGTTTGATGGCTTCATTCATAAATGGCATTTCGTTTATGGACGGTAGATAAATCAACTGTTAGCAGTGCCTTATTTTGTTGACGGTGCATTGTTTTCGTATTGTGATTCTTTCAGCGTGGCCTTGAGAATGGTAAATCCGACGGCACCAGAAATGAGTGAGCCAACTAAAATACCAAGACGCTCATCAAATAACAAGTTCACTTGAGTTTCTTCAAAGGCCAGAGATCCGATGAAGAGACTCATGGTGAAACCAATACCGCAGAGCGCAGCAGTTCCATAAAGTTGAATCCAATTGATCCCTTTGGGTAACTGAGCGATTCCTAGTTTAATGGCGATAAAGCAGCAGGTAAAAATGCCTAATTGATTGCCAAGTACTAATCCTAGGGCAATGCCAACAGGGACATTGTGTAAGAGTTGTTCTGCTCCAATGCCGGTCAAATTTAAACCAGCATTAGCAAATGCGAAAATCGGTAAAATGAGAAATGTAACCATGCCATGCAAGTCGTGCTCAAGTTCTTTGAGCGGTGAATGGTTTGGGTTGTTTTTTGAAGTGAGTGGTATGAACATTGCTAACACGATGCCGGTGAGTGTTGCATGTACGCCTGATTTGAGCATCGCTGTCCACATTATAAGGCCTACAAATATAAATAGTGCTTTTGACTCGAATCCAAAACGATTCATAAATAATAAAATTGGGATACATGCTGCGCAAATAACCAGTGCCATTAGTGAAATGTTATTGGTGTAGAAGAGAGCTATGATAATTATTGCCCCAATGTCATCGAAAATAGCTAGGGATACTAAGAATACTTTGAGCGAGAGTGGGACACGTGAGCCGAGTAATGCCAGGACTCCAATAGCAAAAGCAATGTCTGTAGCTGCCGGAATTGCCCAGCCTTGCAGGGCAACTGGGTCTTTATAATTAAACGCTACATAAATCAGTGCTGGACCAATCATGCCGCCAACAGCACCGATTGCAGGGAGAATAATATTACGCTTATCAGATAATTCACCGTCTAAAAATTCGCGTTTTAATTCGAGACCAATCAAAAAAAAGAAGACCGCCATCAATCCATCATTAATCCATAACAACATTGGTTTTTGTATTTCAAAGGCACCAATTTGTATGGCTACAGTAGTATCAAGCAGCATATCATAATAATAATGCAATGGTGTGTTCGCACAGATGATAGCTAAGATTGCTGCTGCAAGTAAAATAATACCCCCAGCCGCTTCGGAACGGAATAACTCTTTGAGAGTATGGGCGTTGATGAAAGTCATGTTTAAACGTTCTCCTATAGATGTGATTGGCGACACACTATAGAAGAAAACTTTATTCGACTATATCTAAAATTTGGTACATTTTATTTGATTAAACCGAACAGTGGTTTACTGCTTTAGGGTCTCATCAATGAAAAAGGGGCTTCTTAGAAGCCCCTTTTAATTTGTTTCATTTTGTTGTTGAGTTATCGACGCAGTGCGTGGCGCGTGACGTAGAAACTTGGTTGGTTGCCCAAGAGGG
>JANQLF010000281.1 GCA_028280785.1 Planctomycetota bacterium
CGTAAACGTGTGGGGATTGCGCGTGCCATTATCCAAAATCCAGATTTAATTTTATATGATGAACCGACAACCGGTTTGGACCCAGTAACGGTGAGCGGCGTTAATGATCTTACCTTAGAGTTGCAAAAGTCATTGGGAGTGACCTCGGTGGTGATTACTCACGATATGGGCGCTGCTTTTACTATCGCTGATCGTATCGCTATGCTTTACAATGGGCGGATTGTCGCATTTGGCACCAAGGAGGAAACCAAAGCAAACCCTCATCCAGTGTTGAGACAACTAGTTACAGGATCAACCCAAGGTCCGTTGACGGCTGACTTTGTAACATAAAACATGGTATAGTAATGAATAACGAGATTCGAGTTGGTCTATTTTTCTTTATTTCCTTGGCATCACTGCTGGGGTTCACCCTATTTGTCACTGATGTTGGTGGCCCAGAGGGTGATTACTCGATCGTATTCAATCGCGTTGAGGGTTTAGGCGATGGTGACCCTGTTACGTATAATGGTGTGAAAGTAGGTCGTGTCCGTTCGGTGACACCTATTATTCTTCAAGATGGATTGCCGCGCGTTGAAATCAAATTTGATATTTACGAGGATGTAGTGCGATCGGTGATCATTACTGACAGCACCGAGTTTGCTATCAACCAAGGTCTCTTGGGTGGTTTTCGTCTGAGTATTGTGACCTTAGATAGTGGTGGTGTTGGCATTGATTCAGTCAATCTGCAAGGTCGTATAGGTAAAGATCCTGTCAGTTTAAATGATGCAATTGGATCGCTTTCTGAAATTTTAGAAGAGAATCGACAAAAATTAAAAGAAGCTATCGATAAATTGCCTTCCGCGGTAAACAATTTCGCTGAGATGTCTGGCGAAATTAGAGATGTGGTTAAAGACAATAAAGACAACATCGGCAAAGCAGTAACTAATATCAGCGATCTTGCTGATAATGCCAATAAGGTAGTTAAGGAAAATCGCGAAGGCATCAAAAAGGCCGTCGACAATTTTGGTGAAGCAAGCGGTGAATTTAAGGAAATGCTCAAGGAGAACCGCGAGAATTTAAAATCTGCAGTTGATAAACTACCTGATGCAGTTGAGTCGTTAACTAAAACCAGCGATGAGATACGTGAAACGGTTAGCGAAAACCGTGAAGGAATTAAAAAGACTATTGACAATATTGCAGAATTTTCGCCAAAATTAAATCGCATTGGCTCCGATGTTGAAGTGGTGACAAAGCAAATTTCCTCAGGCAAAGGCACCATCGGCAAATTGGTTTTCGAGGAAACCCTGCACGAAAAAGCAGAAGATGCTCTGACCGCGTTTCAACAACGCCTTGAGGAAATAAAGCCACTGACTGCGGGTATTAGCGATCTGAAATTTTATTTGGGTGCTTACGGCGCAGGCAATATCGACCAAGAGTCTATGGCTGGTGGTGTTTACTTGCGCATCGAACCACGGCCTTGGAAAATATATGAGTTTGCGGTCAGTTACCGTGGAGCACCTGCCGACCGCGATACTATTGATGAAGATCCAGAGGATCTGAATATTGATTTCTCATTGCTCTATGGCCGCCGCTTTTTTGCGGATGATGAAAACGAAACATTTCGATTTTCGGCAAAAGTTGGAATCATTGAATCAAAAGTTGGCGGGTGGGCATCACTCAATGTCGTGCCACATAAGTTGGATTTTATCGTTATGGCTCGTCAAAAACACAACGGCTTCAATAAATTAGATCGTCGGTATGAAGATGGCAGCGCTATGGTGCGCGCTTATCTTGAATATCGGGTCTGGAAGCGTGTTTATGTTTATGTTGGCGGTGATGACCTTATTGATGATGCGAGTGGATATGTTGGTATTCGTGCCGAAATTCTTGATAATGATTTGCGTAACGCGTCTGCTGCTCGTTCAATTTCACCATAAAGAGTTGTTATGTATATAAGCGCCGTCATTTTGCTCGGTGTTGCTGGTACGCTGTTTTGCTTAGCCGCAGTTGTTTACTGGCGACGGATTGCCCATAGCAAGGAAACCTTCGATAAAAAATCGATGGCGATTGTTGGCGCGGGTATGGTGGCATTAACCATTGCATTGATTTTAAGCCTGTGGGATCATACTCAGCGCGATTTTACCTTTGCAGTGATTAGTTTATGGTCTGCCGCTGCAGCTTTATTATTTGTAAAACGTTTTCTATCGATGCCTTCTCGCAGTTTGTTGGTTTTGCCGGTTGGAGCGATGGCTTTTATGATTGCAGTCGTATCGGTCATGCATCTCCCTGATGCGCCGCCACCTGATTATGAACATCCCTCTATGGTGATCATGATTCATGTGTTATTTATGGTGATCTATTTCGCGGCTAATCTCATTAGTGCCAGTGCGGGTCTTTTATATTTTATAGCTGATCGTCAGCTCAAACGCGCTAGCGAGCGTGCGTTTAAGCTGCCAAGCCTTCCGTCGCTACGCCGTGTTACGGTCGTTGGATTAGTGGTTTCGTGTGCGATGTTGCTTGCTGGTTTGGCAACAGGAGCCGCTGCAGCTACTGAAGTAGAGGGTTTCGATTATGCACATCCAATTGTACCTATTAGTATTTTTAGCATGGTTTTGTTAATGGCCTTATTGTTTTTTGATGTCAAACAACGACTTAATCAAAAGGCTCTTAGTATTGCAGCCATGCTTATTCTTTTATTAACAATAATTTCAGTGGTAAGTTTAAATTTACACAGCCCCTATGCCTGAATTGCCCATACAAGTTATTGGTTGGGATCACCATCATAGTGATTTAGCTTTGCGTGAGCGCCTCGCAGTTGCCTATGGCGAATTGCCAGACTGCTTAACGCAATTGGGTGAATTACCAGGAGTCGAAGAGGCTGTAGTAGTTAGCACCTGTAATCGTAGCGAATGGTATATTGCTGGGGACGTTAGCGAATCAGAAGTTATGAAATTCGTTGCACAATATGTCAGCGTACAGTTGGATGAAATAAAGGATAAGGCATACCACTGCGTTGGTCAAAACGCCATTCGCCATTTATTTCGAGTGGTGAGTTCTTTGGAGAGCATGGTGGTGGGCGAGTATCAAATTGTCCACCAAGTTAAACAGGCTTACGAACGTGCTCAGCAATGCCGTAGCATTGGTCCAATATTACATGCACCATTTCAGCGTGCTTTAAAAGTCGGCAAGGATATCCGAAATGATACGGCTATAGGGACGTACAAGGTATCGATTGCTTCAGTGGCCGTTGAATTAGCGGAACATATTATTGGTAATTTGGAAAAAAGTCGCCTGCTCATTATTGGTGCAGGTGAAATGGCAGATTTGACGTTAACACATCTCATTGAAAAGGGCGTTCGTGATATATCTATTATCAATAGACGCCAAGAACGTGCTGAGCAAATTATTCGTGATCACGAAGGTTTGAAGTCTTTAGATATCAAACCAAATATTATTGATTGGCAATCTTTGATGGGTGCTTTGGAAGATCATGACATTGTCATGGCATCAACGTCTGCACCAGTGCCAATAATAAACGCTGAAAAAATGAAACATATCAAACGATTTAAGCCGGTTATGTTTATCGATTTGGCTGTACCGCGAGATGTTGCTGAGGATGTTTCACAATTGGACAACGTCTATGCGTATAATCTCGATCATTTTGATCAGGTGGTAGCACGTCATCAGCATTTACG
>JANQLF010000302.1 GCA_028280785.1 Planctomycetota bacterium
AATATGCCCAGTGGTTTCGGGGAAGAGACGTATTTCTGTTACCTGACAACGATGATGCTGGCAGAAACGGGATGCGCAAAGTTGCTAGTGAATTGGTTAAAGTGGCAAGGTCGGTTAGAATTATTTATTTACCGGGACTGCCAGAGAAAGGTGATGTCAGTGATTGGTTGGCACAAGACGATCTGGTCACTTACGATAAAAAAACACTGCTCAAAGAATTTATTACAAAAACCGATGCGCTCGACAAACCCACCCAGAAAGAAATACAACAACAAGAACAATCACAAGATTCCAGTCAACAAGAACTCAGTAAAGCTATTCAGCGCCACGGCTTTGTTAATTGGCCTAATAGCACTGATAAAAATAAACCACTAGCAACGATTGCAAACACTGAGCACTTACTTAGCATGCACGACATCACTGTGCGATACAACGTTATTAAAAAAGACCTTGAGATATTTATTCCAGGGAGACAATTCACTGTCGACAATGCCAGCAATTGCTCGATGGCAGAGATACGTTCTTTAGCGTCCATGCACCAATTACCGGTTGAGGGTCTCAATGAGTACACTGCCTATCTTGCTGATCAAAACGCTTATAACCCTGTGGCCGCATGGATTTGTTCGAAAGAATGGGACGGTGAGAATCGTTACCCACAACTGCTTGAATCATTGGATGCCAAGGACTATGAAATTGCGTCTATATTACTTTGGCGCTGGCTTATCACTTGTGTAGCAGCTGCTTTTGAGCCTGATGGCATTGCTGCTGGTGGTGTGCTGGTGTTGCAGGGCGATCAGTACATTGGCAAAACTAGCTGGTTCTGGTCACTTCTGGGCGGTAATCGCGAATGGGGTAAGGAAGGCGCTATTCTGAACACCAACGACAAGGACAGCGTAATACAGTGCATCTCGTACTGGATTGTCGAGCTGGGTGAGCTGGATGCTACCTTCCGAAAATCCGACTTATCGGCTCTGAAGGGCTTTATCACCCGTGATTATGATCAAATCAGGCGGCCTTATGCGCGCGGAGACAGCCGTTATCCCCGTAGAACGGCGTTCTTTGGCTCTGTGAACCCAAAGCAGTATTTGCACGATGAGACCGGAAACAGGCGCTTCTGGACAATACAGTGTGGTCATAAGCTCAACCCTCACCATGGCATTGATATGCAACAGTTGTGGGCGCAAGTTTATGTTAAATACATGGAGGGCGCTCGCTGGATGCTGACCAAGGATGAGGTATTTAGGCTAAATGAGCACAACAAGGAATTTGAGGCCATACACCCCATTGAGGAGCTGATATTGCAGAATTACGATTTCAACAGCAAAAAAGAGAGCTGGCGCGAAGCCACAGCTACGCAAGTGCTGATGGAGCTTGGTTATAACCAGGATCGCATTAAACGCTCAGATCGCAACGCCTGCAGCGATGCGCTAAGAAAGATATTACGGAGGGATTCGGTCAAAAAACACGCTGGTCGCGTATTTACGATGCCTGAGAAGCTCGATAAGGGCGGTCAGAACCGATTCATGCTAACGTAGAGTCTCTAGCCCAGGCGGCACGACGCATCCCAATGCAACGCCGCCATTATCTTGCCCCGTTTCACTTTGAGCGGGGCTTTTTTTTGCTTGAAAAATCATCGTGTTATGCTAGTATATTGGGTAGCGCTGTGCTTGAGCTTTAAACGCGTTTGAGGCACAGTTAAACCAACCAGCTTTTTGTTATGGAACTCTCTGTTACTCAATAGCTTGATTGGTTTTATTCCCCCCCCCATGGAAAGCCCTGTCATTTGATGGGGTTTTCTTTATTTAGGATTCAGAAAAGAAAAAACCCAGCTTTATGGGCCGGGTTCTTCCTGTGCGGTAAACACAATAGCTTGGTGTGACGTCCAAACTGTGTTTTATGTTAATAGGTCATGCACCACACTGTCAACTATGTCGTCCCAGCTTTGCTCTTTATCACTTTGTCGCTTTTCCTTTCTAGCAACAGCCGCCATACGTAAAATAGCGTTGCGTTTTTCTCGGGGTACACGCACCGTGACTTTAATGATATCAAGCTCTTCACATTTTTCATCGTAACGAGCAATGCGGTCTTTGATATTTTTATTGCCGTGTTTATCAGTCATTAGAATTCCAGTCGTGTTGTTTTTTCCACATCGCTCAATGGCATTATGATTTGTGTTAGCTTTAATTTTTGCGTTTCCAACCAAACGACCTTTCGATCAGTACACATTATAACATTAATTGCTTGTCTTAATGATTTGGCTGGCATTTCTTTGTCTCCTAGTACGGGAGCAAAACCTTTTACGTCTATGTGGTTACTGAAGGGCCAGGTGTACAAATCATTAATACTGGGCTTAGTTTTTTTATTTTTCATTTAATACCTCCCTAGCCTCCCACTTAGCAAGTTCACGTTCACAATTATCGATGGTATTAATTAATAGCTTGTATATCTTTGGCTCTATGCTAATAAAGTGGTGTGCAATTTTCGCTTTATCACTTACATATTTTTTTGCCCATTTAGGATCTAAATCGACAATATCTTGCAAGTTATGAATCATATCACACGCTTTAACAGTAAGTGCGCCTCTCTTCATTACTCGTAAGTTACATTCCTTCTTTGGCCAAGGATTTGTACATTGCTGTACATACTGCGCAACGTCATGGCCAAACAAAAAAGCAATTTCAGTGAATGTGCAATCAGAATCTTCAACAACATCATGCAGCAAGCAAGCTGCAACAATATCTTCGTCTGGTTCACCTGTGCAGTTATCACTGTAAATCTGTGCGACAGCAATCGGGTGAGTGATGTAGGCCTCACCTGTATACTTGCGCGTTTGCTTATAATGATAAGTAGCAGCGTGCCCTAATGCCCTGATAGCTTTGCTGCCCTTAATGCGTAACTTGTTTGTATTTTTAATACGAGTACTCACGACTGACATCATGCCAACCTCCGCTTGATTTTTTCAGTAAAAATTTTCGTTTTCTCACTTAGGGCTATTTTTCGTTTTTTTTATTTCAGCCGCTCGGTGTGAACATATTATTGCAAATATGTGTACTTTGCATTTTGATGCATTAAATGCAATGCGCACAATCGTTTCCCACTCTGTAAACATGGTGTTCTCCTCCAGTTAAACCAGCAAAGCCAGCTATTGCTAACCGGCTTTAGTTGTCTAACTCAATGTTTAGTGTCGTTAGCTGATTCCTTTAGCGCTTCTATACTTTCTTTTTCAACTTCATAGAGTGCAGCTTGCATTAAATTGATATCAAAGCCGCTGTGTTTCCATTCGTCACCGACAAAGCCACTCATTGCGCCAACCTCGCGCCACTCTTCACCAGTGCGAACATGAGCGGAAATACGCGATAACCCATGTTTTTTTATCTTATTGGCAATACGACGCTTGACAACTTTCTTCATACCCTCTGTCATTTCGCCCCAGGTATCAAGATAGCTAAAATCATACTCGCCTTCATACTCATCTACTTGGAATCGTACTTTATCGCCTTGCTCCAACTCACAAAACTTATTAAAGACACGCGCGGCGCGTAGTGCATCTGCCATGCTGTAGCCTTTATTCAGATAATCGAAATATTCAACGGTTGGAATGCCTTTCAATATGTCAGTGTATATCAGTTCTTCAGTTTCCTTGCTCATTGGTTTTCCTCAGTTTTTCTTTTAGGGTTAGATTTCTACTCGCGTTATTTTTTCAATCGAACCAAAATTTCCAAATGTATATTGATATTGAAAGCCTAGGGTTTCTCCTGATTCGGCAAGTTCTATCAAGTGGTCGATCAAATTTATTCGCTTTTTAAATGACGAGCCTAACCATCTCTTTGAATGCACTGATAGATATTCACTAAAGCCACCAACGGGATAAGCTTTGCTGCCACTATAAAATTCCCATGATTCAAAGGCTTTTTTTGATATTTCAACATCTATCAAGCGACATATACCTACCTCGTTTGGTTTTATTTCACCATTCAGCGCTTTGTCTTTTAATTCATACAGTTGTACCAAAATATCTTTTTCCATGCTGTCACCTTTTTTGTTTAACTGCTTTTCCAAAGTTTGTAGTATAACCAAGAGCCGCTCTTGGTTTGCCTTCTGGCTAAGTCGGGATTGGCTAAGCCGCCTAATGCGTAGAATTCTTGCTTTGTGATTCTGTCTCCCTTCATGATTGTTACCTCGTTGTTGTGCTTACCAGTTAAAACGATACAGCCCACTGTTACCAATAGGCTGCGGCTTTTTAACTAATATACTTATTTATTTCTTTTGGTGTCATGCCAAAAAGCTCATCTAAGGGTGTACCTATCATGCATTCGCCCTCATAATCAAATACTTCTCGAACTTGACCTTGTAGCCTATGGCCTTTTTTCTTGTGTATTATGAAAACACGGCCACTATCAGTTTTTATTGCATTCCAGTTACTCGGTGAATCTTTAAAAAAACTATTGGTCAAGCAACTCCAAAAATAATAGCCGTTTTCGCTATTTCTGTGTGCGATGCATGATATATTTAATTTTTCCATATTAAGCAACCTCCAATTTTATAGGCTCATCAAGCCAGCCGAGTTCAATGGCTATACGCTCGATTTCTTCCCATGCTATGAAGTGGCAGCCCGCTTTTAGCTCACCAGCTTCGGTTATATAATCTACCTTAAAATCGCCGAGCCTTATTTGTGAGCCGTTAGTTTGCCATGCTGTATTTGTTGTCAGGCAATTTTTAACAATAGCAAATGCTACTGCCGCATCGTCAACAGGACATTCAACACCTTGCGAACTTTGTATGACTTTTATGCCGTCTCTTTTTTGGTGTGTTCTGATAAATGTATAACCATTGTGCGTTCTTCTAAGACCTGTAGGCATACTTGACATTACACCTTCGCGCCATAACTCCAGTGCTTTTGCAAGCTCGATAGCCTCTTTGGCTTTGCGTTCTTCTTCTAGCTCTTTGGCGCGTTGCTGCTGTTGTTTGACGTGCTGCTTTACTTCATCAAAGTCGGGTATATCTTCAAAACTAAAATCAACATTGAAGATTCTGTGATACTCTCTAGCAGTTTGAAGCGATTTCTTGGCTTCATCATAATGAAGTTGTGCACGATTTCTTGCTTTCGAACATTTTTCGAGGCTCTCTTGCATATCTTTGATTAAGCCTTTTAAATTTTCTCGATGCGCGCTTTCAGAGTTAGCTAACACATTATTAACATACAATACGTTGTGATGGCTTACGGCCATTGCTGCTTTGTGTTGGTGGTGTGCTGTTGTGTTTGAGTAACTGCGATTAGTTAGCAGTGTCACATCTGGATAGATTTTACCCATCGGGAAATGTAAACCGTAGCTGTAAATCACTGGACCTTCAAAATACAAAGACCCGTTGTGATTTTTGCCACTTTCTTGCAGTTGATGCGCCCAGGCGTGTACTACGCCGTCGTTATTAAATACTGTTTTCATGTTGTCACCTTTAAGTTGTTTGTCGTTCTGCTTAATGTTGCGCTGTGCTATTGTCAGATAGTGCGCACCTGGGTAAAAAGCAATTCTCAAGCTCGCATGTATCGCGGTTCATGTTATTAGCAATGCCGGCTATATCATGCATGAAGTCAAAATCATTGGCTTGGAATAGTTTTTTCAGATCAAGCCCAACATCAGCGTGTGCGGCGCATAAGTCCATTTGACAGGTCATAAGGTCATATTCACCGATGCCATTTAGGCGCATGGCGCGATTAGCTATAACATTGATTAGCTTATCGTCTTTTTCAGATATTTTGCTGTAATCGATCATATTACACTCCCCACGGATAGTTAGTTACTGAATTTTCCTGCACTGCTTGAGCGATGAGCAGCTCGACGTTCAGCGGCTCGACGGTCATATTGACCTTTGCGCCTGTTACTGGTTGTTCAGGTTGCTGGTTGCGCTCGTATTCCTGAATGCCTTTAGGCGTGTGCTGGATGTAGTAAGACGGGTTTTTATTGATGATATGGCTGGCCTCGTTATAACTATCCGTCTGTTTGACCTGTTTGCCAGTAATGCCATTGATAATTTTGTATCGCTTCATAGTGTCACCTATTTGTTGTGTTTACCTAGAATGGCTAATATCAGCCACCTTGCCGATAACATAACGTAGTCACACTACGATGTCAACAATTATTTGTCTTATAATTTGAGTTCTTGATAGGTCGATCTCAGCGGTTCATTCAGCGCCTGGTCAATGGCTTCTTGTAGGTCGTCGACTTTGCCTAGAAAATCGGTGAGTATGGGTGATTCTCCATTGGCCGATGTTTCTTTGACTTCGGGGTGATATTTCCACGGTTGTGCGACGTATCTGAAGGCAAAACACTTCGTAATGATGTATACGCCGTTGAAATACGGATGTGTTTGGAGTTCGTTTATTTTTTTGAGTCGCTCGACAACAGTTGTGCGTTTTGGTCGTGGCAGTGCTGCACCGTAGAGTTCCAGATAAATGGCATCGAATTTTGTGGTGCTGATGTAGTTATGGCTTTCACGCTCCAAGTAGGTACGGATGACGGTGCGTGCTCGCTTCATGATGCCCTCGCCCATGGGCACCAGCTGATCATCGGGCAGGAGTTCAGCTCTCAGTATGCGTCGCATTTCCTCAAATCCACTGGCCACGGCGTTGTGGGTGTACTTTTCAGTGGTGGCCAAAATGCCATTAAGTGTATCAACTATTTTGCGTGCTTCTCTGTCAGTGAGGGGCATAATTTGTGTCCTTTTTGGGCGTGACTAACTACCGTGACTAACTGGTGTCAGTATCTATGATGTGATGGGGTGAAATCAAGCGATTCTTGTTACTTACACACGTGTGTAAGTTTAGGTGACAATTTTGGTCACTTTCTGACTAGGCGTCAGTCATGTTGGTCACGTTAGTCACGGTAGTTGGTCACGGTATTTTTGGGGTGAAATTCTAATGATATCAATGCTTTATGTGTGTTACTACCTGTTGCGTGACCAACGTGACTAAGAATAGTTAATATAATGGTAAATTACGCCTAAAAATTGAAATTTTGGGTATATCTACATATTTGGGGCGTTTTCGGGGGACTCTATAGGAGTATTGGTCACGTTGGTCACGCTGACTGTAAAATATGTCCATAAGTTAGTACTTACTAACGTCGTTATTATTGCCCACAATCAGCTCATTACACTATGGCATTCTGGCCACATTGCCATGGCTATTATGCCTTGCTGGTGTAGCGTGCTGTTGTTAAGGATGTGCGCGCGCAGATGTTAGTGCTTACTAACGTGAGTAAGTACTCGCCAACCAAATGTATGTTAGTGACCACTCACATAAAAGACAGGGGGACCCTTTTATATACTGTATGCATATACAGAAGGGCATACCCGAAAAGTGTACCCCCCGTGGCGCGTACTTGGTATCCCTCCCTAGAAACAACCTTTTTCTCGAAAATTTTTGTAAAAATCTGGTGGCATGCAAAAACAAGTGTTGATTTTTTATCAACAACAAAATAAAATACAATTTTCCAAAAGTTGCGCCGGTCGTCTAATGGTTAGGACACCAGGTTTTCAACCTGGCAATCATAGTTCGATTCTCTGTCGGCGTACCAAGCGAGAGGCGGGGCTGAACAATATGAAGTATATTGCTGATTACTGCCAGCGCCGTCGAGGCTGGATGGTTTATCGCGTACACATTAGCGGCATCACCATGGAAGCTGTGAAGGGACCATTCAGTGAAACTTACGCCAGAGCGTTGGCAAATTTTGTGACAAAATAACGAGGAGCAATTAGCATGCAAGCATTGGAATGCAGCAACGAAGTTTATGCAGTCGCGATAGTGGCTTCAGTTTTTATCATAAGTTTTTTTAGCGTATTTGCATGGCGACTGTATTTGTCGTACAAACTGCAAAAGGGAGAATGACGATGGAATTATTCAGCAACGAAGATGAGCTGCTCAAAGAAGCTAACGGCATGAAATTCAAAGGCCGCCCTGTCGAAGAGTTTGATGAGCAACAGCTGCGACTGCTTGTTGGTTGGATGGCAAAAGAAATGCAGCGCATGCGAGAAAGGTACAGCGACACGATGGGCATGATGTCATCGCTGCATCAGGCGAGGTTGGAGCGACAGGATAACTGTTGACAAAAAGTCAACAATGCAGTATCATAAAGATGGGCAATAAAAAATTGGGCGGGAATAAATATGCATTATTATGTCAACATTATTGTATTCAAAGATGAAACTCTGCAAATCTTGGCTGACAAACAACAGCAGGATGATTTCCAAGAAGGTGCGCGTTGTTACCGCGTCAAAGAAACAGTTCAGTTAATGGACATACTGGAATGGCAAATCAATAATCGTGAGCATCGTGATTTTAAGCAGGTGTGGTAAATATGAAAATGAAAAAAATATTCCTGATAGGCGGCGGTCAGCATCACCGTGAATATGAGACAATTCCAGAAGAGGCTGAAACATTCAGTGTGTCCCAATTCGGACCAAGTACATTATCAGAAGCCGAATCTGTGATGATGGGTGAGCCTACAAAATCAGATAATTATACTCGTCGATCCATTTCTTTAGAGACTGTAGAGAAAGAGAAAATTGAAATTTTCGGCCACGAATCGTTATCTGACGAAGAGGTATTGGAGAAGTTATTAAATGGCAGATAAAAACACAACAACGGTATATGTGATTAAAGATCCTGATGGAAGGAATACAACCGGCTTGCACCGACGTAGAGAAGAAGCGTGGGGAATGGTCGCTAGAAATTTAGCCACAACGAGCAGGGTCCTTGAGGATGCTGGCTACACCTGCACCTCCATGCAATTAGCACCGGAAGGAATAGTGGAAGAACTTCAATCACAGATAAGAATACTGATATATTTACTTGAAGAGGCTAAAGCTGTAGAGCCAGATAAGGTTGTTGTTAATAGGAGTGTGGTTGAGAGAATTGCTGAGTTGTTAGGGAGAGGCGCGGTTATGGGCGGTAGGACCATTGAACAAGCAGATTTACGGGATATTCTTTTATTAGCTTTAGGAAAATGACTATGGATATAAGGGCTGCAATCGAGAAGGCAAAAGCATTTCCGTTGACAGATGCGCAAAAAGCAAAGCAGCGAATTCATTTTGCTTATGGGAATGCCTCTCTCGGCAGTCCATCATCGTTGGAATCGGTAAAATATGCTGCGGCATTTATGAAGCAACAGGAGAGCACTAAATGACTGAATTAAAGCAAAGGCAAGAAGTTTTAGAATGGATGAAGCGCCATGATCTTGATAAGTATGGTTATTTAGATATGCAATGTGCTTATGAGGATGCAGAAAGCAACCGTCCATTATACAGAGACGATGACGAGGTTAAAAAAGGAGAATACTGGTATTTAAAATTGCCGAGCGGCACATCCTTGGTTCAACGCGAGATTGTTGAAGTAACTGAGCTTACAGTATTGCTAAAAGATCCTGATAAGCCTTATTCGGCTTATAATAAATCACGTTACAAAATATCAGATATAGAATTTGTTGAAACTTATTAACCCCAGATAAGGAATAAGTATGAGTGATGAAATAGTTTTTATTAGAAAGAATGGTATGTTTTACGGCCATCATAGTTGCGGCTATGTGGAAAGGCCAGAGCTTGCTGAAATATACACACTTGAAGAGGCGCAGAAGCATTGTAGTCGATGCGATGAACTATCAATTACAAGCCCTGCTGTTTATGGCATGACAGTTAAAGGTATCCAAGATATTATTGATCGGCTTGAAAAGATGCAGGCTTCTTTAACCCAATCAGAATAAAGAGGTAGAGTAATGAGCGATAAAAAAATAGATGTTCGAGAGTTAGAGCAACAAATGCTAGAAACGAGACAAGCCTGTGATGAAATAGCCGCAGCTTTGGAGCAGCTATCGGACACGCTTCCTGAGAAAACTATTTTAATTTTGATGGCTCACTTAACTGGACTGCCACAAAAAACCATCAAGTTGGTATGGTGGGGGTTTAGAAATATATCAGCCGAGTATTTTGAATCAGAATAAAGAGGTGAGGATATGAGCGATTACCAAGATTTAGAAAATGAACTCTGTATGCTGTTATGCAGAATCGCGTCATCTATAGGCTTAGACGCTGATTCCTATGATGATGATATTGCACAAATAGCGATTATGATAAATATGGCTGAAGGCATACTGGAAAGAACAGCTATTCAAGGCGACATACCACGCACCTATGAGCAAGAAATTGAGGCCAACATAAAAGATAAAAGGAGCCTAATACTGCTTGGCGTGCGAGCTGATGCTGATATTGAGTTTTGGAAAAGAAAAGCACTTGGACTTGATTAACCCCATCTTTAGATAAGAGGTAAATAAAAATGAGTAGATCGTATTGTGATGATTGTGGAGAGCCAGTTTACAACGGCGCGTGTACTAACTGTCATGAAGTGTTATATATCGAAGAGCAGTATCATGATTTGGATATGGATGTACCAGAGAGCCTATCCAAAGAGTGCGGACAAGCTCGTAAAGACATCGAGCGAAAGGCGGGAATAAAGGCCACTTTTTAGATAAGAGGTAAGTATGATAAATACACACAGTGGAGAAATGGTAGAGCCAAGAATTGGTGATGTAATAAGAACGCTCACAGGTCGAATTTTTACTATTGATGATATTCGCGGTGATATGGTTTATGAGGATATTGAGGAGCAGTTAGGGGCATCTAGCAATGGGTGCACCCTCCTACACCGCCCTTTTGTGATTGGGGATGAGGTTCAAAAACTTGATGATTTTAATGTATGGGATAACTGGAATTATCATGTTTTGGATAACGAAAAAGAATTAGGGATTGCTGAATCAAAACCAGACCGGCATCGTCATAAAAACCCAGCATGGCGAGATCATCCCGACTATAAACCCGGATAAGAGGTAAGATTATGGATAAAGAAAAGCATTACAGAAAAGAACGTATTGAGCAGCTTATGTATGAACTTCAAAGAGAGTTGAATATTGGCGTGAGGGAGGGTCAAATACACGAGCATCTTGAGTTTGGTTTTATAATTCCGCATTCCAGGGAAATAGAGAAAGGTGTTGTATGCGTTAATATCGAAATGCACCCCAAACCACGTCATAGTGTTTACCCTCATGAGAATACGGGAAAACTTAAACTTGTTTAGATTTTAAAGTGCTAGCGGTGTGGAAAGCAGAATGGAAATATATTGTTGTGGTTGTGAGGAAAAGGTAGAAGCTCGGTTGACAGATGGCTCCGAAATATACCCACATCGCAATGATTTGCATGAATTACCTTTCTGGAGGTGCGCCGCCTGCGGGAATTATGTGGGCTGTCACCACAAGACCAAGAATCGTACTGCACCTCTAGGCTGTATTCCTACACCGGAAATACGGAAAGCTCGGCAAGAAATACATAAAATTCTCGATCCGTTATGGCAAACAAGACGGTTTAAACGAAAAGAACTTTATCAAAAAATTAGTGATGTGATTGGCTGGAAATTCCACACATCAAAAACCAGATCAATTGAAGAATGCAGAGAAGTGTATAGAGTAATTCGCGATATTAGCAACAGTAGCGCGTTGCCTAGCACTTTATCTTAATAACGGGAGTAAAGTATGGATATATTTTGTTTCTTGGCAGGTCATAAATGGAAATTTTTTGGCAGTCATTCGCAAAAAAGAAAATGCGAGCGATGCGGTAAACGTGAACGTAGAAGCACATGGGGTACAGCCGAAACATGGGTGAGTGATAATTGGTGAGTGATAAATGAAAAAATTAATATTAGTACCACAAGCATTAATACAAACCACATGGCCAAGCATAGCTGATGTGCTTGATGTTATTGGTGATGCGACAACAGAAAGCTCAGAAGAATTTTGCGAACTCATTAATGCTGGTCAAGTTTTTTTTGAAGGATCAAAGTTACAATTAAGCGAAGAACTGGGCGAACATGAATTTCAGGTTGGTATGGAGCTTGATCCTACTATCGATGACGCTCAAGAAATAAAAAAATGCAAAATAGCTGTACCAGAAATAATATACAAAGGACCAGTTAGAAACAGAAAGAAAGGCAAGACCAAGAGGTTTTAATGGAAAAAATAAAACGCATTTACCCAGGCAGAGACCCGGTAGCTGGACTACGTGATTTGGCCGATGAAATTGAAGCAGGCAGTGTTATCGCTGAAGAAATAGCATTGGTTACCGATGCTTGCGATGTTTATTATTTTGGCGATGCCACTGGTGATAGGCCTGCGCTGTTAAGTGTTTATTTGTTTCAAGCTGGTATTAATTTTTTAGCAAAGCCACCTAGACACGAAGAGTAAGTGTTGATATAATGTCAACACAAAAATAGAGAAAGGCGCATAAATGGACATATTGGATATTGCAAAAAAAGCCGCATATGAGGCGCTCAGGGAAAAAGATAAGCTCCTTAAAAGCGCACTTGAAAAATATATTGGCCAAGAAATTAATTTGGATGATACCGAAACAATTGATTACCTGAAAGAACATTGTACTTGTGAAGTCGATTTGTATAGAAACATAGAAACCTATAAGTTTTCAGGCACGCCAATTATAATGTTTGCAAAGCCAGAACTTGCTGAAGATTTCTATCATGACTGGCTAGAAAATGGTGTTATTCAATGGAACTTACCACATGAGATGTTGGTATAATGAGGATTGACAATGAACAGCAATCAAGCAGGCAGCAACAGAAAAAAAGTTATTCACGATCAAATAAATGATCTGCGCAAAAAGTTATCGGAAATAGAATCAGAGGAGCGCAGGCTTTTTGCCATGCAATTAGTCGGTTGTTGCTTTAAGTACCGCAATAGTTATGCAGGTGATGATTGCGAAGAGGAAGGTTGGTGGCTTTATAAGAAGGTTGTTGGCATGAGTGAGGATGGATATATCCTTTGCCATAATTTTGAAGTTGATTGTTATGGTGTAGTGTCGATAGAAATAAATAAAACAATGCTTACTGGGCAGAAATTTATTGGCCACAATTATACAAAAATCTCGGAGACAGAATACAAGGAAGCATGGAATAATCTGTTAGTACATATTTCTGAAATTTCAGATGGCTTATAATGTGGATCTGCACCGAATGCAACGAGCCTTGCGACACGAAAGAAGTCGGCACATTCCGGCCTTCTCATGATGCTGATGAGGTATGCTATTGCGATATTGGCGCACCACATGCACAGGGTTCTGTAACCATCAGCCTATGCTGCAATGCGGAGGCAGTGCGTGAGCAAAAAAGATGATAGAGAAGTTATTAACATATACCCCGGCCATATTGAGGTTAAATTCAATGCAACCGATTTTAGCTTTGAATTTGCGATATTAGGCTGGCGAGGCAAATCATTTGATGGTAAACGAGTGAGAGTTGTATTAAAATTCGATTTTTGGTGGATAAAATATATCAAATCGCGGCTTAACTTTATTGTTGAGAAAGCCCAAAAAAAAGTGGACGAGGCATCTGAATAATGGATTTTTTTATCGCAGTTTTTGCATTAACATTTAGCGTTCTAGGCGGAATAACCATACTAACGGGTCTTGTCTTGTTTGCTGCACCGCAACTTATTAAAGACCAGCCTGTAAATATCACCACACTGATGTCTATCATGGCGGTATTTTTTGGTGTTGTATTTTTATTTTTTTCGTTTATTCTCTACGACAATAGAGTACATCTATTAAAACCACAACCACAACAGGAGATACACCGATGAAGTTACGCAGATGTTTAGTTGGAATCATGGTGTCGACGGCATTCACGCTCTGTAGTTTAGCTTATGCTCAGACCCATAATCCAATAGTTCCAGACAATGACATCCAGCTCTCTTACGAAGCAGTGCAAGAATTCATTGATAGTGTTATGCCGTCACTTATCGATAATAAGAGTTTTGAGCGCTTAAGCAAGTCGCTGGAAGATACAAAATCTGATACGAAATACACGATCAATTCCGGGGAAAAGTTTGGTGTTTTTCGACAGATCTTATTCTGGCCCAATGGAGATGCATTGCAAAGTGTTGAGTATTTCTCATACATTGACAATTTTCATGGCCCTCCTCTAGCAGCTTAAAACCTAATGTCGCTTAAAGAAACCCTGGCAATGCCGGGGTTTTTTTATGTTGAAAATAAATCAAATGGTTATTATATTATAGCGACGTGACAGCAGGAAAAAATCGATGATCAGTACACACTCTACACCAGTTCGCCTTCGCGGCCATGATACCGTTCGCAGAAATTCAGATGGCAAATATTTTATTGTGCAAAACATTGCGCGTGATGCTTTTAGTACGCGCTTTGGTGTGTCAGAGCCTTCTAATCCGCAGTTTATACTGAACGGTGTAACGCTTGAGGCAGAGGATTGCACATTGATGTGCCGAAAGCCACGACGAGGCGATGAGGTCATGGTCGACGATGCGGGCCAAACGGTATACACTGTAATACAGAAAGTTATTGCGGGTGGTCCTAGTGATAGCTACCTGTTGGAGTTTGATCAAGGTCAGCAAACTTATTTGCCTGAGGATATTACATTCGCAGATCCACGATGGCAGGATCATCCAGAATATAGCTCACCAACTTAAGGGGTCAATTATGATTTATTCAAAAAAGAAAAAGAAGCCAAAAGGTAAGCCTTACTGATGGCTAAAAAAGGCAAACCTTTTTATCAGGAGATATCGGACCAAGAGCGTGTGTTCTGTGAAGAATATGTGCTAGTGCCAAAAGCGCCTGATGCCGCAGAAAAAGCGGGTTACTGTAGATCGTATGGTGCGCGGTTAATTAAAAAAAGACACATTATTCAGTACATATCAAGGCTGAGAACTGAAAGGTCTGCGCGCGTTGGTAAAGATGCTGATTATGTATTATCGCAACTAGCGATGATGCTTGAAGCAGATTTTCGGGATTTATTTAATGAAGATCTAACAGTTAAGCATCCATCAGAATTTCCTGATAACCTGGCTGCAGTTGTTGCCAGTGTAGAAGTCGAAGAGTTGTGGTCTGGTCGTGGCAAAGATAAAAAACAGATTGGTGAAATTAAAAAAATAAAATTCTGGGATAAGACAAAATTACTCGATTTAATTGGCAAGCATGTTGATGTGGGTGCTTACCGAGAAAGAAAAACCATTGAGCATAATCATACTCACAATCTCAGTGACACTGAAAGAGAATCACGCGTGGCAACGTTGTTAGAAAAAGCCCAGGATCGCAAAGACAAAGGCATCAAGCCCGAAGATGAGGCAGAAGCGAAAACGGTGCATTAATTATGGACCTCAGCATTGAGCAAATAGCTGAACTTGTTCACTACCTCAGTGACCCAGAAAAAGAAGAACTTGATAAATTACTAACTGACGGTATGCCCATCTGGGTGCCACAGCCTGGACCACAAATCATGGCTTACGAAAGCGAAGCCGATTTTACATTTTACGGCGGTGCTGCTGGTGGTGGGAAAACAGATTTAGCCATTGGCCTGTCCTTAACAGCGCATATCCGATCTATTATATTTCGTAAGCAGGGTACACAGCTTGCCGGTATCCATGACCGTATGGTTGATATACTGGGATCAAGCGATAACTTTAATTCACAAAAAAATGTTTGGCGAAAAATTGATGGTTTCAGACAAGTAGAATATGGTTCGGTGCCAAACCCTGGCGATGAGATGAAGTATCAGGGTAGACCGCATGACCTCATTGTGTTTGATGAAGTTACTCACTTTAGCGAAGCCGTTGTACGTTTCTTATCCGGCTGGAACCGGACTGAACAGGAAGGTCAAAAATGTCGAGTGCTTTGCACTGGAAACCCACCGACCAATGCTGAAGGTATGTGGGTTGTTGATTTTTGGGGGCCATGGTTGGACCCTGACCATCCTGATCCGGCAGAACCGGGTGAGCTAAGGTGGTATGCAACAATCAATGGTAATGATATTCCTAGACCAAATGGCAAACCATTCACGATTATTAATAACAAAGGCGAAGATGAAGTTATTACACCTAAGTCTCGGACATTTATACCGGCAAAAATTGAAGATAATATTTATTACATGCGCACAGGTTATAAATCAACTTTACAGAACTTACCTGAGCCATTACGCTCACAAATGCTGGAGGGTAATTTCATGTACAAAATCGATGATGATCCATGGCAAGTGATCCCTACCGAATGGGTTAATGCCGCCATGCGTCGCTGGGAAGATCGTAACAGCATGGGTTTCATGGAAGGTATGGGTGCTGATATTGCTTGTGGCGGTAAAGATAAAACGGTTATCTCTACTCGGCATGAAGGTTATTGGTTCGCACCGTTAATTGAATACCCTGGCGCTGATACACCGAATGGTGGCGTCACTGCATCACTGGTTATTTCAAACAGAAAAAACAGAGCGCCAGTTATTGTTGATGTTGTTGGTTGGGGTCAGTCTACTTACGATCATTTGGTAGAAAACGAAGTACAGACTGTTGCTTTTAATGGTACAGCTAAATCAGCATACACTGAAAAAAGCGGCCAATACAAAATGGCAAATATGCGTGCCGAAGCCTACTGGAAAATGCGCGAAGCGTTGGACCCGGCTAATGATACAGGTATCATGTTGCCAAAACATGCTCGACTTAAATCAGACCTTTGCGCACCAACCTGGACACTAACGCCACAAGGCATATTGATTGAGTCCAAAAAAGATTTGAAGAAACGGCTTGGTCGGTCAACTGACTATGGTGATGCAGTTGTTATGGCTAATATGGATGTAGCGCGCGAAGAGGATTATCCATGGCCAGAAGAATCTGCCAAGAGTGAATATGAGTATAATCCTGTTAAGCAATACAGTCGCAAAAATCCACGCGATGAGGGTCGCGTGCCAAATATCAGAGCTAGTCATCGTGATATGCGTAAGAAATCGAGCAGCCATGAATACCATATGAATGCTGAAGAACGAATGCGAGATCGGCAGCGGCGCTAATGATTAGGGGTTGTTAATTTGATTTTTGGTGTGCATAATCATAAGCCGTACTGTATTGGAAACTAATATTATGGGAGTGAGATAAAAATGTGTACGGGTTCCCCTCCATCCCCACCGCCACCACCACCGCCACCACCAACGACTGATGCTGTAGATGTTTCAGCTGCGGGTCGTAATGCGCGTCGAAGAGCACAAGCAAGGCGTGGTGTTGGATCAACTGTGTTGACAAGCCAAAGTGGTGTTACAGCACCAGCAACTACTGGAGCAACCGTTTTAGGAACATAATCATATGGCTGGTTCAGAGAGAAGCAGACGGAGTGTCGATTACCTTAATCGACGCTTCCATGAATTAGAGACATTACGCTCTGAATTTATACCGCTGTATGAAAATTTGGCCATGTTTATTAATCCAAGGATGGGTCGATTCAATATCACTGATGATGACAGAAGCCACGAGAAATACGATTTTGACATTATAGACAACAGAGCCAAGATGGCGTTGAGAACATTGTCATCAGGCATGATGGCTGGCATTACATCTCCAACGAGACCTTGGTTCAGACTGGCAGCCCCAGATCCCGATCTCAATAAATTTCAACCTGTAAGAGTTTGGACTGCAGAAGTTGCAAAACGCATGTTGCAGGTTTTTCAAAAATCCAACGTCTACAATATGCTGCCTATAGCTTACAAAGAGCTAGGTCTGTTTGGGACGGGTGCGCTCTTTGTTCGTGAGGATATCAAAACAACAATACGTGCATTTAATTTTACCGCTGGCAGCTACATGATTGCACAAAATGACGATCAGGTTGTTGATACCATTTATCGCGAATATCGAATGACAGCTGATCAAATTGTTCGTCGATGGGGCAAAGAAAATATTGATGATGACGAGATACTGAGGGCATTCCAAAATAAACCCGATGAAAAGTTTGAAATCATTCATGCGATAGAGCCAAACTTTGATCGTATCAGAGGCATGAGAAACAATACTAACATGCCTTATATTTCCTTCTGGTATAGAAAATCAGCATCGAAGAAAAACATGCTGCACGTAGCTGGTTTTAATGAATTTCCTGTTATGTGTCCGCGCTGGGATTTGAACGGTGAAGATGTTTATGGCAGTAGCCCAGGTATGGATTGCTTAGGCGATACAAAACAACTTGAAGCTGACCAAGTTCGAAAAGGACAGAATGTCGATAAAATTACCAATCCACCTCTAGCGGCACCAGAATCGTTAAAAACCAAGAAGGTCAGTCAAATACCCGGCGATATTACTTATTACAATACGCAGACAGGTGGTGTTCGTGTTGAGCCATTGGTAAAAACAGAACCAACAGCGATCAGTACAATCATTGAAGATATCCAAGACATTCGGACTCGTATTGATACAGCATTTTATGTCGATTTGTTTTTGCAGCTGTCAAATACTGATCGACGTATGATTACTGCTCGCGAGGTTGAAGAGCGTCACTCAGAAAAATTATTGATGCTTGGTCCTGTTTTAGAGCGCTTACAGGATGAATTGTTGGAGCCGTTAATTGACAGAACGTTCGGTATTATGCAGCGTAATGGTGATTTACCAACACCGCCTGATGAGCTGGATGGTGTGGATCTTGGTATTGAGTACATTTCTATTTTAGCGCAAGCACAGAAGTCTGTAGGCACACAAGGTATTGTTGAAACCTTTGGCTTCGTTACGCAGGTGGCTCAGGTGTATCCAGAAGCAACTGACAAAATCGATAGCGACAAGATGATTGATGAGTTTTCTGAGATGACGGGTGTTCCTCCATCGATTATGGCGGCTGATGATGCTGTTGAAGGTAAGCGTTCAGATAGAGCGCAACAGCAGGCACAACAGCAAGCGTTAATGTCAGGCATGATGGCATCAGAGGCAGCAAAGAATTTGGGTCAAGCGAGTACTGAAGAGGGTACGGCACTTGGCGATACAGTTGAGCAAACCAGGAGCGCAACCAGACAATGAGTGGTGCACGACAGGGCAGTGACGTAAAAACAGTTACAGTGAGAGGCGTTTCTCGTGATGCGCCTAAAAAGAAAGTGGCTAAGAATTCAAGTGACCCAAAACAGGTTGAAGATTTTGAACAGCACAGCTTGAATGAAGAGCAGATATTAACGCTTGATTACGATAAGCTGATGAAACTACCTGAGTTCAGACGATTCATTTGGCGGGAATTAGCAAGGGCAAAAATTTATAACACGACGTTTACTGGAAACAGTGCAACTTATGTCAATGAAGGTAGGCGTCAAATAGGGCTTGAATTATTGGCAGAATTAGAGCACCATTGCCCAGGAGCATATGCAAAGCTTATGCAAGAAAATTTTTCTAAAGAGGAAATGTGACAATGAGTGGAGAGCAAGAAGCTGGAACAACTGCACAAGGTAACACTGAAGCAGCACCAGAAGCAGGTTCTACCCAGACGGTAGATACAACAGCAGCAGCAGCATCAGCGCCAGGAAATGGCGGTGACCAAGCTGCGCCAAGTGGCGAACAAACGGCAGAGCAACAACAGGCAGCAGCGCAAACCCAAGAGGGTGATGCGATTGAGTATCAGGATTTTTCAATGCCTGAACTGCCTGAAAATATGGCTGTAGACCAACCGTTGCTTGACTCTTTTAAGGCATTTGCTGCAGAGCGGCAGTTGTCTCAAGAAGATGCGCAAGCTTATGTTGATTTCTACGCTGAGAATGCTATCGGCAACCATAACAAGGCTGTTGAAGAGCATGAAGCCAGAGTTGCTCAATGGCGCGCGGACTCGGAGAATGATAGCGAGTACGGTGGTGAAAAATACGAAGCCAGTGTTGCGAATGCAACCAAAGTGCTTGATCGTTTTGCAACGCCAGAGTTAAGAGAATTTCTTGACGAAACTGGTTTTGGCAACCACCCAGAGCTTATCCGATTCGCAGTGAGAATTGGCGCGGCTTTTAGTGAAGATGACAGTTTTTCTGCTGCAGCACAGGCAACTGGTGCCGGTGATACAGGTGAAAAATCACAAGCTGAGGTTCTTTACCCAGGACAGTCATAATTACTAGGGCCGTTAATATAGTTTTATAGAGGGCTATAAAAATGGCTACTATTGGTAATACTTATTTGACTCTTGCTGACTTATACAAGCAGCAAGACGGTATGGGTCAAGTTGTCTCTACAATCATTGAGATTCTGAAAGAGATTAACCCCATACTTAACGATGCGATGGCGCTTGAATGTAATGACGGCACTCGCCATCTAACATCAATTCGCACAGGCTTGCCAGCAGTCACATGGCGCAAGCTTTATCAGGGCGTTCAGCCAAGCAAATCAACCATGAAACAAGTTCACGATACAACCGGCATGGTTGAAGCGTGGTCTGAAGTTGATGAAAAATTGGTTAAACTTTCAGGTAACCCAGGTCAGTTCCGTTTAAATGAGGCGAAGGCATTCATTGAAGCAATGGGTCAAGAAGTCGCGAGCCGTTTATTTTACGGCAATACCGCTACTGATCCAGAACAATTCTTGGGCTTGTCACCACGGTTTGGTGACTTAAGCGCCGAAAATGGCCAGCAAATTGTTGATGCTGGTGGTACTGGCAGTGATAACACATCTGTTTGGATGATAACTTGGGGTGAGCGTGCCTGCAGTTTGCTTTACCCAAAAGGCACTAAGGCTGGTCTTGATCGCGAAGATTACAATACAGAGACCAAAGAGCTTAGTGATGGCTCTATGTACCGTGTAATGCGTGAGCGTTTCACTTGGGATGTTGGTTTGACAATCCGTGATTGGCGTTATGTTGTTCGTATCGCTAACATTGATGTCAGTGACCTAGCTGCTAACACTGTTGATATTTATGACTTTTTCCGTCAAGCGTATTATAAGCAGTACAACCGTCGAGCGAATGCTGGTCGAACTTCCATTTACTGCAACACAGAAGTAATGGAAGCGCTTGATCGTCAAGCAACAAATCCAACAAGTACCAGTACTGCGAATATACATCTGAAACCAATGGAGGTCGAAGGTAAGGAAATTATGTCTTATCGCGGCATGCCTATCTGGGAAACGGATGCTATTCTCAACACTGAAGCTCGGGTAACTTAAATCTGAGTTTGTAATTCAGATTAGGTTTAAAGATTAATTAACGGAGATCAAACAAATGTTATTGGATAATGAAAATTTGTTTTCAGACGATCAGGCGGTTACTGTAACTGCAGTATCGGAAGATATCATTGATCTGGGTGCGACTGGTACAGTTGTTGGCGCGAGCGGTGCGTTGAAGCGCGATATTGGTCCAGGTGAGCCTATCAATGTTCTGGTGCAGGTCACAGAGGACTTTGTAGGTTTAACCAACATGCAGGTCGAGTTGCAGAAATCAACAGACGAAGCGTTTACTTCGCCAGTAGTTGTTCAGTCATCACAAGTGATTGTGTTGGCAGACTTACTGGCAGGCAAGCGGTTCAATATCTATTGGATTCCGCATGATACGGATGAAAGGTACATTCGTTTAAGATATGTTGTGACAGGCACAGCAACCGCAGGTAAAGTAACTGCTGGTGTTGTTCTTGGTCACGATACCAACATACCTTTCCCTAAATAATAAGTGAAGGGGGCTTTTGCCCCCTGATCTTTAGGTAACTACATCGTGACTTTTGTTCCTGGCTCTAATGCGAAAACTGACTGGATTTACATATTTGGTAATGTAAAGACAGATGGTTCGGTTAGGTTAAGAGCGGATGCGGGTGTTTTTTCTTGGGAAGAAAGAGTTGACGGTCAATGGTGTAGAATAGCAACGCTCGATGAATCTTCTCAAACAATTGATTCCGAAAGAACCATTTGGGTGAATGCCAGTTACGGTGATGATGATAATGATGGCCGTAGTCAGCCCAAGTCCGTACAAACTTTGGCGGACGCACTTACAAAGGCTGCAGCTTTAACGCCGACAGCTTTGAGTCCTGTAACAATTCTCGACCTTGAAGGCAGTATTTATAGCGAGAGCGTTATCATACCGGCTAATATAGTTATGAGAATTCCAGCATCAGCAATTGTTGGATCATCTGCAGCACAAGCCGCCGTTCAGCTGAATGGTAATGCACTATTAGACTGTTATGCTGTTCAGGGAGGCGCAGACAACCAAGCAGCTGTTGAGTTTAATGGCGCATCATTGGCGAGACTGGATTGTGATCAAGTTGTCACAACTAATGCTGGCAGTATTGGTGTTAAATTTATTGGCAGTTCAGCAAACAACCAAGTCATATCTAATTTTATTCAAGGGCAGCTTAAAGCAATAGAAAACCTGTCAACTTCAAGCACTGGTGTTGCTGCCTACTTTAATACGACAACATTAAGGACGGTCGCTTCTAATGCCATTGGCATACACAATAATGGTTCAAATGATATATGCGGTAATATTGCTATTATTGAGGCTTTGGCTGGTTCGAGCAATACAGCTATTTACGCAGAACAAAGTGATGTTTGTGTGGGTGTTGCGCAGATAACTGGATTTGATGATTCCATCACTGTCGATTCTGGTGCTGTAGCCAGTGTTCGTTATTCAAAAGTTAATGGTGATATAACAGTCAACTCGGGCGGAAAACTTCTTGCCGATATTACTGATTTTACGGGGACAATCACTGGCGTTGATAACATTGATGGCATGATTGATGGTGAGGCATATGGAACACATTCAAACTATAAACATGCTTACAGCTCACAGGCAGATCAAACAGCAACAACAACAGCTGTTGAAGTTCTCAATGTAACAACAGGCACTCTTCCAGCAGATGATTATACTATTAGCGTCAATTTTGGTTACGAGATGAGTTCAGTGCTTGGGACATTCAATTGCGAAGCGCAAGCCAATAGCGCTGATATTTCGGGTTATGGTCCTGAGATAATGGAAGCATCTGGTGATAATGGCCCGAATACACCAGTATCCAAAAAATATGATTATACGCTGGCTTCAGATGGCACAATAAATTTTACAATGGATATCTATAGAACAGGCATTGCAGGAACGGCGTTAATACGTGATATTTATGTTGAAATTGAAAGAGCGAGGGTAAGCCCATAATGAGCCATTCCTATGAGATAACCCTGCGAGCAGGAGTTCCAACGTTAAAGATAGATGAAATTTGTCGTAGTTTGCACGATGATCTTATCACCGTTAAGGCAAAGTCTGGTGATTCCACTGGTAATGTTGTTTTTGAAAACACAAAAACGGCACCACAGATCAGCGCAATACAAGCAGAGTATGACAGTCTTGTTGTTGTCGATATTGAACTTGATAGCGCTAAAAAGAAAAAGAAAAAAGAGATTTCGATGTATGCCGAGTCGTTAGAGCATGCGGCAATCGTAGAGCATAACGGTGCTAATTATCAGATAAATCACAAGTCTCAAAGCAGGATAAATGGCGCAATCACTATAGGGAATGCACATGAGGCAATCAATGGTGCTGGCAGTTTTGCTATTGATTGGATAGATGCTGATAACAATCATGTTCCAGGCTTGACACTTGCTGACTTAAATTCCATAGCCTTGGCAACTGGACCAATAATTTCAGTTATAGCGCATAATACCAGGTCACACAAAGATGCCGTAGATGCGCTGACAGATATTGACGACATCAACGATTATGACTACTCTACCGGGTGGTCTTAAACAAAACCATTTAGAGGAAAATACAATGACTGAAACTGACGAACAAACTGAAACTAAAGAAAAGCCAAAAACAAAGGCTGAAGAAATGCATGAGAGCAAATGTACGGAAAAGAAAAAAATTCCTGTCGTTGCTACTCAGCAAGGCTATTATCGCCATCGCCGTATTGAGGAAGGTGAGCGCTTTTTCCTTCGCAACGAGTGTGAGTTTTCAAAAAACTGGATGAAGTTGCTGGATGCTCAATCAATTGCCGAAGATGTTAAGAGAAATCTTGCTGGTGAGGAACCAGAAGATTTTGATGACGATGATGATCTTGATTTGATCGACGATCCTGAGGAAGATGATCCTGAAACTGAAAAATCTGACCCAGAGATGGCTGATAAAATTCGCGATGCTCTTACCAGCCTTGATCCAGATGACGATGAGCTGTGGACTATTGAAGGCGCACCGAAAATGGTTTCAGTTGAAGAGCTTGTTGGCACATCAGAGATCAAGCGCGCAGATGTTGACTTGGCTTATCCAGGGTTCAATCGTGATGTAGCGCGTGAGTTGTTAAACAGCTAAGTAAAATACGGAGGCCTGCCATGCCATTAACTGATATGAAAAGAACAGGAGCAGAAAATGATGTTTCTGAGTTTCGATGCGGTAATGAGAGTAAATATCCATGGGGTCTCCGTATTCATCTAAATGAAATTGACTTAGAAAAACTAGGTATAAAAGAACTGCCTGACATTGAGTCAGAGATGCAAATGGTTGCTCTTGTTGAGGTTGTTGAGGTTGCCAGTACGGAAATGTCTGGAGAAAAAGAACATCGCCGTGTTGAGCTTCAAATAAAAGAAATGGCTGTACAGCCACATGAACAGGAACGTCAACAGTTCCAAGTAATGTATCCAGGTTCAGGTGAAACATTGAGTGATGCGTAATGACTTCATCAAAACTAGACATTTGGAATTTAGCACTTGGTCATGCAGGTCAAACCAACCAAGTAAAAACTGATACTGAAAATAGTTTGGCTGCAATTCAGTGCCGAAGATATTACGACCAATCGAGAAAAGCTGCACTTGAGGGTGCAGAATGGACATTTGCCAATACATTTTTAGCGTTAACTGACCTTGGAACACCAATTGATAATAACTGGTGTTACATGTACGCCTATCCAAATGATTGCATAAAAGCTCGAAGAATAACGATTGATGGTTCTGGTACAACAAGTTCTAGGCAGATAGCTAACGAAAGGGATCAGATTCCGTTTGAAATAGCAGTAAGAGAAAGTGACAACACTAAAGTTATTTTAACGAATCAGGAAGAGGCGATACTTCAGTACACACGTGACGTAGAACTTGTAAAATTGTTTACGGAGAGCTATATAGAAAGTTTGTCGTTGTTGCTCGGCTCCAGACTGGCTATGCCGCTTACAAGAAAAATGGCTTTACGTAGAGATTTGTTGCAGGAGTATACGGCCTCACTGGCTAATGCTATCACCGTAGATCTTAATGAAGGTCAATCGAGGCGTGATGAGCGGCCTGAAATATTGCAAGCTAGAAACGGGTCGAGAGCCAGAAGGGACAATGTAAGAAGGCCAATATAATGTCAAAAATTCTTCAGTACTCATTTGCTGGTGGCGAAATATCACCATCAGCCTATGGGCGCTCAGATCTGGAAAAGCATAGAACTGGGTTAAAAACCTGTCGTAATTTTTTACCTCAAGCGCGCGGGGCAGCACAAAATAGACCTGGCTTGCAACATTTGGCTAGAGCAGCTTATGATGATGAAGATAAAGCTGTTAGGTTAATTGATTTTCAGTTTAATACTGAACAAACCTATGTGCTAGAGTTTGGTGATTTGTATATGCGCGTTTGGACAGATGGTGGGCTTGTGCTAGAAACATCACAAGCAACAACATCAATAACAGGCGCAAACCCAGCAGTAGTTACAATCACTGCACATGGTTATAGTGATGGTGATTGGGTTTTTGTTACCGATGTACCCAGTGATATAGGTGATTTAATTAACAATAAATTTTTTATTGTTGCCAACTCAACAGCTAACACATTTAATTTGCAATACCTTGATGGTGGCTTAGTTGATACATCTGCATTCTTTCCTGTTTCTAGTGGTAATTTTGCAAAAGTATTTGAATTAACAACACCGTATGCAGAAGATGATTTGGCGTTACTCAAATACGAGCAGTCAGCTGATATCTTAACATTAGTACATCCCGATTATGAGCCAAGAGATCTTTCACGTTTAGCGAACGATAATTGGCAGTTGGATGTTATCGATTTCGAACCACAAATTGATACACCAATAAATGTTACGATTGCTGGTATCAGTCTTGGTACGGGCAATTCTGATTATATTTATGTGGTAACAGCTATTGATGCTGAGAGTTTTGAAGAGAGTAGCAGAAGCGCCGAAGTCACTTTGACAAATACCGATAATGATTTGAATACAGATCAGCGCATCAGATTAACATGGGATGCTGTTTCTGGTGCTGGCACATACAATGTTTACAGATCAAAGAATGGTTCTAAATTAGCGTTTATTGGCGATTCGGAAACAACTGAGTTTGAAGATGAAGGTTACAATGCCGATGCCGCTTCAGCACCACCACCAGCCACGCCAAGAAACCCATTTGATTCTGCAGATAATTATCCTGGGGTTATTGCCTACTACCAGCAGCGAAAGGTATTTGCTCGTACAAACAATGACCCTCAGACAATTTTTACCACGCAGATTGGCAATCTAAATAACATGAACACGTCGGAGCCATCACGTGATGATGATGCTATCACTTTCAAACTGATTGCCAGGAAAGCTAATGAGGTTCGCCATGTTGTCCCTTTGCGTGATATGGTGGCCTTCACGTCGGGTGCCGAATGGCGTGTTGAAGGTGCTGATGATGGTGTATTTTCCCCCAGCACAGTGAAGCAGCGACCGCAAACTTACTGGGGTGCATCACATGTAAGGCCTATAACGGTTGGTAACACCATATTGTTTGTTCAGGAGGATGGCAGCAGAGTCAGAGACCTTGGCTATACATTTGATTCTGATGGCTATGATGGCACTGATTTGAGTGTATTATCGAATCATTTGTTTGTGAATAGAGAAATCAAAGAATGGGCCTACCAGAAGGAGCCAGAATCGATTATATGGGCAGTGATGGATGATGGATCATTATTGTCACTAACGTACCAAAAAGAGCATCAGGTGCTTGCTTGGGCAAGGCATGATACTGATGGGAAGTTCTTGAGCGTTGCAGCGGTAGAGGAAGGCGATGAAACTGCTGTATACGTAGTCGTACAACGAGAAACTGATGGTAACTCATTGAAATATATAGAAAGATTCCACACTCGACAAATAGCTAACGAAGCCAGGAATGCTTTTTTTGTTGATGGTGGCTCCACATTTGATAAGCCTCTTGATATTGAGGATATTACGACAGGCACAAGTACAGTTATAACGATAACAGCACATGGCTACTCGAATGATGACATTGTTGAGCTGGATGAAATCGAGGGTGTTCAAGTTGAAATAGATGAGCAAGTTCAAACACTTAACCTACGTAAGTATGTACTTACTAACGTCACTGCAAATACCTTTGAGATCCTTGATGTTGATGATATGGACCCTATCGATACCAGCAGCTACTCAGATTACAAGCGTGGTGGTGTAAGTCGTATAGCGACCGAAACAGTGTCCGGGCTAGACCACCTTGAGGGCGTTGCTGTAAGCGTTTTGGCGGACGGTAACGTGGTATCGACCACTGAAGAAGGTAATATCGTCGTATCGAACGGTGCCATTGATATAGGCTTTCCAGCGAGCCGTATACACATAGGTCGGCAATATCTGTCGGATGTTCAAACACTGGACCCTGAAATACCTAAGCAAGACAGCCCTGGCAAACCCAAAACAGCGGCTCAGACTGGCTTAAAGCTAGAGGAAACAAGGGGCGGCTTCTTTGGTCAAAATGAGGATGAGCTGTATGAAATACCCGAACGTGAGCTTGAGCTTTGGGGTGATCCAACAGACCTATTTACCGGCCAAACTGAAGCGTTTATGCCGCCTGGTTGGACTGATGAGGGTTCTATCTTCATCCGACAATCAGATCCTCTACCAATGTCCTTGTTAGCCATATCGCCGGATGTCCTGATTGGAGGCTACGACTAATGCCTAGAATCCATGTTTGTGATGCCGAGCCGTTTCACGTGAAACAATTGGCTGAAAATATGCGCCAAGCCGATATTGATGAAATTTGGGCTGCATCATTGCGTGTACCAGAAGATGCACTTAATCGTGCATTGGCGCATGCGGATAAAGCCTGGGCTGTCATGTATGATGACGATGTAGCTATGATGTTTGGCGTTTGCCCACTGTCAGCAATTAGCAATTCAGGCATTCCATGGATGCTCGGTAGTGAGATCATTGAAAAGTTTCAAGTGCGATTTTTGCGGCATTGTGCCTATTATGTCTCTAAGATGGCTGAAGATTACGATTGCTTAGTTAACTATGTTGATGCGCGCAATGAAAAAGCTATAAAATGGCTCGAATGGCTTGGTTTTGAGATTCATGAGGCGAAGCCGAGGGGTGCATTGAATTATCCGTTTCATCGATTTGAGAAGAGGGTTGGTACATGTGTAGTCCTGCATTAGCTGGCGTAGGCATACAAGCGTTTAGTCAAATACAGGCGGGTAGGTTCAATTCCGCTGTGGAAGAAGGTAATGCCGATATCGCTGAGGCAAGAGGCAGAGATGCCGTTGCTCGCGGTCGCGTAGCTGAAGATAGACGCAGGCTTGAAGGCTCTCAATTAGTTGGCAGGCAGCGTGCACAGCAAGCAGCCAGTGGTGTTATTGTTGATGAAGATTCAGCAGCTTTACAGATAGAGGATACTGCTCGCACAACAGAACTTGATGCACTGACAATACGTTCGAATGCTCAACGTGAAAAATTTGGTTTTGATGTTGAAGCTCAGAGTGCAAAAGCGAGAGCCAAGCAAGCCAGAAACAGATCAGTGTTGCAAGCAGGAAAAACTGTGCTGGGTGGATTTTCACCAGCTGGCGGGGGTGCTGCTTAATGCCACGAGTAGAAACTGACAGAATCGCGCGCGTAGAGTCTACGTCTTTTAGTGGTAGACAGAACATACAAGCCACACCGGAAGATTTTGGTTTTGGTATCGGGGCTGAAGTTGAAAGAATTGGCTTTGAGATGCAACAAGAGGATGATGAAACGCGCGCCAACGATGCACTAACCCAATACAATCAAGGCATGCGTGATTTAATGCACAACCCTGAAACTGGTTATTTGAACCAGAAGGGTGAAAATGCTTACAGAAATTTTTCAACAACCAATGAACAAATAGAATCCTTACGACAACAACTTGCTGATGATCTTGACAATGATCGCCAAAGAGATTTATTTCTCAGAACATCACAAAAACAAACTGATAGTTATTTAGACTCAGCTTCACGACACGCATCATCAGAGAGACAGGTTTGGTTAAAAGCAACTCAAGAGGCATCAGTCGAAGATACCATTGAAGATGCCGCTGCAAATTACACTCAGCCAGATATTGTTCGCAACAATATGATAAAAGGTGAAATGACTTTGCAGGAAATGGCTAGCGATGAGGGCTGGAGCAAAGAAGTGCTTAATGAGAGGCTTGATGATTATAGAAGTAATGCGCATATTTCTGTTATGAACAGAATGGTTGCTAACAATGATTATGAATCTGCTCAAGCTTGGTTTAGCAATAATAAAGATGCTATCGATGGTACTAAGCATGCAGAAATAGAATCACGTTTGAATGATGGTGTTATAAATAATCAGGCCAGAAGAAATGTCGAAGCAATTTATGATTCAAATACACCAATCAACACTTTGACAAAAGAAGCGAGAGACTCCACTGATAATACACAGCTTGCTGACGAAATGGTTCGTCGCTTGAAAATAATGCGCGATGAAGATTTGGAAGCTGAAAAAGCAATTCAAAATGAATCGTATGAATTGGGTGGTTTTATTATTATTGACCAAGGCGGTTCTACGGATGATATTCCAAGAAGCGCTTGGGAAAATATGACAACACAACAAAAGGTTTCACTAAAAACACTTGAATCAAAATCTGAAAATAGAACGACAGATATTGCAACATGGAATGCAATCAATCAAATGGCAATAGAAGATCCAAAGCAATTTTCTGAGTTACCTTTACTTAATTTTGCGTCTAACCTAAGCCTGTCAGATTTTCAGGAATTTGGTAAATTGCAGCGCAAATATAAAGATCAAGACCAGCAAACCATCAGCAGTGTTCAAAGCTTGGGAACCAAAGCTAATAATGCATTGAAAGCAGTAAACATCGACATTGATGAAGATCGCGGTCAGAAGTTTATGCGTGCATTTCAACAGCAAGTTAGTCGTTTTGAGCAAGCCACTGGTGAAAGAATACAACCAAATGAGGTTGATAAAATTATCGACACGCTTCTTATAGAAGGTGAAATTGAAGGAAGGTTTGTAGATCCTGATAAACGATTCTTTGAAGTTGAGGCTGGTGAAGTATTCTTTATTGAAGATATACCCGAGTCAGAACTTAAGTTGATAGATGCTGCGCTTGATAAAGCCGGAAAACCAAAAACAAACGAAAATAGAGTTTTACTTTATACTGCCGACCAAATAGCACCAGTGAGAGAGTAATGGCTGGAACAAATAAATATGATTCACTGATAAGCAATGGCGTTCTTGGCGATGACGATCAACAGGAAGATAAGTACACATCTTTAATAAATAATGTTGAAAACAACAAAACATCTGACTTGATGATTTCAATGCAACAGGCATCAAGAGTTGATCCTGATGCGCATACTGATGCTGTAAAAATAAGCGAAGCAACAAACTTGCCACTGGAAACAGTGGAAAGAAATCAGCAAGAAGCAAAATCAAAAATGATATATGAGGAAAACGATTACCTCAGACTGATCAATGAATCCCCTGTTGTTTCTGATTTTCTTAGTGATCCGGCAAACTCAAAAGTCGTTCGTGATGATATTGCAAACTTAACTGGTCTTGAGTGGATGTTTGGTGCTGCAAGAACAGTGCAGGTTGAGTCACGCGAGCAACTTGACATCGGTCATCTTGGCTTTGCATTAATGCTCGACTCAGAGAATGAAGATCTCATTGCTGAGATAGAAAGAATGAATGAAAGCCAGAACCAATATTTTGGTGAACAAGGCTGGCTTGAAGGCGCATGGGTTGAAGCCAATAGAATGATACCCCAGATATTTAATGCACTTGAAAGCGGCGCTGAGGGTGGATTGGTTGGTGCTAATATTTTTGCAGGTGGCGCTTTAGTCGCTGGTCAATTAGGGCCGCAAGTGTTAGCTCCCGAGGAAGTTGTTACCGTTCCTACTGCGGCAGCTACGGGTTTTTATCTTGGCAGTAGAACAGGTGCGGCTCAGGCTGCATTCTTCCAAGAGGCTGGCCATGCCTATTTAGAGTTTAGAGAAATGACTGATGTTAATGGCGTGCCATTAGATGATGATGTTGCTAGATTTGCAGCACTGGCATCCGGCACAGTCAATGCTTTGCTCGAAACGGTCGGTCTTGAAACTCTGGTTAAAACTGTTCCTGGCGGAGATAAGTTAACCCAGAAGTTAACACGCGGACAGATCAAAGAAACTTTAAAAAATCCAGCTGTACAGCAAGCGCTAAAAGATTTTGCAACAAAATACGGTACTGCTCTTAGCGTGGAAACTGCAACAGAAATATCTCAAGAACTTGTTGTCGTTTTATTGGGTGAACTCGCTAAAGAAGTTGATGGTGGTGAATTCGATAACATTTCTGGCGATGAAGTTGCAGATAGGATATCAGAGGTTGGTGAAAAAACTGCACAAGGTATGACAATACTTGCAGGTCTTGGTCCTGGTGTTAGATTATCTGGTGATTTGCAACGTGTGCAAAAAGCAAAGCGCAATCAGGTCTTGTTGGAGCTAATGAGTCAGAATGCAAATGATTCAAAAACTCTGCAGAGGATGCCGGATAAATATCAAGAGCTTATCAGTAATATTAAAGAATCTGGTGATAATGCCATTAAAAATGTTTATATACCGGGCGATAAGTTTGTTGAATATTTTCAGAGCCAAGGTATAGACCTTGAGGAAATGGCTGGCGCAATACCAAACCTTCAAGAACAGCTTAGGCAATCAGCGGCCACTGGTTCTGACATCATTATTCCAATCGATCAATACATGGTAAACATTGCACCGACCGATCATCATCAGGGTTTATTTAATGATATTCGATTTGATCCTGATGATATGACTTTGCGTGAGTCACAAGAGTTTCAGCAATCGAGCGTTGATCGTATTGAGGAAATGATACAGGAAGGTCAAGACTTACTTTCACAGCAAGAAGAAATCAATGTATCAACACAGTCGATACAAACTGATGTTAAAGAACAATTAATGCAAGCAGGCAGGACTGAGGATGTTGCCGACAGAGAAGCATTAATATTTTCTAGTTTCTTTCAAACCATGGGTGAACGTTCTGGCAAGGACCCATTTGATTTATTCAAAGAGCGCGACATAGTAATAACCAGTGAAACACTTAACCAAAGAGAACAGCATGTTCAATCGGTAATGCGTAAAGCTAGGGCTTCTGGTTACGAGGGTGATAGTGTTGTTGGTGCCATTGAATGGGAAATAGCACTTAACAAAGAACTTGATATGAGCGAGGAAGCAAGGCGTTTGCGCGCAACAGAAATGGGTGCAGATTTTGATGCAAACCCAGATCTTGCTTATGACCCTGAATTTCAGCAGCAAATTGCTGATACAGAGTTAGCAGAAACGACAGAAGGCGCTCAGGAAGATGCAGCCGGTGTTGACATTTCTTCAACAGAGCAGGATAATTTAGGTGTAGATATAGAAGAAATTGAAGCTAATGACCGAAACGAAACTATCAGAACAGATGATCGGACAGACGAAGGCCAAACATTTAATCAGCAGCCTACAGTCGCAGAAGTCCAAGAATCTGCAACGGATGCAACAGTCGCTCAACGGGACATTGAAGCTGACACCGATAGAGAGCGAACTGGTGCAGAGGGACTTGATATTGACGATAGAATCGTTGAAGATTTGCCGCTCCCAGAAGTTACCGAACTAACATTTGATGAAGCGTTTGCTGCATCAATCGATGAAGATCAATTAACCGAAAACCAAATTAGAGAAGCCGCTTTGCTGTGGCAGGCTCAGGGCGTGCAGTCACCTTTTTTTAAACGCTGGTTTGGTGATAGCAAGATGACCAATGAGGCTGGTGATCCAATTGTTTTTTATCACGGTACTGATGCGGTAATCACAGAGTTTGATAGAGATCTCGCTGGTGAAAATACTGAACTAGCAACATCAGGTCTTGGTATTTTCTTTACGCCAAAAATAGGTACTGCTGAAATACACGGTGAGAATGTTCTTGCTGGTTACGTAAAAATGGAAAACCCATTTATCATGCCTATTGCCGAGAATCCTGGCTTTGCAACAGTGGAAGAGGCTAGAGCATTTTCTGAAGAGCTGGAACGACAAGGCTATGATGGCATTTATGTGCCTGAATCAGACTTTGCAATAATTTTTAATTCCGAGCAATTCAAGCTTCGTGATAATCGTGGCACATTTGATCCAGATGATCCAAGGATATTGTTTCAAAGAGATGTGCCCAGCGACCAAATTGAACAGCAAGAAGATATAACAATTAACGAAGAGCACAAGAACGCATTCCAGCAATTTAGCGAACGTATATCTTCTATGTTTGGGCAGAAAGACCAGGAAGGCGGCAAGGGTAGTATACGTTTAACAAACTCCGAAGCTGTAATTACACTGATGGAAAATGCCGACCTCTCTACAGTCGGTCATGAGATGGGTCATTTATTTTTAGATATATTTAAAGGCATTGCTGAAGATCCAAATTCACAGCAATCAATAAAAGATGACTGGTCCGCAATACAAAACTGGTGGAAAGAGAATGCTGACAGCATTGCCAAAGAAGCTACACCTTTTCTTGATAAAGGCAAGGTAACAGCAGAACAAGTAAATCAGTTTGTTGATAATGGCACAACGAATAATAAGGAAATTGATTCAGCTATCAACTCTGCAACGCATGAGCAGTGGGCCAGAGCTTTTGAAGCCTATTTATTTACTGGCAAAGCACCAAGCATTTCTTTGCAATCAGCATTCCAGCGTTTCAAAGCCTGGATGATTAGCATTTACAAAAACATTAAAAATCTTGGCGTTAATTTAACACCAGAGCTGACTGAAGTATTTGATCGCATGCTAGCAACTGATGCGGAAATAGATGTTCTTGAACAGCAACAAAAACTTTATGAGCCTATCCTTAAAAACATAGAAGGCATTTTTACTGAAGAGCAAAGAACTCAGTACATAGAGCAATCGCAGCAAGCCATTGAAGAAGCAAAAGAAAATTTGCTGCAAGACGCACTCAAAGAAGTAAGCCGTGAACAAAAAAATTGGTGGAAGGAAGAGCGCCAAAAAACAATGGAAAAAGTGACTAATGAGGTTAATGATATTCCTGTGTATCAAGCTATCCATTGGCTGCAAACAGGAGAGACTCTTAATGGCTTAGCAAGTCCGGCACAGCATCAGAAGATGTCGAAACAAATTATCGTCGATCAGTATGGTCAAGATGTGCTTGATGCCTTGCCAAAACCCCTTGTATATCAAGAGGATGGAGGCCTTCATCCCGATGTTATTGCTGGCTTATTTGGTGTTGAATCAGGTGGTGAGTTGTTAACACAAATGACTGAATCGCCATCAAGGGATGCTGCTATCCAAAACAGAACTGACACACTGATGGAAGAAAAGTTTGGCAATATACTTGATGATGGTACTCTTGAAGAAAGAGCGAAGCGTAACCTGAGAAGTGAAAGTGCTGCTGATTTATTGCTGCAAGAACTTAAAATTTTAGCGCGAACCAACAATATACCTGTGCCATCAACTAGTGTTTCGAGACAGGTGTTAAAAGCTGCGGCTCAAGAAATTATTGCCAAGCAATTGGTGAAAGACATTAAGCCCAATGTTCATTCGAATGCCGAGATACGTGAGGCTAAAGCAGCACAAAATGCTATAGCTAATGAGGATTTCAGGTCTGCCGCATTCCATCGACGCAGACAATTGCTTAGCCATTATCTGTATCGCGAGTCCCTTAATGCCCAGGAAGAAACTAAAAAAATAATTGCGTTAACACGCAGACTGCAAAAGAAACCAGCTCGACAGAGAATTGGAAAAGCTGGTGGTGACTTCCTTGATCAGATTGATGCGCTAATGGAAAGGTTTAATTTTAAAACCAATGTCTCTCTAAAAGAAATAGAGAAAAGAAAATCATTGGCGCAGTTTATCAGTGAGCAAGAGGCTGTTGGCAATGAAGTAATTATTGATGACAAAATAAAAAACGAAGCTATGCAGATCCATTACAAAGAGTTACCCATGGAGCAGCTTCGCGGTATCAGTGATACCCTTAAAAATATTGAACACCTGTCAAGACTTAAAAATAAATTGCTTAATAAAAAAGAGAAAAGAGACTTTGATAAGGTTGTCAGTGATTTAGTTTCATCTATTGATGAAAATAATACAAAGATAAAAGAAACAACTGATTACAGCCCGGATCTGAAAGGCCGTATTAAACAGGGTCTAAACAAACTCCACGCAGAACATACCAAGATGGAATTTCTTTTTAGAAAGCTTGATGGATGGGATGCTTTGGGTGAATCTTGGAATACATTATTTGAGCCATTTGTTGATGCTCAGGATGCGGAACAATTAATGATGCAGGATATTGCTGAAAAATATAATAATATATTTTCAGAGTACACGCGTATTGAAATGGCAAGATGGCGTGTAACAAAAATATTTGTTCCAGAAATTAGCAAGTCATTTACTAAGAATGAAATACTTGCTATGGCCATGAACTGGGGCAACCAAGAAAATAGATCTGCTCTTGCCGAGGGTTTGGGTGTAAAAGAAAGTGATATTGAATTTGCCTTAGTGAATCTCGATGATCGTGACTGGCGAATGGTTCAAAACATGTGGGATTTAATCAATGAGTTTTGGCCGCAGATATCCGAACTACAAAAAGAACTTACAGGTATAGCGCCAAAACAAGTAGAGGCGATGGCGTTCATTGCGCCGAATGGCCAGGAAATGAAAGGCGGTTACTACCCGCTGAAGTATGACCCGGCCAGATCATGGCTCGCTCAAAAGCGTTTAGAAAAAGAAAGTACACAAGACATATTTGAAAATAATTGGCTCAGGCCTCAGACAAAACAAGGCCATACTAAAGAGCGTGTAGGTTCTGGCGGTCAAGCGGTGTTGTTGGATTTGAATGTTGCAACAGAACATTTAACCCAGGTTGCACATGACTTAACACATCGCAAGGCGATTATTGATGTTGATAAAATTGTTAGTCAAGATGATGTTCGCAAGGCAATAGAGTCTACTGCTGGCAAAGAAATGTATGCACAGTTAAGACCATGGCTACAAGCAATAGCCAATGATCGTCGCGTACCTGATAATTCATACGACAAAATAATTAGTCGTGCTCGTGTTGGTGCAACGATAGTTAACATGGGTTGGAAGATAACAACAGCAATCGTTCAGCCATTAGGTTTGTTTCAAACAGTAGATGTCATTGGTGTGAAGAGCACATGGAATGGCTTGATGCGTTTTACTGGCAATGGCAATCCACTGAAAATGAAAGAGCAAGTTGATTTTGTGCTTGAGCGATCTGTCATGATGCGCAACAGAATGAATAGCTACAACCGTGAAGTACGAGATACTCTAAAGCGCACAGAACTTGATGGACTTAAGCATCAAATAGATCAATCGTTTTTCTTCTTAACTGGTATGATGGATATGTCAGTTGCAGTGCCTTCATGGCTCGGTGCATACCAGAAAGCCATGGATGGTAATGTTGATAATTTAAAACTCGGTGATGAAGAGGCGGCAATACAATACGCTGATAGCGTTGTTCGTATCTCGCAATCAGCAGGTACAGTTAAAGACCTTGCGAAAATACAGCGAGGCAGTGAAACGTGGCGATTGTTTACCATGTTCTATTCTTATTTTAGCGTACTTTATAACCTTGGTTCTGAGCGTATAGCTCAAGTCAATGCCAATCAACTGAGTTTTCCGCAAATAGCTGCATCAGCTTTCTTCTTGTGGTTTGGTCCTGCTGTGCTTTCGGAGCTTATTGCAGATCGTGGCCCAGAAGATGATGAAGAATGGGAGGCATGGCTTGCTGAAAATATTATCAAGTACCCGTTCCAGTCAATTATTATACTGAGAGATATGGTTAATCATGGCATTAACCAAGCTGCTGGCAATCCATTTGACTTTTCGTTAACACCGGCAGCTGAGGCTTTCGCTGTGCCTGGTGAGGCTGTTGCTGGCATTGTTACTGACCTTGCCAAAGAGGGTGAAATAAGCAGGCAGAGTATAGAAAAGTCAGTGTTAGCGGCATCCTATTGGGGTCACTTGCCTGGTCGGCAAACCTGGATAACTACTGAATACCTATATGATTATGCTACTGATACTGAAACAGCTGACAATCCATTTGAATTTATCAGGGAAGCCGCGTTCGGGGGTGACGAGCGGTAATTATTTGTTTAATATAAAGCCAAAGTGTAGGTGATGATATGGCCGTAGATGACGTAAAAGTACAAGAAACATTCTCTGGTAATGGTTTGGTTGAAGAGTTTACCAGTGATATTTATATTTTATTTGCTGAAGATATCGAGGCTGTACACATTGATGACAGTGGTGACAGGTCTGATTTAGAGCTAAATGTTGACTACTCAATAGAAATATTGAGTAACCCTGAAGATGGCTTTAGGTTTAATTTTCCCATTTCTGGGAGCACCTTTAGCACGCTAGGCTCAAACGAAGAAATTGTCGTTACGCGAGATCCAGACCCAACACAGCTAACTGTTTTAAAAAATCAAGGCCCATATCTCCCCAATGTTGTTGAGAAGGCGCTTGATAAAATAACAATGATTTTGCAAAAACTTGATTTAGATTTAGATCGTGCAGTAACAGCACCCAATGATGACGACACCATTGTTGATTTTAAAAACAGACGCGGAGTGAATGCTGTAGATCCGATTAACAATCAAGATGTTGCGACACTAGCCTACGTCATGAGTCGCATAACTGAAGTCGCTGATGGTACAATTGCTGTTATACCAAAAGATTGGCGCGGTACTACCGATGGCTCTGCTGTCATTGATATCAGTTCACCGCAAGCGGACTTATCAGATGAACGCGGCTACCTTGTTGTTGTTGATGATGTTCCAGTAGACCCGGACGATTACACTGTAGATCTAAGCACTCCTGGCAGTGAGATCCTGACACTTGATACAACGCCAGCCAATGGAACACCGTATTGGATAGTCGCTAATGGTTATGCAAGACAATTAAATGAGTTTCCAGATCATGATCATGATGACATCTATTACAGAAAACATTTAGTTACTCAGATACTTGGAACTTACAGTACAACTACTGCATCGGCTAATAATTTTAACCTGGCAATAACCGGAGCAAGAGAAGCACCACAAGCCTATCAAGATGGCATGATAGTTGTATGGAAGCCAAGTGACACAAATACATCGACAACTGTTACATTAAACCTAAATGGTCTTGGCACAAAAAATTATCGCAGAAGCGATGATACAGTGCCACCGGCTTCATGGCTTGACACAACCAGATGGCACATCAGCCGTTTCGATTCATCTAATGACAGGTTTATTGATATATTCCCAAATGCCTCTATCGGTACACCGGATGATGACAGTGTTAGCACTGCAAAAATACAAGATGATGCAGTAACACAAGCTAAGCTTGCATCTGGCTTAAGAATCCCTATGACGTACATATCGACGACTGCATTATCTGGTAGTTTTAGTGTTGACATAGATGGCATACCATCTGATGCAAGAGAAGTTCTTTTGGTGCTAGATAGAGTAAGTGTATCAGCCAGTGGTGACCAAATATCAATGCGGCTAGGCCACTCTGCCGGAACATTTATTGCTACTGGTTATAGCGGTGCAGCTGTTGATACAACTGACTCCAGTAGAACAGTATGGTCTACTGATGCCGTGTTATCAGAGAATGATAGCCCGCCAAGTGAATACAATATATGGGTGCATATGATAAAAGCATCTGGCAACTTATGGCTTATACAAGCAAACTGTATAGCACCAAACCAAAACACAGATCCTTCCATGGCTCAAGGTGTGCTTGATATGTCATCAAATGTTCTTGATGCCATACAAATGCGCAACCTAGGTGCTGGTACATTTGACAATGGGAATGCATATTTATTCGCAGCATAACTATGAATGATTTCGTGCAAACACAATTAGGGAATGCTGGTGATGTCGTTACAAATGACATTAACACAGCGCTTGTTGTTTTTATTTTTGCGTTAGTTCTCATTTTTTTATTTTTTGCAATAAAGCTTTTGATTGATAACAAAAAACAAGGGAATGGTTCACAGTATAATAAGTTAAATAATAATACTGTAGAAATAAGGGGGCTTCGTGATACCTGTGATGATATCGTGGAGCTATGCAGAGTAACAAAAGATACAGCCGAATGGCTGAAAGAAGTGCATAATGTCAAAGACAACACAACAGGAAGGTATCTGTGGTGGGGAGACCCAGAACTCAAAAAAGCGATAACCGATCTGACAGCTGATTTAGTTGCTTCTCATCAGGATCAAGTCAGGTCGATAGAACGCTTCACTGGGACTTTGGATCACTGCATACAAACAATAGAGAGATCTGTTGATAAACTTGAAGAAAAGATTGATAAAGTCTATCTTCAAAGTTAAACGAATTTCTTTATTGATTCTTATACTGCAGCTAGCGCATCGGTAGATTTTTTTATCAAGCCAAATCTACATACTCGATGGTAACAGAACCACCAGAGTCTAAAAACCCAGCAATGAATTTATAAACTCTCTTATAGGCATCAGTAGAGCTTCCTATAAAACCTGGCCCTGTAATGTTTTGATGTGATTGATTGCCTAGCAATAAACAACCGGCGGTATCATCATCATTGTTACCAATATGAATCAGTATATCTGTAAATCCTGGTACGTCTTTTACTTCAAGCATACCTATATGAAAGTCGGGAAATTTTTCTTTGTAGCGTTGATGAAATCCACCGTACTCTCTAAGTGAAAGCTTATATTTTCCAGCTGGAATTCTTGTTTCGCCAAAAACTTTTTTTGATCTGTGTTCATCTTCAAGTGTGTAGCACAAGAATTCAGGCTTTTCATCCACATCACCAACAGCTTCATCAATAACATCAACAACTTTCTCAGCAAACAGCGCACCAAGCGTTGATTCATGACCTGTGCTATACCTAAGCACCGTTAATTCCATCTCTTCCATATCACTTCCCCTTATTAATTAAGCCGCTAACCACCATAGCTAGCGGATTCGTTGGTACGTCTTGTCCCACGCTTGCAGCATAGCGGGATTTTTTCTCTGATGTGCGTAATCCAAAGTAAGCCCTAATAACCATAAGTAGTGGAGCAATTGCTGACAACAACCATGGCCATGATCCGCCAATACTGTCAATCATATCGGTCATATTTTTTACAATTGCATAAAGAAGTATCCATGCCATTGGTACGACAACAAATACTACTGCCCATGCAAAAAGCAATGCGATAAAGGGTCGTGTGCTTGCGCCTTTTGAGTCTGTTTCGCTATGCGTTTTTTGAATATCGGTCCAGTTGTTAGATTCTATGACTTCCAACTCTATTTCTTTTTCCATTAGCGCAAATTGCACTTCGTCTGGCAATTGACCCATTGCATTTTCTATCTCAGCTCCAGTCGCCTCTGGTGGTAGCTGCTTATCTTTTGGCAGTAAAGCATTTACTGCTGTTATTGCACCTGCAAGCTGAGGCATAGTGGTTACCGTTAGTGCAGATCCTAGTTCAAGAAGTGTTTTGAGTTTCATTTCGATAAGCCTTAGAAAATAAAAACTATCCTACGCCGATGATGACATTATGTCAACACTAGAAAGGGCAATCGATACCCGACTCATGCCCATCATCCGGTAGATCTACCGACGCTTCATAGTAATTAGTGTGTCCAAATCGCGCTAAATGATGTTCCTTTGTTATTTCACCTTTAAAGTGTTTACACCAAACCGAATCGATTTTATGTGGGAATGGGTATCCATCGCAACTGCAAACGGCTCTGCTGAATTTTTTACATGCGCGGTAGTAATCTATGTACATGGGTGAGCCGCAAACATGACACTTCGGCTTGCGCTCATAATCATCAATGTGTTTTTTAAGCGTGCGCCTTGCCTGACAGGATCTTTTATTGCAGCGTGCTGGCCAGAAACTATGGTTCCTGCTTCCAAATTTTGCTTTCGCTTGCACTATGGCTTTTGCTGTTCCACGCTTCCTTCTTTCAAGCATGCATGGTTGCTCAAAATGCATTGATAGGTCTTGATGTAATTGCTTTGGGTCTTCATTGAGTTTGTTGGCAGCAATAAATATCTCAAGCCACTGCCCTGGTGGTGGTGATTCATATTTAAAATCAAATGTTGGTTGCTCTGGCATATCCGGCCACCACGAATTCGATTTTTTACCATTCTCCAATGCAGTAATAACACCCATGTTAAGATGATGTTCAAGACCGCATACTTCATCAGATTGAAGCGGCACAATATGATCAACGACAAACCTTCTTGGGTCGTCACGATCAGTAATATTAAAAATTTCGTTTAGCTGGTCAGCGACATCATAGATTTGTTTTATTTTTTCTTTGTCAGTCCACCATCCAGAAGCTTGCTTTCTAGCGCGTCCGTATTTGGTGCTGCGTGGTATATCACCCATGATTAGATCGGTATATCGTCTACATCGTTTTCTGGCGGCACTTCAGTAAAATCAGCATCAACAATATCACCTTCCGTTGGCGGTGGCTGAGTTTTTGGTTCTGGTGGTGGAGGGGGTTGTTCATTACGCTCGGCAAACCTTGCTTTCGCTTTCGCTGCAGCACTTGTTTGTTCTTGCTGTTGTGGCTCTTCTTGAGGAATTTCCATTTCATCATCGACAACAGAATCATCTGGGTCAAAGTTATAATTATCATTGTCGTGTTTAAAAACAGCATCAAGTTTATCATGGCTTGGTAATCTTTTGGCGGCGCGCCTAATAACTGTTTTTTCCCACTGCTGATCCCAAAAATCACCTTCCCAAACGATTGGTGTTTTTGATACGCCCTTAACAGCCATAACCTCCTCTCTGGTCATGTACCTTCGATATTTGGCACCAGAATGTAAGCTAATGATTGCGTATACACCGATGGCTTTATCTTTTTCGGGCTTGCCTGTCTTGCTGGGCTTATGAATTATTTTTTCATCATCACCATATTCTATTTCAAACTTCTCACCTTCAAAAACAACATGAGATGTGACTGTTGCTACGCCAGCATATTCCTGCATCTTTTTGATAATGCCAGTAACCATAGGTATGTACTGGACTTTTTTTACCCATTGGTTGTTGTTGACTTTTTTGTTGAAGATGACAAGTGCCGCTTCGCGGTTGTCAAGAATGAGTCCATCCTGTGCAGCCAGCATCACCGATGAATATAAAGACTTTCTGTCAGCTTGTAACAAATCTGGATTTAATGTTATTGCTGTCGTTGCGCATCGGATAAATTTTTGCGTGGGAACATTCTGATCCATAAGTGCGCTAGCAAACTGACTCTCCATGCTGGCGAGCATGTTTTTAACCTCATTAGCAGAGGATTTTTGTATTTCCTGCCCCATAATTTAAGCCTTTTTTTCGTGTAATCTAAATTGCCTGAATGGTTTCCTACCGCCGCTGATTTGTATCTTTTCACCAACCATATCGGCAGTGATTTCAACAAACTCAGGTTCTTTTCCTTTGGTCATGTTACACGATAAACTAAATTCATCACACAGCACCTTGTCAACATCACCAACTTTTTCAAGGATCTGCACTTTGATGGCGTCCTTATTCTGAGTTAAATTTTTGATATCTCTACCGATATCGCGGTAATCAATGAGCATTTCTCTGATGGTTTCATCACCACTGGCATTTAAGAACTCATCACCAGCATGGTTGTGAAGTTGAATAAGGAAATCAATATCAGTGATGTAGTTTGGGTCTGGTTCTTTTTCATCGTATACGTCAGCCCAAAAGGCTTCAGTACGTTCACATAAAATATCACCCAGCTCGTGATCTCTTTTACGCTCAATGTATTTTATCTGGTTGCCACCCACAAGCACAGCAATCAAACACCATTCGCGGTTCATTACTTCCATCTGATGCTGTACTTGCATTTCAATATGCTCTGGTGCCTCATCTTCTTTCCATGAGTTTTTGTAAACCAGTGCATCAACATTTTTTACTTCAAGAATGCCTGGGCCGTTATTATGATTAACAATCTCAAAGTCAAATGACGAACCCATGCGCTCAACGATGCCATGGCGGACGTAGCGGTTTACTTTACGGATGGTAAGCTCAAGCTCTTCCGCTACGCCCTTGGCAATCACTTCCTCTAGCCGCAACCCCCACTCCATTCGCTCGTTCATGGCAAAGGTGTTCTCGACCGATCCGGTTTTATAATGATACAGCTCATACTCTGTTAGATAAGGTGACATATCAAACAAAGCAGGAATCTCCGTACTGGTAAGATCCTCCGACCTTAACTGCAGCCAATGTTCATGACTTTCGGGTACTATAGCGACTGGTTTGTGATCCATTGTGTTTACCTTTTTAGAATTAATATCTAAGATTGTTGACATTTTAGCAACACTTAAATCTGCCTGTCAATAGGGGTGTTGACATTTTGTCTACAGTTAAATAAACTGCCTCAAAACAATATAGCGATATACCGTAATGCCGAGAAGCAGAAAAAAGAAAACTCCAGCTGAATACGTGATTGAGTTATTCGAGGGCGCTGCCAATGTAGCTGACATACTTGGTCTTGAGCGCACCACAATCTACCGCTGGACTTACGCTAAAGAGAATGGTGGCCGAGATGGTCGCGTACCTTCTGTTCATCATGAAGATCTTCTTGCTGCAGCCAAGAAGCAGAAGCGTCATCTTAAGCCAGAGCATCTTGTAGTCGGTGCGTAGGAATATAATACCACCCAGGCAATACGCTCAAGAGATCGATGGATCAATTGAGCTTATCGTTTGCAAAGAAGATAGCGAAGGCAAGAAAAATTACTCAGTTAACAAAGAAATAAAATCGACCGTTGAGGAAAAAGTACCTGAGCATTTGCAACCGATAGTGTTAACTCATTTAAGAAACACAATTCTTCACAGGATGTCGAGACTAAAAAGAGGTTTGCATGTTTGAGTTGTTTCCAGATCAAATTGATGTTGTAAATGACTTGCGCAATGCAATGCGTAGTTACAAGAATATACTCATACAATGCGAAACAGGCTTTGGTAAAACAGTTGTTGCTACAGATATAACCTCAGCTGCAGTTAACAAGGGCAACCTTGTTTTTTTTATTTGCCACAGGCAATCATTAATAGACCAAACCTATAGAACATTTGGCAGAGGCGGCATAAAACAAATCAGTTTTATTGCTGCACAGTATCCCGCTTATAGCGAAAAGTCACTTGTGCAAATATGTTCAATAGGCACACTGGTTAATCGAATAAATTCCGTGAATTTGCCAGTCATTTGTATTTGGGACGAAGCCCACCACCTTGGCGCTAAAACGTGGAGTAAGGTTAAGGATGCCATGCCGAACGCTTACCATATAGGCTTATCGGCAACACCTGAGCGTCTTGACGGAACTGGGCTTGGTAATTATTTTGATGTCATGATACAAGGACCGCCAACGAATTGGTTAATCGAAAACGGCAGGTTGTCCGATTACGATATTTATTCTGCAGCAAGTACACCCGATACAACTGAGCTTCATTGTAGAGCTGGTGATTACAAACGAGATGAACTGGTTGTTGCGATGGATAAGTCACAAATCACTGGTGACATTATCGATCATTGGCGAAAACATGCAGCCGGTAAAAGAACGGTTGGTTTTGCTGTGAGTATTGAACATTCAATGCATATCGTTGAGCAGTTTAATAAAGCCAATATTCGCGCTCTCCACCTTGATTCAAAAATGAAAAAAGAAGCAAGGATTGCTGCGGCTAAAGCACTGGTTGCTGGTGACTTGGATATTATTTTTAATGTTGATTTGTTTGGCGAAGGCTATGATTTAGCGGCACAAGCCGGATCAAATAAAACGATTGATGCAGTTATTTGCGCAAGACCAACACAATCACGTGCATTGTCACGACAACAAACAGGTCGCGCTTTGCGTGTTAAAGAGGATGGTTCAAATGCTATCATATTGGACCATGCGAATAACTGGATGCGTCACGGCTTGCCAGATGATCATATTGAATGGACACTTGACAGCAAAAAGAGAGACTCGCGCAAAAAGAATGATGATGAAACAGATGTTATGGCCAAGCAGTGCAATAAATGTTTCGCGGTACACCGACCTGCACCACGTTGCCCTTACTGTGGTTACGAATACCCCATTAAATCACGTGAAATTGAGCATGCTGAAGGTGAGCTGAAAAAGGTCGATAAAGAAAAGGCGCGCCGTAAATTTGATGCTGAAATGTATCAAGCCAAAACGGCCAGAGAACTCACCGATTTATTTATTAAGCGTGGATCTGACCCAATAAAAGCAGGAAAGCGGGCTGCACATGTGCTAAGATCTCGAAGGGAAAAACAAGAGAAGCGAGCGCAATCAGTATTGCATGAGTACCACGCATAAAAAAGAAAGCAACATATTAAAACTTATTTTGATGGCTGCCACTGAGATCGGTACACGACTTTTTCGTGTCAATGTGGGTATGGGCTGGACCGGCAACAAAATTGACAAGGTTGCCAAAGATGGCATGTATTACTGCAGCAAGGGCGATGTTATTATTCGCGATGCTCACCCATTCAGTAGCGGCCTACCTAAAGGCTATTCAGATACAACGGGTTGGACGCCTGTTAACATTACACAAGATATGGTCGGCAAAAAAATTGCTGTATTTACAGCTATTGAAGCCAAAGCACCGACTGGTCGGGTCTCCAGTCACCAGAAAAACTTTCTCGAAGCTGTGTCATCTGCTGGTGGTATAGCCTTTGTGGCGCGCTCGGGGGAAGAGTTTTGTAACGAGATGGAAACCCAGAAAGACCTTCTCTCTCGGCCACTCTCAGCTGATTCATCAAATAACAATAACTAATACCCAGACACCAAGCGACAAGCTTCATGCAATAACCATTGCATTTAAACTCATACGCCAAGGCCAATTCCTCAACGTAGAGTTTTTGTTTTTTTCTCATCGATTAGAATGGGATGTCGTCATCGAACTGATCGAAGTTTGCTGGCGTTTGTTGCTGCTGTGTAGAGCCTGGTTGCTGCTGGCCAGTGGCTTGTCCTTGATTGTTGTTTTGTTGACCACCTGGCTGGTTACCAATCATTTTGAAACATGTGCCATCAAAGCCATCAGCCACAACTTCAGTGATTTTTCGCTTGATACCGTCTTTCTCGTATTCGCGTGTCCGGTTTTTTCCTTCAACATAAACACGTAAACCTTTGGTCATCCAGCCATTATCAACACAGGTTTTTACATTTAGCGCCATTTGGTTGTAAAATACCACACGATGCCATTCTGTGCGGGTTTGCCGCTCATTGGTTTCTTTATCTAACCAGCTCTCAGAGGTTGCCACACTGGCTACAGCAATGGTTTTCCCGTTGCTCTCATGGATCTCTGGCACGTCACCCAAGTTACCTATTAACATTACTTTGTTTAAACCGCTAGCCATTATTGACTCCTAAATTCATTGACTTGAGCTGCCAATGATAATAATATGTTGCAAAAATATCAACATAAAAGTGCATTGGGAATTTTATGACTGATGAGGTAATCAACGGCATACGCTGTGCCGATGATGTGGCGGCTAAACTCGAAAATGCAGTCGAACAAGGAAGTGGATGGCTCGCTTCGTGTCCAGCTCACGAAGATTTACAAGCGTCATTATCTATTCATGATGGTGAAAAGGGTATTGTCGTTAAATGCCATGCTGGATGCACACAGTCTGAAGTCATAGATGCATTGAAAGATATTGATGCATGGCCAAGATATAAAAAACGGCAACAAAAAATAGGCAACAAAGAAATAACTGCCACTTATGATTATTTTAATGATACTGGCGATTTAGTTTTTCAAGTTGTTAGATTTCATCCAAAAAGTTTTGCGCAACGACGACCTGATGGTGAAGGCAATTGGGTTTGGGGTTTAACAGCCGGGACATATTGTCGTAAAGCTGGTAAAGGTGATTGGCGCAAGAAAAAAAATAATCAGCAAATACCAGATGGCTATGAGGCGAAAGAATTCAAAGCTGTTTCTCGTTTACCCATTTATAATTTATCGACAGTTGCTAACAATGCGGATCGTGGCATATTCGTTGTTGAAGGTGAGAAGGATGCTGAGAATTTATCAGCACACGATCTTGTTGTCACAACCTTTGTGCGCGGTACAGGTAAGTGGCGAAAAGAATATGCCCAGTGGTTTCGGGGAAGAGACGTATTTCTGTTACCTGACAACGATGATGCTGGCAGAAACGGGATGCGCAAAGTTGCTAGTGAATTGGTTA